>CAZFVP010000101.1:0-7999 GCA_964522345.1 uncultured Gammaproteobacteria bacterium | reverse complement strand
GTAGCGAGCACTCGCACTTCCACTGTTACGTTTTGGCCAACCCAACTAGTATCAGCCCAGTCGCCAATACCAATATTCCAAACCAAACGATCTAATGTTGCTGACCCTTCTAGTATGATTGAGTTGCCGCTATTACTAATGTCAAAGTTTAGAATTGTGTCAGCAGAGATGCCCTTCATCGAAAGCTCTCCCTTGCTTTGATAAGAATCGTCTATTTCTGAAAACAGCGCTGCACGATAGTAGGCATTTGGAAACGACTCTACATGAAAAAAGTCAGATGATCGAATGGTATCGTCGCGTTCTTGGTCATTTGAGAAGCCCGAGCTCGGATCGATCGATACATTGAACCTAGCTTTATCCAATTGATTCTTATCAAATTGAATCTCGGCGGACCAACGCTGCCATTCGCCTTCAAAAGGAGCGCCAGCTTGGTCGCCACTAAACCTAATGTAGCTTTGATCGTAGTCTATATTCCATATCGGTAAATCGCTTTGAGCAATGGTTAATTCGCTTGCGTTTGAATCTGTCGCATTAATCGCAGGCTGATTCTCGGTCGAAACGGGTGCTGAAGTCGTGTTGAACACGCGCCCAAATACCCCAATGATGATGATAATTATTAGGACAAATAGCGCATAAGTAATTCTGCTCGACATGCGAATAAGTACATCGTCTTTATCAATATAGTGATGCTTAACCGCGGCTAAAATATGAATCACAGCCACAACAAATAATGCTTCAGCCAAGTAATGATGAACAGCATGTAATTGCTCGGCTAGGTTTTCATTCGGCGCTACAAAGTCCGGCAAGGCGATTAGATTAAACCAGCTTACAGAATACGCCTTGGCAGATGACATCAACCAACCGCTGATCGGCATCGCAAACAGAAAGCCATACAGTAAGCAGTGTGACACAGTCGACACCGTTCGCTGCCAAGAGGGCATTGTCGAAGAGTGTTCAGGCGCAGGGGTTTTTAATCGGTAGAGCAGCCGCACTAGAGCAAGCCCTAAAATAGTGATGCCCACCGACTTATGATTCGCTAAGAGCGCTAGTTGTTCTAAAATTCTGTCGTTATATTTAGCATTTTCAGCCAACTTCGCCAGAACATATTGGCTAACAATTAAAGCCGCTACCGCCCAATGAAACACTTTAGCAGTATTCGAAAATTGATTCATTTTTTGTCGCTCTTATCTAAGTTATTTTCGTCGCCAGCGCGCGTATTTACATTGTCTTTTTTAGCCCTCGGGTGCGCGTCGTCATAGACTTGAGCTAAATGCTGAAAATCCAAATGTGTGTAAATTTGAGTGGTACTAATGTTGGCATGGCCCAGCAACTCTTGAACTGCGCGTAACTCTCCGCTCGACTCAAGCATGTGACTGGCAAACGAATGGCGTAACATGTGCGGGCTAACCGACACTTCTATACCCTGGCGTGCCGCCCAAAGCTTTACCCTTGCTTGAATATTTCGTACGCTTATTCGGTTTCCGTGCTTACTCACAAAGAGCGCTTGATAGTCTTTAAGTGGTAGCGCATTGCGTTGGAGTAGCCAGTTTCGAATGGCCTGATCTGCTTGTCGACCGATCGGCAAATCTCTCATTTTATTGCCTTTACCCGTCACTCTGAGCATCTTTTCTGGCAGGTTTAAATCATTTAAATCTATGGAACACAATTCGGATAAACGCAAACCCGATGAATAGAACAATTCCAAGATAGCTTTGTCTCGATAGCTCAGTGGGTCGTTAACATCTATTTCAACCAATGATGTCACTTGATCAACATTCAGGGTTTTAGGTAACCGTTTTTCGGACTTGGGAGCGCGAACGTCGTCAAAAGGATTGGAGCTTAATTGGCCTTGCTGAATTAAATACGAACACAAACCTCTGCATGCCGACAGAATTCGTTGAATACTTTTGGCATGCATGCCATTTGCGTTTAAGCTCGCTGAGAAAAGTCGAGCAGTATGATTACTTAAGCCTGTCCATAAAAGCAGGCCCCGTGTATCAGAGAAGGTGGTGAGTTTTACTAAATCTCGACGATACGCTTTAGTCGTGTGTTCAGATAAACGTCGTTCAACGCTAAGAACATTGAGGTAGCGATCGATGTCATCTTGAGCGCTTTGACTCATTATTCGCTCACCTAACGTTAAGTCATTAATTGGGTTGCAGGCGCGCTAAACAAAGCCCCGACATTAAGCCTAAGCGGTCCAAGTGAGCAGTACCTAAGTCATTGGTGTAACGGTCTGGGTCTTGCGACCCCAGAGCCAAAATGCCTAAAGGTTCTATGCTATCGGGCTTGCGCATTGGAATCAGTGCCGCCGAATTAATATCGGCTGAGAAGAATAGACTCATAATGCTACTCGGCCAACGGTTATCACACACCGCTCGATTATTCACCATTCTGCGTACTGCTTCGTCATAACTAACGCTGTCATTGGGCTTGCGGGCCGCAGCTTGAGCCGTTTTGAATGACACCTCATCAATATTGAATGTGGTGCGCAACTCAGTCGGAAACTCTGTGGCAAATTGAGACAAATTAGTGAAACCAATCATTTGGCAAATAACATGACTAAAACTATCGCTAATTTGCTCGTTCTCGCGAGCAACCTGCATATACTGCGACTGTTGAGATTTATGTTCGCTCAACCGTTCCTTCATCATAGCTACCTGACGTTCTAATAATGACGCGGTGCCTCGACTATCAGTTAGCGTAACTAACTCAAGAAGCTCAGGGTGTTGTTGAAAGATATTTGGGTTCTCTTTCAGGTATGTGACTAAATCAGTCTTACCAAAAGAGGTTTGCGCATGTTGCTGTTTTTGTTCTTCTATGCTCATATTTCTAATATACCTTCAAATGAGGTTTCCGCAGGCCCCGTCATCATGACATTTGTGCCTTCACCATGCCATTCAATTATTAATTCTCCAGCGCTTAAATGTGCTGTCACTTTGTGGTTCAACAGGCCTGCTTGAATTCCGGCGACAACTGCCGCACACGTACCCGAACCGCATGCAATCGTTTCGCCTGCACCGCGCTCGAATACTCGCAACGATATGTCGGTTCGGCTATCAATTTGCATAAAGCCAATATTAGCCCTCTCAGGGAAGATTGAGTGAACTTCTAACGCGGCGCCGAGCTCTTGCACCGGCGCAGTACACACATCATCAACAAGCAATACCGCGTGCGGGTTGCCCATCGACATGGCTGAAAATTGAATTTGATCATCGTTGTGCTGCAAATGATATTCGGGCTGACGTTGCTCTACAGCAAGTGGTATGTCTTGTGGCTCAAAACGCGGAGGCCCCATGTTGACGGTTACTAAATTTGTCGCCTCATCTTCACGCAACACCATTTGACCCGTTAAGGTTTCGACGGTAATTGGGTTTTTACTCGACAAGCCTTTGTCATGCACATAACGCACAAAACAACGAGCACCATTACCACATTGGCCAACTTCACTGCCATCGGCATTTAAAATACGATATTTAAAATCAATATCATCTCGCAGCGAACGCTCAACAATCAATATCTGATCGCAACCAACACCGAAATGGCGATCAGCAATGCGTGCTGCCTGAGCTTGAGTTAACTCAATAGACTGCTCAGTAAAGTCAAACACGACGAAGTCATTACCCAAGCCATGCATTTTTGTAAATTTTAATTCCATAACCGTATTTAAGCACAGTTTTGCTATAATCTCTCGTATGCAATTTGATTGGAAAAATATAGACACCGTACTACTCGACATGGACGGCACACTGCTTGATTTGCATTTCGATAGCCACTTCTGGCTAGATTATATGCCTCGCGTTTGGGCAACTCGAAATGGTTACGAGCTAGAAGATGCTCGAATAAAGCTTATGAGTATGCTGGATCAACATTACGGCACACTCAACTGGTATTGTGTCGATTTTTGGAGTGACGCTTTAGGGTTGAATATTATGCAACTTAAAAACCAGATTGCACATAAAATAGCCTATCGCCCGACCGCAGAAGAATTTTTAAAGCGCTGCCAACAGGAGTGCAACGATGTACGCATGGTAACTAATGCTCATCGAAAGACATTAGAACTAAAAATAGCAAAAACAGGCATTGATAAATACTTTAACCAGTTATTGTGCTCGCATGAATTAGAATACCCGAAGGAAAATTCTGAGTTTTGGCACCGCCTGAACGAAAACAAGTCATTTGACCCTCAGCGGACACTATTTATTGATGACAACGAAGTGGTTCTTGAATCCGCCAAGGGGCACGGAATTAGACATATTTACAGTATCGCGAAGCCAGATTCGTCTGCGACGAGAAAAAGCCCAAGCCAATTCCCTATGCTAGAAGAATTGATTTAGTTGGCTGGCATTAACCTCAACGCCAATAGGTTAACGCGCTTCTACAAAGCCATGAATACCAAACTAATGGTTTGACTTTAATCATACGGAGCTCTGGGCAAAGTCCTTAAGTATAAATGCGAAACCCCAGTATTGCCTTCCATTAGAGTGGCCGTCAGCTCGAACTTTAATTTCGACAATAGCCTAAGCGACGACTTATTCTGACTATTAACCACCGCTCGCAGGCTTCGTACATTTGGATGAGACATCAACTCCGAGGTAAACGAACTCATCGCCTCTAACATATAGCCGTGCTGCCAATAAGCGCGGTTTAATACATAACCAATCTCGCAACTATGATCAAGAAGCTTAAAGTTAAATACAATACATGTTCCAACAATGCTTAAATCATTTTTTCTAACAATTACGAACTGCTCAGCATCATTATTTGCCCGGCGATCTTCTACGTTGTCATACCATTTTAGGGCATCATTCCAACACGTCCATGTTTTATAAGGCAAGTAGTGATTAACCTGGTCGTCCATGTGAATTTCGCTAATTGCCTCAAGGTCATTCTTCTCTACAGCACGAATAGACAAACGCTCTGTTTCTAAGACCAGTTTACTGAGCGTCTCTATCACGTTCAAACTGCCCATTTCTTAGAAACGCTTTAACCTGGCTAATTACTTTTCGGTCGCGCATCATAAAAGTATGATCAACCGGCAACACTAGGTGATCAGTCATGCCGTCTATTTTTGAGCTCTCTACACTTACCTTGCCATCAGATTCGCTTGGCATGATGCGAGAGTAAATAAAGTTAAAATTCCTTGTGCCGGCGATTACTCCTAGCGGAAAATCAACCTCGCCTAGCATGTTTGGAATACTTGAATCAGCTGTGCTCAATTGTCTGCCAGCAGGGCCATTTGTAGTACCAAAAACACGCTCAAGAAATGGGCTTTTTTGAAAAAAATCCACCAGCTCACTACCGTGATTTGGAGGGCCAAGCATAACCACGTTGCCAAGCTTATGAACATGATGTTCACTTAAATACTGGCGCACCAAAATACCGCCCAGCGAATGCGTTACAAAGTGAACCTTTGAGTAATCATCTAAACACTTCGACAAGGCTCCGCCAACGGCAATTTTTGCTAATTCTTCGATGGTATGTTTTCGCGATGGGTATGTATTATTGACCACTCCATAGTCGCCCATCAGTAGAGATGCTAACTTGTTTAAAGAATATTTAGTTCTGCCTAAACCATGCAGCAAGATCACACATTCTTTTTTAGCAGACATATTAGCTCTCGTCTAAAGTTGAGTTAGATTGGCGTACGCAAGCACTAACCACTTGCTACCTACGTCACTAAAATTAATTTGAATACGCGCGTATTCCCCATGACCCTCAAGGTTAACAACCGTGCCATCACCAAATTTTGGATGGCTTACATTCATGCCAACCGCAACACCACTTTCATGAGCGCTTTGATCGTCCACCCAGGCTGAATGTTTGCGCACTGGCGCAACATACGGATTTTTAGGCTTTACACGAACAGCCTGCACCATTTCGTCAGGTATCTCACCTAAAAAGCGTGACGGGCTAGTGTACTTCTCAGACCCATATAAACGACGAGACTCGGCATAAGTAAGCCACAACTGTGTCATAGCACGCGTCATGCCCACATAGCAAAGTCGACGCTCTTCTTCTAAACGCCCCGCACCTTCTTCAAGCGATCGTTGATGTGGAAACAAACCCTCTTCTAAACCAGTTAAGAAGACCAATGGAAACTCTAAACCTTTCGCCGTGTGTAAACTCATTAACTGTACACAATCTTCCCACTCTTCAGCTTGGCCTTCACCCGCTTCAAGTGCTGCATGCGCCAAAAATGAAGACAAGGGAGATAGGTCATCTTCGGTTTCGTCAATCTCATAACCACGCGCAGCGGTCACCAATTCTTGTAGGTTCTCAACTCGTGCTTGGCCTTTCTCGCCTTTCTCTTTCTTAAAGTGTTCGATCAATTTGCTTAGGTCCAGCATTATCTCAATTTGCTGAAATAAATCTTGGTCCGTAATTTGAGAACGTATCTCTTGAATCAAACTAATAAACCCAGCTAATGCCGTTTGTGCTCGACTGGTTAACTGAGTGCTTGCAACAAGTTGGTTCGAGGCATCCCACATAGACAACTGATTTTGTCGTGCATATTCTCGCACGGTATCAATTGTTTTATTACCAATACCGCGCGTAGGAGTGTTCACCACTCGCTCAAACGATGGATCGTTGTCATTGCTGTCACAGAGTCGAAGATACGCCAAGGCGTCTTTAATCTCAGCACGTTCGAAAAAGCGCAAGCCTCCATACACTTTGTAAGGTATTCCCAAGTTAAGCAAACGCTCTTCAAAAGTTCGTGACTGAGCGTTAGAGCGATACAATATCGCTGCTTCACTTCGCAATCCACCTTGATCTACCCAAGCCTGAATTTGAGTAACAATAAATTTGGCCTCGTCTTGCTCGTTATAGGCTGTGTAAAGCTTTACTGGCTCGCCTTCTTCACCGGCTGTCCAAAGATTTTTACCAAGGCGCGTGTCATTATTTTCAATAACGGCGTTTGCAGCATTCAAAATATTTGTAGTGGAACGGTAGTTTTGCTCGAGGCGAACCACCTTCGTATCCGGAAAGTCCTTTTCAAACTGCAAGATGTTCTCGACCTTGGCTCCACGCCAACCGTAAATACTTTGATCGTCGTCACCAACGGCAAACAAGCAATGCGACTTCTGTACCAATAAACGCAGCCAACCATATTGAATCGAATTGGTGTCTTGGAACTCATCTACTAATACATGTTGAAATCGGTCTTGATAACGAGCTCGTAGAACCTCATTATTTTTCAACAGTTCAAAAGCGCGTAATAACAATTCGGAGAAATCGATTAAACCAAACCGCTGACACAAGTCTTCATAATGACTGTACACAGCGAGCATTGTACGTTGCTGCGGGTCATTACTAGGCGGAACATTACTCGGGCGGCGGCCTTCTTCTTTATGCCCGTTGATATACCATTGCACTTGTTTGGGCGGCCAGTACGCCTCGTCCAACGCCAATTCTTTTAAACTTCGCTTAACCATTCTCAACTGGTCATCACTGTCTAGAATTTGAAAAGCTTGTGGCAAACTGGCTTCTTGATAATGCAGCCGTAATAAGCGATGCGCCAAACTATGAAAAGTACCAATCCACATACCAGACATCGGCAAGCCAAGAATGTCTTCAATACGGGTTCGCATCTCCTTACTGGCTTTATTGGTAAATGTCACCGCCATAATAGACAAGGGTGAAATTTGATGCGCTTCTACTAGATACGCAATGCGCGATGTTAACACGCGGGTTTTGCCGCTTCCTGCTCCCGCAAGAATGAGCAATGGTGACGGTGATGCAGCAACCGCCTCTCGCTGCGCGTCATTGAGGTCATTGAAAATGTGAGAGATGTCCATTACGTCACCTAGATGAACACGTGACTATTATCGTGTAGGAGAGTAATAAAGTTGTTAACAAATAATTTCATAACCTTTTGATTTTATTAGCTTCGTTATTGATTTTAAAAATAAAGTTGTTAACCAAAGCGACTTTGGTTCCCTAGGAAAGGAGCTTATAACTCGGACAAGCCATTAGCAAGTTGAATTGCCTTGGTAAG
>CAZFVP010000100.1:1573-8194 GCA_964522345.1 uncultured Gammaproteobacteria bacterium | reverse complement strand
CTATCGAGCTGTTGAACATTTAGTGGACTCTTCGAAAAAAACGTCTTCATACGAAATTGCACATAATTGACGTAGCGCTCCTTCTTCTTCATAAGCTCCTCAACACTATTGACCTGTGACTGCTCAAGTAAGCGACGAAGATACTCTTCTGGTAAGTCCTGCAATGTTTGTTCGGAGCGGCCCAACAACCTCTCCCACAATTGTTGGCAACGCCAAAATTGCATTGCATCGGCCAATTCTCTCGAATCTTCTACCAAATTCAACAAGTCATCAAATTCGACACTGGAGCTGGGTAAAGAATGACCCGCAGCAAGTATCAAACAAGCTGCTAGATACTCGGTCTGCATTAACCCGCCTTCTCGAAGCTTACTAAACATAAGATTCAGGCCCATGGCCTTAACTCTATGTTCGGCTATCCTATGCCACATTTTTTGAGCGTCGTGCAACAATTGCCTCTCGTTACGCGAACGACCAAGAAGTTCAGCCTTTATCTGGTTTAACCTTGCCTCAGGTTCACGGTTTCCAGCAACAACACGGCTTGGTACCAATGCAATATGCTCCCAGGAATGTGCTCGGTCTAAGTGATGGTTTGCGAAACTATCAATCGATACGGTTGGCGCTCCTGACCGACCAGATGGTCGCAAACGAGTGTCTAGCTCGTACAAAATACCTTCGCGCATTGGCGTTGAAATGGCGGTTTGCAAGCGATTAACAAACCGCGACGCTAATTCGAGACTTGTATTCTCTTGATCGAATACAAAAATCAGATCCAGATCCGATAATGGCGACATTTTACCCAATGCAACTTTACCCATTCCAATCACCGTGATCGGCACAGTATCAAGTTTCATATTCTCAGCGACCATTTCTAGGGCTAATTCTAAACTGTGTTCAGCAAGTTCAGTCAGCGCTTGCTGAAACAACGCCACCGACAAAGCTCCATTTAGAAAAGATAAGTACAGTTGGTATAAATGTTCGTTTACAAAGCGACGCATTCGTTCTAACCGCTCTCCGTAATCCTCTGCTTGTCTAACATAACTGCTATCAAACGGTTCAGGGTAACTCCATTGCTCACGCAGATAACAATCAATAATATGTGGCGACTGCTTTAGCAAAAGAGTCATGGCAGGAGAATACAGCAACGGCGGTACGATACTGGCCAACAAGGCTGGCGACTCCGCCAGTAGACGAAAGTATTGTTCGCCGCTGGGTAATGCTCTGAAAAAATCATGTAAGCGAATAATGGTATTACTCGCGTTGGCTCGTTTACTCTCTAAATATTTAGCAATGCCTTTGGTTAGTGGTCTTAATCGATGACGCACCTGGTTAGACACGCCGTAATTAATAAAACCATTTTCCCAACCATCGACGATCTCATCGGCCTGTGGAGTTAAATCACTCGGCCAGACTACAGCGTCACCCTGAGCTATTGTCTGCTCAGCAAAAAGCCGCTCAAAGTAGGAGTGAACAAAAGATCTATATGAATTTAACTCCAAAACAAGGGTTTTCCATTCACTTAGCCCTAGGAGTATCAACACACTTTGTTGTAAATCTTCCGAATTCGGTATCAGGTGAGTTTGCTGATTGTTCAACATCTGAATCACGTTCTCTAGCCTGCGAAGGTATTGATACGCCTCGCTCAGTTTTAGCGCGATGTCTTCAGGTAATTTATCTAATTCAACTAAAGAATTAATAGCTTCTAGTGTATTTGGGGTTCGTAATGCGTAGTGTCTCCCTCCCCAAAGCAGTTGTAGAGCATTGGCTGCAAACTCGATTTCACGGATACCACCACTGCCTAATTTTACATTGAAGCCTCCGATATCGTGAGAGATTGGTTCAGCCCATTGCCGCTGCGCTCGCAATGATGGGTGCTCTAAATTAATGCGTTGCTTAATTTCAGCCAGTTCATCAAGTGCGCGAAAATCAAGGTTTTGACGCCATATAAACGGCGTTAGAGTTTTCAAAAAACGACAACCTAGGTTTTTATCTCCTGCTACGACACGAGCCTTCATAAGTGCAAGGCGATGCCAAGGCGAGGCTCGATAAAAATAATAATCTTCTGCTGCCTCAACAGACATTGCCAAAGTAGTAGCGGACGCATTTGGACGCAAACGCCAATCAACACGCCAAATAAAGTTCGACGCCCCAGCTTGCGACAGGAGTTTGGTTAGCTCTTGAAGAACTTGGTGACACACATAGCTCTTGCCAAGAACTTGAGGCACCGACAAAACGTCTGGGTCGAAATACGCAACGAGATCTACATCGCTGGAAAAATTGAGATCATAACCACCCAACTTACCCATGCCAAATATAAACAAACCTGCAACGTTTCCACCTGAATCGATCACGTTTTGAGCGATCGCTTTATACTTCGGCGCAATCGTTAGCCACGCTAACTTAAGAGCAAATTCGATAGTAGTTTCGGCAAACCGTGTTTGCCAACGCCCAAGTACTGGTTGAGACAAATTTCGCGAAACTTCGGCCAACGACCAGACATAATTAAAGTCATGCTTCGCTTGAATAAGAACAGATTGCGCAGCGTCCAAGCTATCAAAATTATACGTACAAAGTTGTTCAACAATATGAGAAAGAGATGACTCCAATGATGCGGAATCAAGAGACGGACTCAGCTCACTCTGAGCATGTAAGCGAGCCAAATAGGGAGAAGAGTTTAGTTGGTATTCAATCGACCGAGCCGGCATAACGCGCTCACCGAGCTCACGTATCGCTTTTGGCGGTCGATGAATTACGCGCACGACGTTCTAATTTCTTAGCCGCATACCAGCACGATGTATTTATATGCAAATTATTTTCTTCAGCCCATGTAAAAGCGTGATCTACTAATTTTGACGCTAAAGCTTTGCCGCGATAAGCATCCGGAACAAACGTGCTATAGAAATCGACCATAGCTTTAGCGGACTCAATTCCAGAACGGCTGTATTTCAAGAATGCACGCTGTCCGTCGTCTAAGTGAATATAGAAAAGAGATTCTTCTGCTTGGTGCTGAATTTTATAGTCTGGCATTACGTGCACGTGATTAAAACTTGAGTTTAATTATCTTAACAGATGTTCGGTATTCACGTACCAAACAATATTACAGCTTCTTGCTCTGCTTGCCACGCCGGATATTTATTCATTACGCTTATGAATAGCTCGGAATTGAGCAGAAACGTCAGCCAAGATTGCAACTTGGGTAAGTCTTGCTTATCAAAGTTCGCTTTATCTACAAAGGCAAATTGGCGAATAAATGGAAAAATAGCAACGTCCAGTGCGGTAATCTCCGGACTAGACAAAAAGTAATTGCCTCCATTGTCATCATCCCGAACTAACATGGCCTCCAATTCATTGAGAAACCACAAGGCTTGTTCAAAATACCAAGACTGAGTTTGCTCAGGGTAGCGATCAGAATATTTATATCGGTCTAGCTGTGCTTTAAACTCACCGTCATTGCGCTGAATAGCTTCGTGGTCTAAGTCGTGAACAAGCCAAGCATCTGGGTCAGATTTACCTAAGGCCCAAGCCATAATATCGATACTTTCCTCAATAATATGGTTTCCGTCAACCAACACAGGCACCGTTGCTTTAGGTGATGCATCAAGCATAGCTGCCGGCTTATTTTTCAGAACCACTTCGCGCAATTCACACTCTATACCGCAATAGACAATAGCCATGCGTGCCCTCATCGCGTAAGGGCATCGTCTAAAAGAATATAGTATAGGTAAATGCATTAGTAATCGTCGAGTAACTCGCTAATTGAAACTCACTTTTTACAACTAACCTTTAAAACCAAATAGCTCTTTTTCAATGATGCTTTTCGAGACCACATCGGGGAGCATTCTTTCCCAGTCACCTCTACCCTTAGGGAGCTCTTTAACAACTTGGCGCGCAGAAATATCCAAATTGTGTACATCTTGAATATCAGCGGATACCATCGCGCGGTTCGAAGTGAGATGCTTTAGTAAATGTTTTAGCGAAGGGTCCACGTCTACATTGTCAAGTGAGATCAGCTTGCCATCTCGAATCGTGGGATACACATAGACATTGGTGTTGTCGGAGAACAGTTTACCAAAGGCTTCAAGAATTCCTCCCTCTAAGCCTTCGTAATATTGAGCAGCAAAGAGGTAGTCGAAGTCCAACACACTGAGCATGATTCCGATACGGTTTTGTGTGTAACGTCGAATCCAAGAACGTAGTCTAAAGAATCGTAGGTAATCGGAAATTAACACCGAGAAACCGAGTTGATTGAGTAAATCAACTCGCGCTAAAAAATCCGAATCGGCATCGTCATTTTCAGAATACAGCTCATTCAATGTAATTTCAGTAACAACCAAAATTTTATCTTTATCAACCCCCTCTTCTTGTGCAAAGTGATTAATCGCGGAGTTCATCATATCCATATGTACATTCGTTGGCGGTTTAAACGAACCACGAATTACCACGGTGTCTTTCTTACGCAACGCAGATGCTGGCACCACCGACTGACCATTAGGCTCAAACATTACAGCACGACAATTCCAACTATGAATAAGGTGCAGGTTCATTAGTCGATTCTCGACCGAATCAAAATCGGGGCCGGAAAAATGTATCAAATCTATTTCGATGCGTTTATCCGAACCCATTCCATCTTGTAGCTTATCGATAATCGCCTTAGGGTCGTCAGCGTGGTGATAAGCTCCATGCACCAAGTTAACACCCAACACACCGAGTGCTTCTGATTGCTCACGATTAGTGTCGTCTAACATGCGAACATGAAGGACTATCGAGCTAGGTTCGCAATTAGGTTGGAGTTGTCGTTTAACCCCAATCCAACCGTGGCATTCATTTTTTTGACTGTAACTTCGAGCGGTTACTGTTGCAGCGTATGAAAAGAAGCGAGTCTCAGCTCCACGCGCCTCATTTAAACGTTGAACCATCAGCTCATATTCATGCTCCATCATTTGTTCGCAACGTTCGCGGCTGACATAACGCCCGGCTTTACCATAAACATCATCGCTAACTTGCATATCGTAGGCCGACATGGTCTTCGCCACGGTACCAGCAGCAGCGCCAGCACTAAAAAATTGGCGCGCTGTTTCTTGGCCAGCACCAATTTCTACAATAGCACCGTAAATACTACTATCGAGATTCACTTGCAGCGCTTTTTCTTGAGTTAATTTGCGGTTCTTACGGTTTTCGAGTTTAACGTCAGTCATGATCTATGCATCAAATTAAGGGAATGAATTATTATTTTGTTTCTAAATATCAGGTCAAGTAGTCACCGGCATAAGTAACACCACTGCGTGAGCTTCAATACCTTCTTCCCGCCCTACAAAGCCAAGCTTTTCGGTGGTCGTTGCTTTGAGGTTTATCTGACCACTATTGCATTTGAAATCGGCAGCAATATTGCGTTTCATCATTTCTAAATGCGGCGCCAGTTTCGGCTCTTGGGCGGCAATAGTGACATCCAAATTACCTAAGATAAATTCATTGTCATGCATCAAACCCACTACCTGTCTTAGTAAATCTCGACTATTAGCTCCAGCATAGGAGGCATCAGTGTCAGGGAAATGTTTGCCAATATCACCTAAGCCAATAGCACCTAAGACAGCATCACAAATAGCATGCAAAAGAACATCCGCGTCAGAGTGACCTAATAACCCCTTGGTATGCTCGATATTCACGCCGCCTAAAATCAAACTACAACCTTCAATTAATTGATGAACATCATAGCCATGACCAATTCTCATTAGTCGTTGTCTCCGTCGCTCGATTTTTTATTCGTCTCTGAGTCGTCACCATTAACCACATCAACCACAGCGCCACCCACCTTAAACGGTATCTTCACTACTTCTATCGCAACGTCCGCCGTCGCGCCAACAACGGTGCCTAAACACCCTTGCAAGGTGAGACACATTGTTACTATAACGAATGTTTTAATTGACGTAGACATAAAAGTATCTCGAGACAAAATTGACCTCTATTATACTCCATTTGGTTCGCGATTGTTTAGCTCGCCATACCCGATCTACCTAACAGAAATGCTGCTAACTCTAGATCGTCCGGTGTCGTAACCTTTAAATTGCGCGCATCACCCTCGATCAGCTTTGGCTGATAACCACTTCTTTCTATCGACGACGCTTCGTCGGTAATTTCAAACCCATATTCAAGTGCGCTACTAAGCGCTTTCTTTAAAAGGCCGTAACGAAACATTTGAGGCGTTTGAGCCTGCCATACAATAGAGCGATCAATTGTCGAATCAATTCTTTGATTGTTATTTGCACGTTTAAGTGTGTCTTTTACTGGCACCGCTAAAATCCCACCAACCTCATCCTCTCTGAGTTGGTCGATTAAATACTGCAACAAGTCACTACTCAAACAGGGCCGAGCTGCATCATGTACCAATACCCAATCATGATCATCGGCGTCCAACGCATTCAAGCCATTTAATACGCTCTGCGCACGTGAACCACCACCCTGGGTGGTGATTACCTTAGGATTGTTGGCGCATGCCATCAACCGAAAGCGTTGATCACCCTCAGGTAAACAAACAAGCAATTTATCTATATCTGAATTAGACAAAAAAACCTTAATCGTATGTTCGATGATGGCCACACCATTAACATCTAAATATTGTTTAGGTAC
>CAZFVP010000100.1:0-1473 GCA_964522345.1 uncultured Gammaproteobacteria bacterium | reverse complement strand
ATTGCTCGCTCACTGTAAACAGCACTTCCGCCAGTCGCAATGACATGATTTTTTAAGCCTAACTCAGATAAGACCGCTCCTTCTAAAGAACGTAAATAGTTCACTCCTTTTCGGTTAACTATATCTTGAATACACATGTTCGCGGTTTGTTCAAGAACATGATCTGTATCGATAAATGTCATACCTCGCATCTTCGCCAAACGCCGACCAAGAGTACTTTTACCGCAGCCGGGCATACCAATTAAGGTGATATTAGACAACTCAGGCATCCGCTCGATCGCTTAGCTTATGGGCTGGAATTCGAGAATCCGTTACCCAATCCAGATGCATGCTTTCACTCTCAAAGCTCTGACCATCTTTATCAACAAAGAAGCGCCCAAAAGCGACCGAATTTTCAACAACACTCGCCGACCCGATACGAGTGTATTCAAAAATAATACTTTTCGATATCTTGGCGCTGCCACGTATATGACAACCATGGCCAATCCAAGTTGGGCCTACAATCGTGGCGCCCGCTTCAACACGAGTGCCGCTACCGATATAGACAGGGCCTTGAATGTCGCAATTATCCCAATCAACATGAGTGTTCAAACCAACCCATACTCCAGGTTTAACTTGCTTACCTGGCATTGGAATAGTCCTAAGTTCGCCATTCATAATTTTTTGATTTGCGTTCCAGTAATCACTGATTCGACCGATATCTATCCAGTTAAACGGAATATTTATAGCTTGAAATTTAAGCCCCTTTTTTACGATCTTTGGAAATAAATCGGAACCAATATCATAAGTTTGCCCTGTTGGGATAAGGTCTAAAACCTGAGGTTCAAAAATGTATATCCCCGTATTTACCTGATTAGACAGCGCGTCGTCTATAGAAGGTTTTTCTTGAAAAGAGGTTATTTGACCAGTTTCATCAGAAACAACAACCCCGTAATCACTTACAGCCTGGGGCTCTACGCTGAGAGTACAAATACTCGCCACAGCGCCGCTTTTCCAGTGCTCTCGCACAGCCCGAGTTAGATCCAAGTCAATCAGTGCGTCGCCGCATACAACAAGAAAAGTATCGTCAAAAAAACCACCAAACTCTTGGATACGTTTTATACCACCAGCGGAGCCAACTGCTTCAGATTGAATTTCACCGTCTTCAATATGCCCTTCGAATGAGTACCCTATTTCGACTCCTAAACGCTCACCGTTACCGAAATAACTTTCTATCTTCTCAGGAAGATGACTTACATTGATCATGATTTCATCAAAACCATGACGCTCAAGCTCTTCGATCAAATATTCCATCACCGGCTTACCAATAATTGGAATCATCGGCTTTGGCATCTCGTTTGTCAGTGGTCTCACGCGGGTTCCCTTACCCGCGGCCAGTATCATTGCTTTCATTTAGCGTTCGCCTAACGTAAATCTCGATATTAGTAGTTGCGCTAGTCTAGCGCCTTTTACTAACAATTTCAGCGGTCAGTT
>CAZFVP010000099.1:0-8196 GCA_964522345.1 uncultured Gammaproteobacteria bacterium | reverse complement strand
GCTTCGTTAAGAGTGCGATGAATCATCGGCGAGCCACGATCGATTACCAATTCGGCGAGGTGTTGTTCATCGTCCGATAAAGGGTTGTCATCATTGACTTCGTGGCCTTTGGAATAGAGTGTTGCGCCCAAGGTACGCTCGAATTCTTTAAGCGCGCTTGGTGTATCTCTTACTAATAGGCGATCGCCTTCGCGAATTTTCGCGTCTGGAAGCGGCACAGTAAAGGTGTTCTCTGTGCGACGTATCCCCGACACTTGAATGGCGCCTTCCGTTTTTTCTATGATTTCGGTCAGAGTTTTGCCCACCGCGTAGCTGCCTTCACCAACATGTAAGTGTGCAGTGAATATTCTCGGACCGCTATCTTCAAGATTGGGTGTGCGGTCTGGTAAAATATGGGGTGCAATTAGCCACAGGTATATAATTCCAATTGAACCAGCGATCGCTGCTGGTACAAAGAAATCAAACATGCCGATGGTCTCTAAACCCATATCGCTGGCGACACTGACTACTAATAAATTGGTCGATGTGCCAATAGTTGTCGTCATGCCGCCAAGTAATGTTGCTAAGCCCATCGGCATTAATATGCCCGATGGATTACTTTTGGTTCTGATTGCTACATTCAACATTATTGGCAATAAAAGCACCACGATCGGGGTATTGTTCACCACGGCGCTTAGTAGCGCAGATACAATGAGAGTGATTAGGACGGAAAGCGTCGGGCTAATCGCCCAGAGCTTAGCCAGACCTCGGCCTACTGGATCTAAGGCACCGGTCCTTACAATGCCATAGCCCGCGACCATTAAACCGCATACCGCGATTAATGCTTCATGTGCAAAGCCTGCGAAGAACATTATTGGACTAAGAGTTTGCCCTGCGGAATTTTGGTATGGGTAAATTTGAAAGCTGACTGCCAATAACACAATAACCGTAAGACTAGACGTTTCTAGCGGGATGCGGTCGCGGGTAAATAGAATCAAGGCTACAACGGTTAAACTAAGTGCCCAAATTGCATGAGAGTCCAAATGCATGAGAATCGTACTTTTATTTCAGAGTGGTCATTATAAAAGCAACCCCCTAGGGTACTTCAAGTGGTATATTTTCTATCTGAGCTTGCAAATTTGTGGATTTTCAAAACACCTTTTCATTAGCATGATCAATTTTTGTTAAATTATGGCGTTAACCCCTGGACGGTTTGGTTTTTATGACGCAGCAACAACGCAGGTTAAGCGCGGTGTGTTACTATCAATTTACACAGACAAACACAATCAAACTCTAAGCAGAATCTCGCATGCCAGATGTCGTCCTTACTTACGAAATTATCGCTGTTTTGGGTATCCTTTCGTTTGCGGTGGTACTGTTCGTGGTCGAGGTTGTTAGAGTTGATGTTGTCGCTCTTTTGGTTTTGGTACTGCTTGGTCTATCCTCCCAGATCGAAGCGTTTAATGGAGGCTTAGTCCCGACCTATCAATTATTCGACGGTTTCTCGAGTAATGCAGTAATGTCGATTATTGCGGTAATGATCATTGGCGCGGGTTTGGATAAAACCGGAGTTATGGGGGTGATGGCCGCGCAAATACTGAAACACGCTGGCAAAACCGAAGGCAAGATTACCTTTGTGCTCTCGGCCTGTGTGGCTTGGATATCAAGTTTTATGCAAAATATTGGTGCTGCTGCTTTGTTCTTACCCGTAGTGAGCCGCATTTCTCGTCGAACCGCTATCCCGCTATCGCGATTATTGATGCCAATGGGGTTTTGTGCGATTTTGGGAGGCACCATGACCATGGTTGGCTCATCACCACTTATTTTACTAAATGATCTTATAGAAAGTGCGAATCTTCACTTCCCGGATAACGCGATACCGATGGAAACGTTCGGTTTGTTTGCCGTAACTCCGGTTGGCTTAGCTTTAGTAGCCACGGGTATTGTTTATTTCTTAGTATTAGGCAAACGTGTTTTACCGACGGCCGAAAAGCAAACGTTAACTACCGAAAACCTACAACATTACCGCGACGTCTATGGTATTGATGGCCGTATTTTCGAAGTGACAGTGGGCGCGCAAAGCGATCTAGCAGGCTTGGCATTGGGAGAAGTACAAGCGCGCGGTCGTGCTGGTTGGATTCTTGGCATAAAATCTGACAATAATATTCGTATTATTCCCGAACAAAACACCGCGATTCAGGTTGGTTCGGTGCTCGCCATTATGGGCTCACGCCAAGAAATTAACTCATATTCTGAGGAGAACCATTTAACCATTAGTCCATTTTTGAACGAATTTGCCGACGCGTTAAACCCCACAACTGCGGGCATTGCTGAAATCGTTATTCCGCCTGATTCTGATTTAATTGATCGAACCATTTCTGAGTCAGATATTCGTAAACGCTACGGTATGAGAATATTAACGGTTTATAGAATAGATACTGTAATTGATGATGAGCTTGCAAGCTTGACACTACAGGCCGGGGACACCTTAGTGGTACACAGTCGTTGGCAAGATATGATCAAAGTTTCCAAAGACAAACGTTTTGCGGTAGTAACTGATTTCCCTAAAGAAGAGTTTCGAACCAATAAACTCCGTAACGCTTCTGTTGCATTTGTGATTGCCATCAGCTTGGTTCTATTTAGTGACTTACCGCTGGCCTTATCATTAATGGTTGGTGCTGTAGGCATGGTACTTGGCCGTGTGCTTGATATGGAGGAAGCATATAACGCGGTGTCTTGGCAGACGGTTTTTTTATTGGCGTGTTTGATTCCATTGGGTATGGCAATGCAACAGTCTGGCGCCGCCGCCTATCTCGCCGCTTTAGCATTGAGCTTTATGGATGGTTTTCCAATTTGGGGTATTCAATTATTTCTAGCTCTTATCGCTACTGTTTTTACATTAGTAATGTCGAACGTTGGCGCTACGGTGTTGTTAGTACCGCTGGCAATTCAGATGGCGCTAGGGGTGGGGGCAAACCCCGCAATTTTTGCGTTGACCATTGCATTGGCAACCTCGAATTCCTTTTTGATTCCTACTCATCAGGTTAATGCTTTGATAATAGGTCCGGCTGGCTACAAAGTGAAGGATTTTATGAAAGCCGGTGCTGGCATGACGGTCTTATTTTTAGTCGTCATGTTACTTGTGTTGAATTTGTTCTATTAAAATAAACTGACCTCAAACGATATTGTTACGACTGGTTAAACATTTGTTTAATGAGGTTATTTAGTTGACGTATCTTGCTATTCTCAGCATTGCAAAACCTAACAATCGGACCTTTATGAAAAACTTACTTATATTGATTACCAGTTTATTTTTAATTGCTTGCGGTGGGGGCGGTAGTGATTCGGGGGGCATGGCCGAAGACATCATACCTGGCACCAATGTACCTGTAAGTTTTGTTGGTACCTATACAGGCACTGCTACTATTACAGCCTCGGCGCTTGGCATAACCGAAACCGATACTTTTCCGATCACAATTACAGTTACTAATGATGCAATGGTTAGATTTGACGGTGATGAGCCAGATGAAACCTTCACGGTTAGCCTTGGAAATGATGGTGAATTTTCCGGTACTTTACCGATTAATGAAGACCCTTGTAGCGGTACGGCAAGCGTGGATGGCAGTGTAGATGGAACAAATGCGTCGGGTACAGTGTCAGGCAGTGGAACTTGCCAAATAGATGGTTTAACGGTCGACGTGGAGCTAGAAGGTACGTTTGAGGCGAGCCTTTAGCAGGTAAAGATTAGTATAGATATAAAAAAGGGGCGTACGGTAATCGTTACGCCCCTTTTTTATACGGTTATGTGTTTATGTAGTGTAGTACAAACGATATCTATGCATTTTGTTGTTTGACAATTAATGCGTCAAGTTCAACTTTGAGCTTGTCTAAAATCACATCGTAGCCGAAGGCCCCGAGTTTCTCACCTTGGCGTTTCAAGTTGACCTGTTTTGGGCCACACCATAAGCCTAAATCTGCATCATCAGTCTCACCAGGGCCATTAACTCGGCAGCCCATAACGGCAATGGTGATATTGTGATCTTCGGCGTAAGTAGTCATTTCTTTTACGTCTTGAGCAAGTTCAATGAAGGCTTCGTTTTCTACTCGCGAACAGCTAGGACAGCTAATGATATTTAGTTTATCGGGATCAAACGCAACGACACTACGCACGCGACCTGCATGAATATCGTCAATGATTTCATGACCGGCATCAACTTCATCGGCTTTAATATTATTCGGTAAGGTCAGGGATACACGCACCGTATCACCGATGCCGCGACTAATAAGTTGCTCAAACGCGATTCGGGTCTTTATAACGCCCATCGGCGGCATGCCGGCTTCAGTAACACCAAGGTGCAATGGCACATCAGGACGTTTTTCAGCAAATCGAATGTTGGCTGAAATAACTTTTTGTGGGTCGGAATCTTTTAGAGATACGCAATAACGTGTGAAACCGATGGAATCTAAGTATTCACAATGTTCCAAAGCACTGTCGAGCATCGGAGAAACTGAGTCGCGTGAATCGTATTGGTCCAGTTTAGCGGGGTCAACTGAGCCCGCGTTTACACCAACTCGCATAGCGCAATCGTGTTGACTTGCTAGATCCGCTAAGTAGTTGACCTTTTCTTGCCAAGTTTTCTTTTTTTCATGATGAAATAAGTGGCCTGGGTTATAACGAATTTTGTCTACATGGGGAGCTACTAAGGCAGCCATGCGATAGTTCTCTTGCAGGTCAACTGACAGTACGGCGTCTGTTGCTTTTCTAATCTCAATGAGTGCAGCGGCATCTTGTTTGTTGTCAACGGCAATACGAACAACACCTGCTTTTCGTTCATGTAGCGCGTTGGTTTGTGCAATGGTTGCATCGATATCTTGAGTGCGAGTAGCACACATGCTTTGAACGGCAATGGGGTGCGTATTGCCAATTTTAATATTGCCAATGGCAACTTCGCGAGTGGGGTTTCGAGTGATATTCACAGCAGAATCATGAAAGTTGTTATGCGCGAGGTATTTTACTGTAGGCTCAAGCTTTCTGACACTATTTTGGTGCCGAAATATCCAAGTTGAATCAGTAAAAAGCCGCTAATTGTCCAGATTACCGCTTGAGAACCACGCAAGCCTTGTTTAACGCGTTTAAGCAGTAAAATAGCGAAAACCAGCCAGCCCAAGAAGGCCAATATAGTATGGTGTTTAAAAACAAAAGCGTGACCAAATATTTCTTGGCTAAAAACAGCCCCTGAAATCAATGTCAGACTGAGTACGAAGAAGCCAACGCCCACCAAACGAAATAGCAGCGATTCCATGGTTTGCAGAGGGGGAAGGGCCATTAACATTGCTGGGTTGGCGCGATGCTTGATTTGGCGTTCTTGGTATATATATAGTAGTGCTTGGATGGAGGCGATGGCCAGTAGACAATAAGCCAGCAGAGAAATAACGATATGAGTACTGAACATTAAGCTTCTATTATTGAGCACTGAAACTTGGTTGTCCCAAAAAAAGACGAATACAAGACTGGCAATAGTCAATGGAAACATGAGAATGCCTAAGCGCCTGATTGGCATGACTAAACCACCGAGTAAAAATATCACCATTACAAGACCGCTCATTAGCGCCATCATTGAACTTAAACTGACGTTTAGCGCTTGATCAACAAAGCTAAACTTGAGTGCATACGCAATGTGGCAAGCAGCTCCAACAAAGGCAACTACGAATGATAGTGTTACTTTTCTGTCATTAGTGTCGCCGTTAACACTATTCATTGAGCGCAAATAGGTGATAAGCAATGCGGTAGCAATGCCGTATAAAGCAATAGAAATTATAGCGAATAATGAATCAGGCATTAATTTGATGATACTTTTTAGTGATACAAAAGGTGAGATTTATCGTTAGTGAGAGTAGAATATCACACCTTAAATTGTAGCCAATGACTTAAAGTTAACTCATATGTTTGAACAACTCGGCGATCGCCTCCAAGGAACCCTCAAAAAGATTCGTGGCCAAGCTCGGCTCAGCGAGGAAAATATCTCAGATGCCATGCGTGAAGTGCGTATTGCTTTGCTCGAGGCTGATGTGTCTCTGCCAGTAGTTAAGTCGTTTATCGCTAAGGTTAAAGATCAGGCGATTGGTGTCGACGTTTCGAAGAGTCTCAATCCTGGGCAAATGGTTGTCAAAATTGTACAAGATCAACTTGTAGAATTGATGGGAGCGGCGAATGATGCTCTAAATTTAGCACAAACACCGCCCGCGGTTATTCTGGTTGCCGGCTTACAAGGCGCAGGTAAAACCACTACCGTAGGCAAGTTGGCGAATTTGCTTAAGCAGCGCGAAGGTAAGCGTGTGATGGTTACCAGCGCGGATATCTATCGGCCTGCTGCAATCGAACAATTAAAAACCTTGGCTGAATCCATTGACGTGGCATTTTGCCCGAGTTCAGCGGATCAAAAAGCGGTTGATATCGTTACCAACGCTAAACTTGCGGCTAAGAACGCGGTGATGGATGTATTAATTATCGATACCGCCGGCCGCTTGCATGTCGACAGTGAGTTGATGCAGGAGATTAAGGCAGTGCATGCGGCGGCCAGCCCAATAGAAACACTGTTTGTGGTCGACAGTATGACCGGCCAAGATGCGGTAGTCAGTGCTAAGGCATTCGACGAAGCATTGCCGCTGACTGGCGTTATTCTGACTAAGACCGATGGCGATGCTCGTGGCGGCGCCGCCTTGTCTATTCGTGAAGTTACCGGAAAGCCAATTAAGTTTTTAGGGATTGGCGAAAAAATTGATGGTATTGAAGCATTTCACCCTGATCGAGTAGCGTCAAGAATTCTTGGCATGGGCGATGTGATGACGCTCATCGAAGAAGCTGAACAAAAGGTTGATAAAGAAAAAGCCGAGAAGCTAGTTAAGAAACTGAAGAAAGGCAAAGGCTTCGATTTAGAGGATTACCGTGACCAAGTTGCTCAGATGAACAGCATGGGCGGTATCGAAAGTATGATGGATAAATTACCTGGCATGGGCAATATCAACTTACCGACGGGTGCAATGGGCGGGATGATGGGTGATATGAATAAAAGTGTCGCCATTATTAACTCGATGACTCCTAAAGAACGTCAATTCCCAGCACTGATTAAAGGCAGCCGTAAAAAACGCATCGCACTAGGGTCAGGCACTGAAATTCAAGATGTTAACAAGACACTCAAGCAGTTCATGCAAATGCAGAAAATGATGAAGAAGATGGGTGGCAAAGGCAAAATGGCCAAGATGATGCGTGGCATGGGTGGTATGCCGGGAATGGGCGGCGGTAAGTTTCCTCCTGGTGGTGGTATGGGTGGCGGCGGAATGTCATTTTAGTTTGACGTTAACTGAACGCGAAACTCAGTTTAGCCAATTCCACTAGATTGCGAGTGTTGCATAGTTGGAAGAATCCTCTGCCTATTTTTCTAATTATTCTGAATGATGAATGAACGAATTAAGCTTGTACTCTTGGATTTAGGGGGAGTGTTGGTCGAGCTTGGTGCGGAGTTGTTTCCTGCGTCATGGGTTTCTGACGGTCAAGCTTTTGGGCTAGATGAGTGGTTTAAATCTCAAACCGCTATTGATTTCGAAACGGGTTTAGTTTCAGGTTCTGAGTTTATAAGCGAGTTAAAACAAAGTTTATCTTTAAAGGTAGCTAATCACGATATTCTGGCTGCTTTTGCAGCTTGGCCACAAGGTCTTTTTGAAGGCAGCGATGAGCTTCTCGAAAGGTTGAAAGTGGATTATAGAGTTGCTGTACTTTCGAATTCTAACGAAATTCATGAGCCGATTCTTTTACATGAATTTGGTTTGGCCAGCCAAGTTGACGATATTTTCTTTTCACACCTAATTGGTTATTCGAAGCCAAATTTAGAAGCCTACAATTACGTGCTTAATGCACTTAATATTCAGGCTAATGAAGTTATATTTTTTGATGATAACGAGACTAACGTTCACGCTGCAAAAAAATTGGGCATGAAGGCCTATCAGGTGTTTTCACCCGGCGGCGTTGCCAAGTTCATTTAGGGATTCTCTTATTTAATCGCTTACATCTCTAAAGATGTATTTCTATAAATTTAAATATAAGTCACGCCAGTTTAGCTTGGATTCTTGCAATTTCATGTCTACCTAGCGTGCCGATTTTTGGGATGGTGAAGAAAAAAGCCGACTCAGAATTTAATCAAAGTCGGCTTAACTAACAGC
>CAZFVP010000098.1:1235-8248 GCA_964522345.1 uncultured Gammaproteobacteria bacterium | reverse complement strand
GCGACCTTTGATTGATTGGTGCGTTGTAGTCGTTGAGAAATAAAGTTGCCCGTTTCAACAATTACGTCGAGATTAACTCGGCTGTCAATTCCGAGGCCTTCTAGCAAATACAGTACATCCTCGGTTGCCACATTGCCGGAGGCGCCTTTCGCGTAGGGACAGCCACCGAGGCCTGCGACTGAGCTGTCAATCGTATTAACTCCTGATTCAAGTGCCGCAACTATGTTGGCAATGGCTTGTCCATAAGTGTCATGGCAATGAATCGCGAGTTTGCTCACATCCACCTCGCGTTTAAGCGATTCAATCATAGAGTTGATCTTATTCGGTGTGCCAACACCGATGGTGTCACCGAGCGATATTTGATAGCAGCCTAGGTCTAATAATTGTTTGCTCACTTTAGTAACCTCTGACGGTGAAATTTCTCCGTCATAAGGGCAGGCGATTACACACGATACATAGCCGCGAACACGAATTTTTTTAGCGTGTGCAGCTTTAATGACGGGCTCGAACCGAGCAAGGCTTTCTTCGATACTGCAATTGATATTTTTTTGTGAAAAACCTTCGGACGCCGCAGCGAATACGGCAATCTCATCAACCTCAGCGTCAAGTGCTGCATGTAGCCCTTGCATATTCGGCGTGAGGGCTGAATAGCAAACGCCTTTTGCTCGGTTTATGTTTTGAAATACGCGGTCAGAGTTTGCCATTTGTGGCACCCACTTAGGAGAAACAAAACTACCAGCCTCGATCTTTGTTAAGCCCGAGCGCGACAGGCGATTAACCAATTCAACTTTATCTTCAACCGAGATTGGTGAAGCCTCGTTTTGCAGGCCGTCTCTAGGCCCAACCTCAAAAATAGTGGCTGATTTTGGGAATGTAGGCTTAGCCATGATTAACTCTCTTCACTAAAGCTAAGTAACGCAGAGCCGCCATCAACGAGATCGCCTTGACGATAGAAAACGTCATCAATTATGCCGTCACTTGGCGCGTTAATAGTGTGCTGCATTTTCATTGCTTCCATAATAATGAGTACATCGTCTTTACTTACCTTATCGTCTTGCTTAACTAATACCTCAACAACCGTGCCGTTCATTGGGGCGTTAAAGTGGGTATTCGAGGCGGTTTCTAAGGTATCACCAAAATCGGGTTTGGCGATATTAAACGCAATGACTTTGCCTTGTATGAAGAGGTTATAGCCTTCTACATTTTTGAGAATGGTTACACTTTGTTTGTGGCCATTGATAACAGCCGTTAGATGGTTGTTGCTTAACTCAGCATTCGCTTCGACGGAGTATTCACCAAAATGGACACGGAAACATCGCATGGCTTGATCATGTATTACCTCGGTCGTGTACTCTTCGTCATCAACACTAAGCCGTAAACGCTGAGCGTTATTTTGATTGAGGCGCCAAGCGTTAACACCAGACCAAGGGCGAGGTGATGCGGCCTGCCTAAGCACAAAAAATAGGCTCATTAAAGTAACAATAGAGGGTATATCATTAGCCGGCTCAGCAAATAAGTCCTTGCTGTGTTTTTCGATAAAACCAGTATCTAGGTCGGCATTTGCGAATGCCTTATGACTGGCTAACGTCCGTAAAAAAGAAACGTTACTTGCAATGCCACTTATATTGTAACTTTCTAGTGCCGAGATCAGCTTACTTAAGGCAAGCTCTCGCGTTTCCGCCCACACGACTAACTTAGAAATCATTGGGTCATAAAACGGACTAACCTCGTCTCCTTCAATAACCCCTGTGTCAATTCGCACGGTTGCGCTAGTTTCAGGCAGCTTTAGCCCAATCAACTTACCTGCGGTCGGCAAAAATTCGTTACTAGGGTCTTCGGCGTAAATACGTGCCTCGAACGCATGACCGTTAATGGCTAAATCTTCTTGTTTTGCTGGAAGAGGTTCTCCAGCAGCAACTAATAATTGCCATTCAACCAAATCTTGGCCACTGATCATTTCGGTTACCGGGTGCTCTACCTGCAAACGAGTGTTCATTTCCATAAAATAGAATGAACCATCCTGATCGAGTAGAAATTCTACAGTGCCGGCTCCTTCATAGTTGATGGCTTGCGCCGCGCGTACGGCAGCATCGCCCATACTTTTGCGAAGCGCTTGAGAAAAATGGGGCGCTGGTGCCTCCTCAATAACTTTCTGGTGTCGTCGTTGAACCGTGCAATCGCGTTCAAACAAATGTACGGCATTGCCATGTGAATCACAGAATACTTGAAACTCCACGTGTCGAGGTGCGGTTAAGTACTTCTCAACTAACATGTCATCATTGCCAAAGCTTGATAAGGCTTCGCGTTTTGCTGCATCGAGTTCAGAGTCGAACTCTGCTTCTGACCAAACTTGGCGCATTCCCTTGCCGCCGCCGCCTGCGACCGCTTTCAGCAATACTGGGTAACCCATTTCGTTGGCAGCGTCTTTCAATAGCTGAGGCTTTTGGTCATCACCATGATAACCGGGTACTAGCGGAACGTCTGCGTTTTGCATGATCGTCTTAGCAGCAGATTTAGAACCCATTGATTCGATTGCTTGAATCGGAGGGCCTATAAAGCTAAGTTGGTTGTTGGAACATTCTTGTGCGAACTCGGAATTTTCTGACAGAAAGCCGTAACCCGGGTGAATCGCTTGCGCACCGGTTTTTAAGGCTGCGTTGATAACTTTGTCGATAACCAGATACGATTCACTTGACGCCGCAGGCCCAATAAAAATAGCCTCATCGGCCATACTAACGTGTAGAGAGTTTCGATCGGCCTCGGAGTAAACCGCCACCGTTTTAACACCCAGCCGTTTTGCCGTTTTTATGACCCGGCAAGCAATTTCGCCGCGATTTGCGATTAGAATTTTGTTAAACATAGGGTGACTCTACGGTTGTTTTTGCCACGAAGGCGCACGCTTTTCAAAGAATGAATTTAAGCCTTCTTGACCTTCATTCGAGACGCGTAATCGGGCGATGGTTTCGCTGGTATAGTTCATGAGCTCTTCATCGATAGTGCGATGTTCAACGTCAGAAATTAATTGCTTGGATACTTGGACGGCATTCGGGCTATTGGCGAGTAAGTCCTCCACAAATTTGTTTACGCGCTCGTCTAATTCTTCGCTTTGCGTGACTTCGCTCACTAGGCCTAATGCCTTCGCGGCGCTAGCCGAAAAACGTTCGGCCGTTAAAAAATATCGGCGAGATGCACGTGACCCAATAGCTGCAATTACGTAAGGCGAGATGGTTGCTGGAGCGATACCTACTTTTACCTCACTAAGGCAAAAACTGGCTTTATCGCTGGCTACCGCAATATCACAGCAACTTACCAAGCCGACAGCGCCACCAAAGGCCGCGCCTTGAACTCGAGCGATGGTTGGTATGGATAATGAGTTCAGCGTTTCTAACATCACCGCGAGTTTTTTAGCGTCGGCAATGTTTTCGTCATACGTGAAGTTAATCATGCGCTTCATCCAATTCAAATCACCACCCGCAGAGAAGCTTTTGCCATTCGCAGCAAGCACCATCACCTTAGCGTTTTGATTGGCATTAATTTTCGTAAAAATGGTGGTTAGTTCAGCAATAATGACATCGTCAAAAGCGTTATGCTTTTCGGGCCGATTCAAGGTAACGGTGGCGACACCACGTGGGTCAATATCTAACACAACGGAGTTGTTCATATTACATCCTAAACACGCCATAGCGTGTTTCTTCGATTTCTTTGTTTAGTGATGCGGAAATAGCCAAACCTAATACTTTACGAGTATCAGCGGGGTCAATTACACCGTCATCCCAAAGTCGCGCTGATGCATAGTATGCGTGAGATTGAGCATCGTACTCGTCAATAATTGGTTGTTTGAATGTGGCTTCGTCTTCTTTGCTCCATGTCTCGTCAGACTTCTCTTTTTGTGCGCGTTTTACTTGAGACAATACGCCGGCGGCCTGTTCGCCGCCCATTACTGAAATTCGTGCATTTGGCCACATGAATAAGAAGTTTGGATCATAGGCTCGCCCACACATACCGTAATTACCAGCGCCGTAAGAATTGCCTATTAGTACTGTGAATTTGGGTACTTTAGCGCAAGCGACTGCGGTTACCATTTTAGCTCCGTGTTTTGCAATGCCACCGGCCTCGTATTGCTTACCAACCATAAAGCCGGTGATGTTTTGTAAGAACACCAGAGGTATTTTTCGTTGAGCGCAAAGTTCCACAAAGTGAGCGCCTTTTTGCGCGGCCTCACTAAATAAAATTCCGTTGTTCGCCACGATGCCAACAGGGTAGCCCATAATTCTGGCAAAGCCGCATACGATGGTGGTGCCGAACAACGCCTTGAATTCGTCGAACTCGGAGCCATCAACTACTCGCGCAATGACTTCGCGAACGTCAAATGGTTGGCGCATATCCTTTGGAATAATTCCATATAGGTCTTTACCGTCATAAAGTGGTTCAATACTCTCTTTAATATCGAGCTGCTGTGGCTTTACGCGATTTAATCGGGCAATAGATTGACGAGCCAACTCTAATGCGTGGTGATCGTTTTGTGCGTAGTGATCAGAAACTCCTGACTCACGACAATGAACATCAGCACCACCAAGCTCTTCAGCGGTAACTACTTCACCGGTGGCGGCTTTTACTAATGGCGGGCCAGCTAAAAAAATGGTGGCTTGATTGCGAACAATAATTGACTCATCCGCCATCGCAGGTACATACGCTCCTCCGGCTGTGCACGAGCCCATAACCACGGCAATTTGAGGAATATTCTGTGCTGACATATTGGCTTGGTTAAAGAAGATGCGACCAAAGTGTTCGCGGTCAGGAAAAACCTCATCTTGTCTGGGTAAGTTAGCCCCGCCTGAGTCGACTAAATAGATACAAGGTAAGTGGTTTTGTTCGGCAATAGCTTGAGCGCGTAAATGCTTTTTAACCGTCAGAGGGTAATAACTACCGCCTTTAACCGTTGCGTCATTGGCGACAATCATACACTCCTGATTTGCTACAAGGCCAACTCCAGCAACTACTCCGGCGCAGGCGACGTCTTCACCGTCATAAACATTATGAGCGGCCAGTTGTGAAATTTCTAAGAATGCTGAACCAACATCAATCAGGGCATCGATGCGATCTCGAGCGAGTAATTTTCCGCGTGACTGATGTCTATCTTGACGACTTTTACCGCCGCCGAGTTTAATGTGCTCGACTAATGTATAAAGGTCATCGAGCTGGGTCTGCATGTGCTCAGCATTCGCAATGAAGTCTTCTGAGCGTGTATTAAGCTTGCTTTTGAGTTGATTCATAATGCGCTACTACCTTGGCCTACTCGTCATGATTTGCCTATGTTTCTGTTAAATATCTGAGACGTTGATATCACTATCTAGTTTCAGTGAAAAGCTCACGCCCGATCAACATACGGCGAACTTCTGAAGTGCCTGCGCCGATCTCATATAGCTTAGCGTCACGCAAAAAGCGGCCCGTTGGGTATTCATTAATGTAGCCATTACCGCCTAAAGTTTGGATGGCTTGCAGCGCCATTTGTGTGGCTTGTTCGGCGGTGTATAGAATTACCGCAGCGGCGTCTTTACGGCTTTCTAAACCTTGGTCGCAGGCGCGGGCCACAGCGTATAAATACGCACGGCTGGCACTCAGCGAAGTGTACATGTCAGCGATCTTGCCTTGCATTAATTGAAATTCGCCGATGCTTTTGTCGAATTGCTTACGCTCATGAATGTAAGGCACAACGATATCCATGCAAGCTTGCATAATGCCAATAGGGCCACCTGATAACACGGTGCGCTCATAGTCAAGGCCAGACATTAAAACGCGCACGCCACCGCCTTCAAAACCTAGAATGTTTTCTTCCGGTATCTTGCAGTCTTGAAACACCAATTCGCAGGTGTTGGAACCGCGCATACCGAGTTTGTCGAGCTTTTGCGCTTGAGTAAAACCGTCGAAATCGCGCTCAACAATAAATGCGGTAATGCCCTTAGAGCCACCAGCAACATCCGTTTTAGCGTAGACCACATAAGTGTCCGCGTCAGGACCGTTGGTGATCCACATTTTGTTGCCATTGAGTACGTAATGATCGCCTTGTTTGTCCGCTCTTAACTTCATACTAACCACATCTGAGCCCGCGTTTGGTTCAGACATTGCCAGTGCTCCCACGTGTTCACCAGAGCACAGTTTTGGTAGGTATTTTAGCTTCTGTTCTTCGCTGCCGTTTTTGTGTATTTGGTTTACGCAAAGATTTGAGTGCGCGCCATAAGATAAGCCGACGGAGGCAGATGCGCGACTAATTTCTTCCATTGCTACGCAGTGCGCTAAGTAACCCATGTTGCTGCCGCCATAGGCTTCATCAACGGTGATGCCTAACAAACCAAGTTCGCCAAACTTGCGCCATAGGTCCATAGGAAATTCGTTATCGGAATCTATCTGCGCCGCTCGAGGCGCAATTTCAGCCTGAGCAAATTGGTAAGTCATGTCACGCAACATATCGATCTCTTCGCCGAGATTATGTTGCAGAGTAGGGTAAGAAACGGTCATTGCGTTCTCCGTGGGCGGTGGTGCCTGAGCTTTGTATCAGCCGTGGTTTAGTGAATTCTATTTAGCGACTCGATGCATCGCTCTTCAGCGGCCTCGAGGTCTAAGAGAGTGAGTTCAAGGTCTTTCTTTTGTTGTTCTAATTGCAAACGCTGGTCTTGAATCTTGTCGATCAAGGTCAAAATTTGCTTACTATTGCTACCAATAGGGTCATACATTAAAATAATTTCGGCACTCTCGTCCAAACTCAAGCCCAGGCGCTTGCCTCGTAATATTAATTTGAGCCGAGTTCTGTCCGCCGCGGAATACACTCGCGTTTGCCCAATGCGGGTCGGCTTAAGCAGCCCTTTTTCTTCGTAGAAGCGCAGAGTGCGCGTTGTTACCTTGAATTCTTCGGCAAGCTCTCTGATTGAATAGTCTTGTTTCATAAGCCTAAAACCTAATAGTGCAGGTGCGTAAAGCGCTACTTTAAATTACGTTAACGTTAACGTCAACTTATT
>CAZFVP010000098.1:0-1135 GCA_964522345.1 uncultured Gammaproteobacteria bacterium | reverse complement strand
TTGAATGTTGACGGAGATCTAATAAATACCGACTTTTATCTTTGAGCACTGTCCATTTAATGGAAATTTTGTATTGAATATCTTTCTTAGGTACGACAGAGATAATGAAGTTGATCTTACGGTCAAAATAAAAAATTATTGACGAGATATGTTTATCTGAACACTCATTTTTCTCGCTCCGTTAAAAACTCGGCTAAACTCTAATGAGTTGAATCCTATCTGGAGTCGCCAGTGAAATTGATTTGCCGCTCGTTGTGGAAAATATTACGTGAGCAGTAATCTGAATCAGGGCCTTGATGAACCAGTTTAATTTTTTGGGTGAGCAAAATGAAGCTGGGTATCGCATGCTTTGGACGTTACCGATTCGGTTAACACTAGCTCTCCGATCGTCTGCCATTGCGCTTTAGATTTCTTGAGTCGATCATTGCTGCCGACTTCTATTCGATAAATGAGTCGTTGATTGGGGTAGTTTTCAACTCGTAATTCATCACGAAAATCGTCTCGATCAATACGCACCTCATTCGCTGGGCTGAAGCGAATCCAGTGCGGTGCTATAGGCTTGGCTTCTCTATACGATGCTAATGGCGCAATTGTTCGATAGGTTACGCTCGGTTTTTCAGAGCCTGATTCTTTGTCGGCCTTGAGTAATACACTTTTTAGCTTTAATGCGGTTGAGATGTCTCGGAAACGTGGAATTCTCCCAAGCGGGGGCTCGTTATCTAAGGAAAGGTCGAGTAGATATTTAGTTTTCACTCCGCCAACTGAATGCAAGCTAAATAGGTTGAAACTTGGCGAGTTGCCCAAGCCTTGAGGTAGTAATTTAACGGCGAGGCCAAGCGCGCGTCGCTCGTTCTGTTTGGTGCCGCTAAATGAGACTGAGGCTCGAGCAATAACTGGTACTTGAGTATTAAGCTGGTAGAGCCCGGTGTATTCTGAACGTTGATCAATGCGCCACTTTCCTGAGAAACAAATACCGTTGGCTTGAAGCAGCTTTTGGCCGCGTTCAGGGCCGAGTAAATCAGTCGAGTTAGCGAGAGTACGTTTTGCGTCTCTAAGGAGTTGGCTCTCGGAGTGTTTATTCGGCCTTTCACCGCCGTTTTTAAATAATGCTTTTGTAACTTTGTAATAGGGGAGG
>CAZFVP010000097.1:0-8319 GCA_964522345.1 uncultured Gammaproteobacteria bacterium | reverse complement strand
TTTAACTATCTATTAAAATATCATCTTGCGTAGCTGAAGCTTTCTCTGTGGTGATGGCTTTTACGGTTTGAAAACCTTTTGGTAGCTTACGCCCACGCTTACCTCGCTCACCCATGTAATGATCTAAATCTTGGCCTTTCAAACGTAAATAACGCTTACCAGCATGCACCAATACATGTTGGCCTTTCTTAAACGTTGTTGCACCTAATACATATTCGGCTCGCTCCTTAAGAAGCTTGCTTGGTACATTGATAAGTTTAACACCCTTACCCTTTGCTAGTTCGGGCAGCTCAGTCACAGGATAAATTGTTAAATAACCAGCGGTTGTCACCACCGCTAGGTAATCTTGTTCTAAGCTGTTAACCTTCAACGAAGGTAGTGCCTCAGCACCCTTGGGCACACTTAACGTGGCCTTACCTTTTTTATTTTTGGTTAACATGTTCTCAACGGCGCAAATAAAACCGTAGCCTGCATCACTGAGCATCACATATTGGTCGCTACCTGGTCCCATCATGACAGATTTAAAAGTCGCACCTGTTGGCGGGCTAACGCTGCTTGTTAATGGCTCACCCTGACCACGAGCCGATGGCAATTTATGCGACGGTACTGCGTAAGTTCTACCGGTTGAATCGAGAGCTACCAACATTTGATTAGACTTACCCTTAGCGGAGCTTGAATAACTATCACCCGATTTGTAATTTAATTCTCGGGGGTTGATTTCATGACCTTTAGCGGCGCGAACCCAGCCCTGTGTCGACAACACCGCCGTAATCGATTCGCTTGGAACCAATTCACTTTGGTCAATAGCCTTCGCGGCATCGCGTTCAACAATTGGAGAACGACGAGCATCTCCGAACTCATCAGCGTCTTCTTTGAGCTCTTTCTTAACAAGTGTTTTTAAACGCGCATCGGAGCTCAGCAACAACTCTAAACGCTCGCGCTCTTTTTCTAACTCTTCTTGCTCAGAACGAATCTTCATCTCTTCGAGCTTTGCCAAGTGGCGTAATTTCAACTCGAGAATGGCTTCAGCTTGACGTTCAGATATACCAAACCGCTCCATCAGCACTGGCTTGGGTTTATCTTCAGCTCGAATAATCGCGATTACTTCGTCAATATTAAGAAAGGCCGCGAGTAGACCTTCTAAAATATGCAGGCGGTCGGTAACTTTATCGTAGCGATACTGCAAACGGCGACGCACTGTTTGAATTCGGAAAGTGAGCCATTCCTTCAGAGTTTCACGCAGATTATAAACATGAGGGCGACCGTCAAGGCCAATCATATTCATATTTACACCGTAACTTTTTTCTAAATCGGTGGTAGCAAATAGATGCCCCATCACCGCATCAATATCAACACGATTTGAGCGAGGCACGATCACCAAACGAATTGGGTTATCCTGATCAGATTCATCTCTCAAGTCGCTTACCATGGGTAATTTCTTGGCTTGCATTTGTGCGGCAACTTGCTCTAACACCTTTGAACCTGATGCCTGATAGGGCAAAGCGTGCACAACGATATTGCCATCTTCTTTGGTGTAAACCGCACGCTGGCGCACAGATCCGTTACCGGTATTATAAATATCTAAAATTTGCGATTTTGGAGTTACGATTTCAGCATCGGTCGCAAAGTCAGGGCCTTGAACAAACTCGCACAGCTCCTCAACAGTTGCCTTAGGGTGCTCAAGTAAATGCACGCATGCATCAACTACTTCTCGAACGTTGTGTGACGGAATGCTAGTTGCCATGCCTACCGCGATGCCAGAGCCACCGTTTAATAAAATATTCGGTAAACGCGCCGGCAGGTTAGTAGGCTCTTTCATAGTGCCGTCAAAATTAGCTTGCCAATCACTAGTGCCTTGACCTAATTCAGACAATAAACTTTGAGCATATGGAGCTAAACGTGATTCGGTATAACGCATTGCCGCGAACGACTTAGGGTCATCCGTCGAACCCCAGTTACCTTGACCGTCAACTAAGGGATAGCGATAACTAAAGGGTTGCGCCATTAATACCATTGCTTCATAACAAGCGCTGTCACCGTGCGGGTGAAACTTACCTAACACATCACCAACAGTACGAGCCGATTTCTTATATTTGGCGGCATTGTGTAAGCCTAATTCAGACATCGCGTAAACAATGCGCCGTTGCACCGGTTTCAAGCCATCGCCCACAAATGGCAGGGCTCGATCAAGAATGACGTACATCGAATAATTCAAGTACGCTTGTTCAGCAAATTCAGCTAAGGACTGCTGTTCAGTATGGTCGTTCATTTAATTTTGTTGGTTTCGAAATACGTTAGAAAAGCAAAAAACAAGACTACTCAAAGCCGCCAAATTCGGCAATGATAAATTATCTAATCTGCAAAAAAATACGCTATCGTAGGTAAAAACTACACCGCCCTCCTTACGATTGATTACAATAGTAAGTACAGCTCTTAAAATCCCTTTTTTCTAATATGACTTATCCTGCCGATGCTTTGTTTGACATTGAAACGCTGGTTAACGTTGCACAAGCTGAACAAATACTTGTGCTGGGCAACTGTGACCCTAAATTCTTAGCTAACTACACTGAACAAAAAGCGCTCTTGGGACATGACTGTAAGGTAATACATATACAAAGTTCCAGCATTCAAGAACTCTGGGAGCAGCAACAGCGGTTCGAGGTTGCTATTGTTGTGGATTTATTTGAACATCTAGATAAAGTCAAAGGCATGCAAGTTCTTTCTCGGCTTAGAGATGTATTATGTCCTCAATATTGTATTTGCTTACCGCTAAGTAAACAGCCTAGTTCGACCGATTGGCATTTAACTGACCTATTCAGTTTTGCTTTGAGCAAAGTTTCATCCTACAACCAAAATGGCATCGAATACGGTTTGTTCAAATACAACATCAGTGATTATAAAAAAACTCCTGATTGGCTCAATTCAGACAACTGGGCTAATCCACAAATGTGGGGTAAATATTGGTGGTAAATGTTCGTTTTTGAAAATAAGTATTTTCAATCAGTTGAGACCATTTAGTGAAAAAAAAACGATAAAATTAGTGAACTAAATTTCAAATGTAAAAATTCAGTGTACGCTCATAAAACACCATGCTAACATCGCTAAAAATAGATGATTATCTAAGCTACATTATTGAGACAATTCGTCCATTTTTTATTAAGTTTTTACTAAGTAATTGAATGAGTTATAGCCCTTTTGGGTTTGAGCTTAAATAACAATATCTGTGACCTCTGAGATAAATAGCTCCATGAAAGCTACCGACATCAGCAATCCGGAATACTTTCATAAAGTAGTCGATTGCCAATATGCGTGTCCTGCGCATACACCCGTCCCCGAATATATACGTTTAATAGGCCAACGTCGTTACAGCGACGCTTATATGGTCAACTGGGAATCTAATGTGTTTCCTGGCGTACTAGGGCGAACCTGTGATAGGCCTTGCGAACCTGCGTGTAGACGCGGGCGCGTAGACGAGGAACCTGTCGCGATTTGCCGACTCAAACGGGTCGCTGCCGATAACAAAGACGATGAAAATGTGAGCGCTCGTATGCCGCTTATCCCCAGCCAGAAAAACGGTAAGAAAGTCGCTCTTATTGGCGCTGGCCCAGCGTCACTCACAGTTGCTAGAGATTTGATGCCATTGGGTTACGAAGTTGACCTATATGATGAGAATCCGAAAGGCGGTGGCTTTATGCGTAGCCAAATCCCGTCATTTCGTTTACCTGAAACAGTTCTTGATCAAGAAGTCGATTATGTTTTAGACATGGGTGTCACTCGCCACTTTAGTACCCGCGTTGACAGTATGAAAAGCATTCTTGATAAGGACTATGATGCAGTCTTCGTTGGCACTGGTGCACCCAAAGCCAAAGATCTACGTATTCCGGGGCGTGAAGAAGCCGCTGCCAATATTCACCTAGGTATAAATTGGCTTGAAAACGTTGCGTTTGAACACCTAGACAGTATCGGCGAGAAAGTCGTTATTGTCGGCGGAGGAAATACCGCGATGGATTGCTGTCGAACCGCCAAGCGTATTGGTGGCAAAGACGTTAGCGTAACTGTGCGGTCAACTTACGAGACTATGAAAGCCTCTCCTTGGGAGAAAGATGACACCTTAGCTGAAGGGATTCCAATACTGGCTAACCACAGCCCTAGAGAGTTTATTGTTGAAGACGGCAAATTAGTCGCCATGACCTTTAACGTTGTTGAATCAAGCTATGACGAAAACGGAAAGCGCACTATTACCGAAACTGGCGAAATTGTAACGGTAGAATGTACTGACGCGATTATGGCTATTGGCCAAGACAACGCCTTCCCCTGGATAGAGCGTGATGTTGGTATTGAGTTTGGCGAATGGGATATGCCGGTTGTTGATAAACAATCTTTCCAGTCAAGCAATGAAAAAGTATTCTTCGGTGGCGATGCGGCTTTTGGCCCAGAAAACATCATCACCGCAGTGGCACACGGCCATCAAGCCGCGATTTCAATTGATTTATTTTTAAATGGTAGCTCAGTTAACGACGCTCGCCCAGCTCCAGGCACTAATTTAGTTAGCTCGAAAATGGGTATTCATCAATGGGCGTATGACAGCGCAGTGGTAGACGATGATCGACAGGAATCAGCGCACTTACCTGTTGAACAAGCACTCTCAAGCCGTAAAATTGAATCAGAAATTGGCTTTAATTTGGAGGTCGCGTTCACAGAAGCCGAACGTTGCCTAAATTGTGATGTGCAAACAGTATTCTTTGAAAAGAAGTGCATTGAGTGCGATGGCTGTACCGATATCTGCCCAACGAACTGCATCACGTTTACCAACAATGATGACGAAGGCCGCTTGCGCGATAAGTTGAACGCACCAAGCACCAATAAAGAACAAGATCTCTACGTCTCATCCGACTTACCCACAGGCCGAGTAATGGTGAAAGACGAAGATATGTGTTTGCACTGCGGTCTATGTGCCGAACGTTGCCCAACGTCCGCTTGGGACATGCAACAATTTTTATACACCGTTACCAAAGCCGGTAACGAGCCAGCCCCAATTCTGGTGGAAAAGGCCGGTGGAAAACAGGAGCACGCAGCATGAGCCCTACTAATACAGCTCCATTGTTAGACGAGGTTGTAAACGACTTTGTTGTCAAGTTCGCCAACGTAAACGGCTCAGGCTCAGCCAGTGCCAACAGTATGTTTGCTAAGGCAATTTTCCGCATGGGCATTCCTGTAAGCCCGCGCAATATATTTCCATCAAATATTCAAGGCGCACCTACGTGGTATGAAGTACGAGTCAGCGAGCAAGGGTACTTAGGTCGCCGCGGTGGCAACGTTGAGTTAATGGTATCGGTTAACCCGCAAAGTATGACTCAAGATATTGAAGAGGTTTGCTCAGGTGGTTACTTCTTTTATGACAACACCTATCCATTAGATTTTAATCTGATCCGTGACGATATTCATTACATCGGTTTACCACTCACGCAAATCACCAATAACAATTTTGAGAACCCACGCTTACAGCAGCTTTTCAAAAACATTATCTATGTTGGTTCACTAGCCTACCTAATTGGCATTGAGTTTTCAGCCTTAGAAAGTATTGTTAATGATACTTTCGCTAAGAAGCCCAAATTAATACAGCCTAATGTTGATGCACTACAACTCGGTTTTGACGAAGCCAAAAAAGTATTTGAAAACCCGCTTCCTTTACAACTTAAGCGCAGCAACAAAAACGAAGGCAAAGTCTTATTAGAAGGCAATGCCGCATGCGGCCTGGGTGCCGTGTATGGCGGCGCAACGGTGTGTGCTTGGTACCCAATCACCCCGTCAACCTCGGTTGCAGAAGGGTTTGAGAAGTATGCAAAACAGCTTCGTGTCGACCCAGATACAGGCAAAAACAACTTTGCAATAATTCAAGCAGAAGACGAATTATCCGCCATCGGCATGGTGATCGGCTCCAACTGGAATGGAGCACGGTCATTCACCGCAACAAGTGGCCCAGGCGTTTCTCTTATGCAGGAATTTTTAGGGCTTGCCTACTTCGCTGAAGTACCTGCTGTATTAATTGACGTACAGCGAACTGGCCCGTCAACGGGCATGCCAACGCGCACACAACAATCAGATATTTTGATTTCGGCCTATGCCTCTCATGGTGATACAAAACAAGTTTTATTATTTCCTGCAACGCCTAAGGAGTGCTTCGAGCTTACTGCCGATGCGTTTGATATTGCTGACCGTTTGCAAACACCGGTAATAATGCTTACCGATTTAGATCTTGGTATGAATGAACATATCTGTGATGAATTGGAATGGGATGAGAATCGTAGTTACGATCGGGGCAAAGTAATGAGTGCTGAAGACCTACTCAACACAAAAGAAAAATGGGGCCGTTATCTAGATGTTGATGGCGACGGCATTCCCTACCGCACTATTCCAGGCACGCACGCTGAAAAAGGCGCTTACTTTAATCGTGGCACATCACGCAACGAATACGCTGCCTATACAGAAAAAGGTGCCGATTATCAGCGTAATATGGAACGCCTAGAGGTCAAATGGGCCACTTCGCCGCAACACCTGCCTAAGCCAATCATTACGGAACGCGATGCCGCCAATAAAATTGGTATCATCCATTTTGGCACTAGCTTAGAAGCGACGCACGAAGCAATTGACGTGTTAGCGGCTACTGGTCATACAGCCAACGATCTGCGAGTTGTGGCGTTTCCTTTTCATCAAGAAGTTGAAGACTTTATCGAACAGCATGACACCATTTTCATTGTCGAACAAAATCGCGATGCTCAACTCAAAACATTAATTGTTAACGAGTTAGAGATTGCCCCAAAGAGCCTCAAATCGATACTGCATTACAACGGCGACCCAATTAGCGCACGCAAGATCGTCGCTGGTATAAACGCTGTGTTAGAACAGAAAAACGCGTCAGCGAATGTTGCTTAATAAAGAGTTTAAAAGAGAAGAATCATGAGTTTCTACAAACCAAGTTTTCGCCACCCCGCCGCGCCAAGTAATGACCTCGGTTTAACTACCAAGGCTTATGAAGGCGGTGTATCAACTCTATGTGCTGGCTGCGGTCACGACTCAATCAGCGCCGCAATTATCCAAGCGGTTTGGGGCCTGAATATCGAACCACACCGTATCGCAAAGATGTCTGGTATCGGCTGCTCATCAAAGTCACCAAACTACTTTTTGGGCAAAGCTCACGGCTTCAACTCGGTTCATGGTCGCATGCCATCAGTCACTACCGGCGCCAACGTTGCTAATCGCGATTTAATGTACATTGGCGTATCCGGTGACGGTGATACCGCTTCAATTGGTATGGGGCAGTTTTCACATGTGATTCGTCGCAACTTGAATATGATGTATGTTGTAGAGAACAATGGCTGTTATGGTTTGACCAAAGGCCAAGATTCGGCTACCGCTGATGAAGGCTCGAAAAATAAAAAGGGCCGCGCTAACCCTTTCGAAGCGATTGATTTAGTTGCGCTTGCTTTAGACCTAGGCGCGACCTTCGTTGCGCGGAGTTTTTCAGGTGATAAAGATCAATTAGTGCCATTAATGAAAGCCGCTATGTCACACAAAGGCTTCGCGTTAATCGACATCGTCTCACCGTGCGTTACGTTCAATAATCACACAGGCTCAACCAAAAGCTATGACCATACACGCGAACATGTACAAGCCGGCTCCGTACTGGACTTTGTACCAATGGCGCAAGAAATCACCCTCGATCAAATCAAAGGCTCTACCCAAAATGTAGATCTACATAATGGCGATTCAGTACGCTTAAGTAAGTTGAGCGACAACTATGATCCGACCGATCGGCATAATGCAATTCACACCTTGCTTGAGCATAAAGCTCAAGATAAATTAATGACCGGCTTGATCTACATCGAGCCTGAATCAGAGAACTTCCATGAAATGCTGAACATATCTTCGACCCCTCTGAATGAATTGAATGAAGATGTGTTATGCCCAGGAACATCAGCCCTAACGTCGATTAACGACGGCCTGCGTTAATAGTACAGGCCAGCCCCGCGTATTGAGCAGCGATTACTATACCTGCTCGAAATTAATATGAAAGATAGCGAGTAAATACAAATATCGCGCTCCGATTCCCTCTCTTTTTATTATTACAAAAAGGATGGTTTGAATCAGAACTGCTACAAGGAAGTAGGTCGTAAACCGTGAAAATACCATAGTTTTTAGATTGGAATTATGACTGCGTTACAAACCGTAGGAAATGTGTTGCGAGCATAACTTTCATGACAAGCAAAGGAAAATTTGTCCGTTACACGTGAATGAAACTCCCCGCGGCAAGCAGCGGGG
>CAZFVP010000096.1:0-8350 GCA_964522345.1 uncultured Gammaproteobacteria bacterium | reverse complement strand
CGCTTACTTTTTTTACCGCTACGCTAGCGTCTCTTACTTCTTACCTTATTCGTAAACCAAAAGGAGATTGGGGCTTACCTCAGGCGTCAAAAAATTTCAAAATTGGCTTCCCGGTCTTAACTATCATCGGTCTACTGGCAATTGTGTTTCCTGTTTTTGGAGCAAGCGTTATTTTGATATTAGTAATGACTGGTTTAATGAAATCGCTTAACTTCCTCAAAAAGCGGTAAGCAAGCCGAACCAAATTACCGCCCCAACCCATGCATTATTTAAAAAAGCCTGAAAGCAGGGCATACGTTTTCGCTCGCGAATAAGCCATTGTTGATACATAAAAAAACCAGCAGCAAAACACACGCTAAGCATGAAACTAAGCGACAAATGAAGCAAAATCATAAGCAACATCATGGCGCAAATGAACACCGTTTGAAGGATTGCGATGATCAAAATATCATGGCGACCAAACCAGATGGCGGTAGACTTAACTCCTATTTTTAGATCATCCTCTCGATCTGACATTGCATATTGTGTATCGAACATGATTACCCAACATGTATTCGCGACAAATAATATCCAAAAAGTTGCATCAAAAGCCCTGTCGTTAGCAACGTAAACCATCGGTATCGCGAACGAAAATGCTAAACCTAATATCAATTGAGGTGCTTGAAAAAAGCGTTTCATAAACGGGTATACAATGGTTAACACCGCCGCCGGTATCGCCCACGGCCATACTCGCGTTGGTAATAACAGCAAAAGCCCAATCGCAACTAAACCAAGAATTATAAATAAAACAAGCGCATTTTTAGCTTGTAAGGCTCCACTCGCTAATGGTCGTGACTCAGTTCGATCAACATGGGAGTCTATATGCCTGTCGGCATAATCATTGATCACACAGCCAGCAGAACGCATAACAATGACCGCTATGCTAAAGACCCAAACAAACTCAGTTGATGGAAGGCCGTCAGACGCAATCCACAACGCCCATAGTGTTGGCCAAAGAAGCAATAACGAACCAACCGGCTTTTCGAAACGCATTAGTGCGAGGTAATGCGGTATATCGTTTATCAGTTTAAAATGACTAGCCATAATAGTATTAACTACCTATGCGTTTACGTATTCTTCTTTACTGCCAATCCATCGATCAATCAGCGGTTCAATTTTTTGTGGCGCCAGTGCCGCTAACTTAGTGGCACTGGCATCAATCAGCGGTAACAAATGTTGGTCCCGAATAAGATCAGCAATCTTAAAGGTAATGCTACCAGTCTGCCGAGTACCTAGCAGTTCTCCTGCACCACGAATCTCAAGATCTTTTTCGGCAATAACAAAACCGTCATTTGTCTCACGTAACGTTTTCAAACGTAGTTTCGCGTGTTGGCTCAGTGGCATTTGATACAACAATATACAAAACGACTGTTCATTACCTCGGCCTACCCTACCACGTAGCTGATGAAGCTGAGCTAAACCCATTCGCTCTGCGTTTTCAATAATCATCAAGCTGGCGTTTGGCACATCCACTCCAACCTCGATCACCGTAGTCGCAACTAATAGATCTATATCGCCATTACGAAACTTGCTCATGACGTCTTCTTTCTCTTTTGGCTTGAGCCGCCCATGAACCAAACCAATACTCAAACCTAGTAAGGCGCCTTTAAGTTCTTGCTCAGTCTCTGTTGCCGCTTGCGCCTCAAGAACTTCAGACTGATCAATTAATGGGCAAACCCAATACACTTGACGTCCTGCTTGGCACGCAGACTTTACTCGCCGAATTACCTCAGCACGTTTCGTGTCTGCCGGTATTACTACGGTTTCGACTACTTTTCGACCAGGAGGCAACTCATCAATACTCGAAACATCTAAATCTGCATAAAATGTCATCGCGAGTGTTCGGGGGATCGGTGTCGCAGTCATTACCAACTGATGTGGAACTTGACCTTCAGGAGTTTTTGCCCTTAAAGCCAACCGTTGCTCTACGCCAAAGCGGTGCTGCTCATCGATCACTACCAACCCTAGATGCTTATACTTTACTGCGTCTTGAATCAAGGCGTGAGTGCCCACCGCGACTAATAGCTCGCCGCTGGCTAAACGCTCAAGGGTCTCGCGTTTTTGCTTTGCCGGAGTTTTGCTCGCTAACCAACCTACCTCGATATCCAACTCAGAAAACCAACTACTAAGAGTATTGAAATGCTGCTCTGCTAAGAGTTCGGTTGGCGCCATCATCACGCATTGGACTCCAGATGAAACAGATTGCAGCATAGCAATTGCGGCTACAACTGTTTTACCTGAACCTACATCTCCTTGTACTAACCGCATTGTCGGTGATGACCGCGATAAGTCAGCTTCTACTTCAGCACAAACCCGCTTCTGAGCGTCGGTCAGACTAAACCCAAGGTTATTTAAAAAAATTCGATTAACTTGTTGATTCGTTTCAAGGATTGGTGCTTGCTCTTGTTGATGCGCATCTCGAGACTTTCGTAAACTAAAATGATGCGCAAGTAACTCTTCCATTATCAACCTTTGGTGCGCGCTACTAGTAGCTTGCTGCATACTGGCGAGGTCGATACCTAGTTTAGGCCGATGCAACGCCATAATGGCTTGTTGTAAACTGGCTGTTTGATACGCGTTTTGCATTTCGGTTGGCAAACAGTCCAAATCAACCAACTCAGTTAGATTTGGTAATTCATTCTGCAAAGCCTGATCACTGATCTTGCGCCATAGAGCTTGGCTTACACCCTCCGTACTAGGGTAGACAGGGGTTAATGTTGTATCTAAACCACCTTCAGGTTTACTCTTAGTAACTCTATATTCAGGGTGAATCATTTCATATCCCTTGGCGCCCGGCCGCACCTCACCGAAACATTTAACCCAAAGACCACGTTGAAAACTCTTCTCTTGTGATCGGTTAAAGTAGAACATGCGAATGGTTAACGAGCCTGTTCCATCACTAATGCGAACCAGTAAGCTGCGCCGTCGGCCAAATACCACTTGAGCTAGCTCGATCTGACCTATCACAACCGTTGATAAATTTGGCAGTATGGCCCCAAGGTCGGTAACCGTGGTTCTATCTTCATAACGATGCGGCAAATGAAATAACACGTCTTGAACGGTATGGACGTGAACTTTAGCCAGCTTTATGGCCATTTGTGGACCAACACCAGTCAATGAGGTGACGGGTTTATTGCTCGATGGCATTGCTGATTTTAACGTCATTCACAAACTCCTTTTGCGATTAAACTTAAAGCCTGAGGCCTTTGCAATAAACACCTTTTCAGATTCAACAGTGCTCATTTAATTAATGTTAACAGGCTCTAGAGAATTTACGTTTAAGCTAAGCGTAACACAGCATCGATCTCAACTAGCGCACCCATTGGCAGTGCCGCAACCTCAACCGTCGCTCGCGCTGGAAATGGGGCTGCCAAATATTCCGTCATCACGTCATTAAGTACCGAAAAATTAGCCAGATCAGTTACATAAACTGTGAGTTTTACTGAGTCACCTAAACTACCACCCGAGGCTTGTGCAACAGCGGTTAAGTTAGCAAAAACTCGATGAGCTTGCTCTTCAAACGAGTCACTTACAAGCTTTTTCGTCACTGGGTCTAGCGGTATTTGCCCAGAAATATAAACCGTATCAATAACCTTAATCGCTTGCGAATAAGCTCCTATCGCGGGTGGTGCTTTATCGGTGTTAATAATTTCTTTTGTCATGACGCCATTTTGGCATTGGATGATTGATTAGACAATATTTGATTCGTAGCAGAAATCACATCAAAATCAATTATTCGCAAGACAATGCGACTTGTTCGACTCACTCTACCCTTTTTGACGCATTACCTTACTTACAGAAGGTAAGCGATAGATTGCTCTAATTATCCTCGATAAATGCACACGATCTTTTACATCAACGATGAAGTCTATTTGACGCACACTATCTGAGCCTTCATGCAAATCAACATGATTGATATTTGAGCTATTCGCCGCGATCGCAGTAGCAACCCCCGCAAACGCACCAGTAATATGATGTAATTTTACTTGAAGCCGAGCTTGAAAATTTTGATCAATATCGTCATCCCAATCAACTAAAAGAAAATTTTCTGGTTGTTTGCGTAATTCAACTAAATTCGGGCAATCAAACCCATGAACCGCTAAGCCATGTCCTGCGGTTAAAATACCGACTATCGAGTCTCCCGGAACTGGGCTACAGCACTTAGAATACGTCACCATAATGCCTTCCGACCCTTTGATGACTAACGCCTCTTGGCTTACGGCTTCACCCTCTAGGCGTTCATCAGTAAGCAGTGCAATTTGCCTAGCAACTAAATCGGGAATACGTTTTCCAAGGCCTATATCTATCAACAATTCAGACCAAGTTTCCAAGTTAAACTCTTTCAGCAAAACGGCTTGAACTTTAGTCGGTATCTTTCGGCGACCAAACAAACGTTGTTTTGTAGCCCCCGCGAGTAAGCGTTTTCCTAAGCGTAGAGCATCTTCTTCAGTTTGCGCTTTTAAGTAATTGCGAATCTGTGTACGGGCTTTGGCCGTCACCGCATAATTCAACCAAGACGTTGTTGGCCACGCACTCTTAGACGTAATAATTTCAACGCTGTCACCATTGTTAAGTACAGTAGGAAGTGATGCCAGTGATTTGTTAATTCGGGCGCCGGTACAATGCGTCCCAACATCGGTGTGTACCGCATAAGCAAAATCTAGCGCACTAGAACCGCGAGGCATTTTTTTAATGTCTCCTTGTGGCGTAAAAACATAGACCTCGTCTGGGTATAAGTCCATTTTGAGGTGTTCCAAGAATTCGATCGCGTTCTCAGTTTGATGAGCTGGATCAAGCAAGTCTAATAACCACTGACGTGCTAGATGATTCGAACCTTCATGATTAGTACTGTCTGATTTATAAATCCAATGTGCCGCTACACCAGCTTCGGCAATTTGGTCCATCTCCCTAGTTCGAATTTGCACCTCAATATTGTCTCCAAACGGCCCAAAAACAACGGTATGTAAGCTTTGATAACCATTCGCTTTTGGAATAGCAACGTAGTCAGCAAACCGGCCGGGAATCGGCTTATACGCATTATGGATAACACCTAAAACTCGATAGCATTCATCCACTGATTGAACAATAATTCTGAAACCATAGATATCAAAAAGTTCGTCAAAAGAGCGTTTCTTTTTCTGCATTTTTTTATAAATACTAAACACACTTTTTCGACGACCCTTAACGCTAAAACTACTTATATCGGCGGCGTTTAAGGTTTGATTTAAAGACCCTTTTAGCTTTTCAACTACCAACTTTCGATTGCCTTGGCGTTGTTCGATCGCTTTGCTTAGCGCACGATGGCGTTGAGGATAGGTGTACATCAGACATAGGTCTTGCAGCTCACGAGCCCAATGATACAAGCCTAAACGTTCAGCGATAGGCGCGTAAATCTCTAATGTTTGCTTAGAAATTCGCTTTTGCTTTTCAGCCGCCATGCTACCAAGAGTACGCATGTTATGTAGCCGATCAGCTAATTTAATGATCATTACGCGCACGTCTTCTGACATCGCCATCAACATCTTACGAAAGTTCTCAGCTTCCGCCTGTTCTTTAGTATCGAACTTTATCTGCCCGATTTTACTCACGCCATCAACCAGCAGAGCAACATCTTCTCCAAAGGCATCAATGATCTCTTCTTTAGTTGCAGAAGTATCTTCAATAACATCGTGCAAGAGCGCCGCCATTAGGGTACGCGAATCCATTTGCAACTCAGCGAGAGTGTCAGCAACTTCTATAGGATGATGTATATATTGTTCGCCTGATTTACGAGTTTGACCTCGATGGCCTTGTTCAGCAAAACGAAACGCGCGATAAACGTCTTCGATGGCTTCAGGAGACAAATAAGCTGACAACCGCCCTTTACAGACGGCTCGAATGGCCTTCTCAGGCGATGGTGAAAAGAACCGGCGCTTAGGTGGTGTGCTAGCACTCACCATGTAAATTTCCTATGTTGTATTTACGAATAAAATCGTTTTTGTGTGTGACACGCGATTTTCCATTTAAGGAATCTCTACAACAATCTGCGTGAGAAAATTTGAGAGTCAAGGCTTTCAAAGCTAAGGAGAAAAATGCACGTAATAACGAACAATTGCGACGCTTTTCAATGAGGTGTTTATAATATCTATGACTCAAGTTTACTTTTCACGACTTTTGCAGATACTTCTTAAGCACAGAAACAAAAAGCTGAATCTATTTACAATGAAACTCCCCGCGGCAAGCAGCGGGGTATCTTTTTGCATGCAAAAATCTATTTCGTGGCAAGCCACGGGGAATTTAACCCTCGCACGCGATTAAAATGCAACAGCCTCAGCTTTAGTTTACTTTGTAGTCAACCCTAAAGGCCTCATGAAGATTTATTACGACGCTTCCGTACTGCTAGCAAGCTCAGCTTGTAAAGCAGCTGTCAGTGCATCCAATTCTGGAGACTCGCTCTCCACTGGAGACTCTTCAGCATCTTCAGTTTCTGTGAATTCAAGTACATCTTCTTCAATCGTATCGTCTAGAATATCACGTGTAACTAAGCCTTCAGCAATCTCACGTAAAGCCAGAACAGTTGGCTTATCATTTTCTTGTTCAACAAAAGGTTCAGAGCCTAAAGAAATTTGACGTGCGCGTTTAGTAGCTACTAACACAAGTTGGAAACGGTTATCTACGTTAGTTAAGCAGTCTTCGACAGTTACTCGAGCCATTACTAACTCCTCAATATGTTCAATTAAATTAACGAAAATCCCCGTTGCAATGCAGCGAGGTATCTTTTTGAATGCGAGAACCTATTTCGTGGTAAGCCACCGGAAATTTAAGTCTCGCATGCGATTAAATAGGGGCTGCCGCGAAACCCAATATGTGCAAAAGCCAGGCATTTGTCTATTTATGATCTTGTGTTTCTGTTAACAGAGCCACCAAATCTACAGCAAGGGGTCGGAGTTTATCACTTTCACCGTTCAGTATCAGCGTTAAATCATTCAAAGCTTGATTAAAATCATCATTTAGAACTTGAAAATCGGCTTCATCACTGTGACGCATCTCCTCATAAGCTTGGCGCATTCTACTCTGAATTACATCTTCAGAATCACTACCTCGACTTCTTAAACGGCGCTCAAGCTCTTGGATCGATGGCGGTAAGATAGAGATACTCACTGCCTCAGACATTTGCTCGCGTACCAAACGAGCGCCTTGCCAGTCAATATCAAGCAATACATTGATACCCTGACCAAGCATATCCTCGACCGCATTACGCGAAGTTCCATAGTAGTTACCATAGACCTCGGCATGTTCTAAAAAAATACCCTCTTCAGTCATTCTCAAGAATTCGGGCAGACTGATAAAGAAGTAATCAACACCATTCACTTCACCAGAACGACGCTGACGAGTCGTATGTGAGATCGACATTTTTACATTCGCTGCGTTAGCAATAAGTGCTTGTGAAAGGCTAGTTTTGCCGGCGCCTGAAGGAGCTGAAATAATAAAGAGTTTACCTGTCACGGGTTATAATATCGCTTGAAGCCTTTGAAAAATAATGTTCGGTATTCTACTAGAAAGCCGTTCGATGATTAAAGTGCAGAGCGCCAAATGTCGCATATAAATTGATGGTTGTTACCTGTCAGATGTAATTTAGTCGCTAGCGAAGTCTACAATTTGTCGTAGATAAGATTTTACTTGTATAAGATACTTCGACTGCCCACCTAAAAACGCCTATTTACCAAGCGGTGGTAAAGCTTAACCTAAGGAACCTCTGATTTAACCAATTTTGCGCTTGGCCCAAAAGGCGCATACTCTTTGTGGGGATGTTTGACAGCAAAACGACTGCTGGATGGCACATCAACGCTTCAATTGAGCGGCTTTTGAGGCTCAAAAGAAGGCTAAACTCGATTAAATCAGAAATTCCCTAAACGTGTTATTTAGACACGCAAAGGGTCCCGAGAACACGTATAGCTTCCTCAACTTCGGTGGTCCAGGGAATACCGTAACTAATACGAATACAACGCTTAAATTTATTACTTGGTGAGAATAGCGCTCCTGGCGCAATACTTATATTGTGCTCTAACGCTAGATGGAAAAAAACCTCAGAGTCATTTCCGGTCGGCAGTTCAAGCCAAAGAACCCCTGCGCCTCTAGGATCACTTAGACGCGTACCCACAGGAAACGCTTCTTGAACTAAAGCCACCATTCGATGTTTTTGACGTTCGAGTACCTGACGTAATGTCCGCATATTACGATCATACTCGCCACTTGCAACAAACTCTGAAAGGGCCCACTGATTCAATAGCGGGGACGAACAAGATAGCGCTCTTTTAAGGCGTTTTGCCTG
>CAZFVP010000095.1:4888-8452 GCA_964522345.1 uncultured Gammaproteobacteria bacterium | reverse complement strand
AAAGCCGTCTACAGCTTTTCCACACCATTCATTGCCGTCGGTTTTACGCTGGATGCTTCGCTTACTATCATCAGAGCATGTAACATCGGCTACCCAATAAGCTTCTTCCTTCCCATATTGAACAAGGTTATCGCTTGAAATAGCGGACACTTGTGACTTAGCGACACTATTAAAGAGAGCCGCCCCGACGAAAAATATGATTGGTTTCAACAATGTTTTCATTACTACTCTACCCGTGTTGATGAATATTTATGTTTTTAGTTGGCGCTGAGTTGGCGCTTTTGCAAACTCAATTCTCGCCGACGTAATTCTAAACGTTTTTGACGAATCAAAATACGTTGTTCTTCAATTTGTATTTGTTCTTTACGCAAGCTCTCACGGCTCACTACTTGGCTTGAAACCTGAGTCGCCTTAGACGCTTTAGGAGCGACAACCGCAGTTTCTGGTGTTGGTACAGTTTCAACCTTAGTCTGACTGGGTGCTTGTGTTTTAACACTTTGGAGGTTAGCAATTTGCTGATTAAAACCATCACTGCAAAGCTCTCGAGACAATGAAAACTTATTTTTGTGACATAGGTTTTTTACGTCACTTGAACACCATTGTTCGTCGTTTATCGGACGACGCATCGATCTAGGCTGCGACACTGCCTCGCAGCTCACTGAAACTTCCCAGAACCGAGTTGCTCCATCGTTAAATACCTCTAAAGACATCGATTTTACAGCCGCTGCTGACGTTAAGTTAGGCACGATTATCGCGCCAAGTGCAAAGAAAAAAAGTTTTAAACGTACATTCATGATATTGCTCAATTAAAATACAAATCTATTTATTGGAAGCACGAGCCGCTCTTTGGCGCTCTTTTTCTGCTCGTTTCTCAAGCCGATTGGCATCTGCCGTAAGTCGACTATTAAGACCAATATGCGTTTCTCCTCGCTGTTTAGCCAACTGAACCTGCTTTTCACGTTCTTGAAAACGCTGTTTTTGCTCCACAGTAACTGACTCGAAACACCGAGGACAACTCACTCCTGGGATATATTCACTCGAAGTTTTGTCAGACTCAGTAATTGGATGCCGGCAAGCATGACATTGATCATATTGCCCCTTTTCTAACTTGTGGTTTACAGCAACTCGTTCATCAAAGACAAAACACTCGCCGTTCCACATTGTTTCTTGTTCATTAATTGTTTCTAAATACTTTAGAATTCCACCTTTTAGGTGATAGACCTGATCGAAACCGCGTTCCATCATAAACGCGGACGCTTTTTCACAACGAATGCCGCCGGTGCAAAACATAGCTACTTTTTTATGTTTAGTTGGGTCAAGATTTTTGTCTACATAGGCAGGAAACTCTCGAAAGGTTTCGGTGCCAGGATTGATTGCATTTTCAAAAGTGCCAATATTTACCTCGTAACTATTACGAGTATCTATCAAAAGCGTTTCAGGGTCGCTTATTAATTCGTTCCAATTCTGAGCCTCAACATATGTTCCAACGATGTTATTGGGGTCAATATGATCAACGCCCATCGTCACAATTTCTTTCTTTAATTTGACTTTTGTACGATTAAATGGCTGCTCTAAATGGTATGACAATTTATAATCAATTGCATGAAAACGAGGGTCTTTCATTAGCCAATCAAAAAACTCGACTAATTGTTGACGATCTCCTGAGATAGTTCCGTTTATACCTTCCAAGGCGAGCAATAAAGTACCTCGAATTTCGCGTTCTAACAATTGCTCTAGAATTGCGGGCTTTAGTGCCTCGTAATCCGTCAACGTAACAAACTTATACAACGCCGCAACGCAGATTTGATTTGCTTGATTAGCTGTCGCGTCTTTACCCGTGGACGAGGGTATATATTCTTCGACTATCTTTTGATCTATGGTCATTCTCGTTAGCTCCCCAGAACGTAAATCTGGTGCCGATCGTATCTTCAATGGCGCGCATTATGTTATAGCTTGCAACTCGAAACAACCTGACAAAATGCCAATTAGGCGTAAAAAACCATGTTTTGACAATAATTAACCTAAAAATCAAAACTCCGGATAAATATCTGGTTAAATCCTCCGTGGCTTACCTAAAGTGCCTACTTTTGATTCCCGCTGGGGGGCATTTACCAACCTCGTTGCCAACTAACACTTTTGATCTTCCATTTTTCATTCTCTAAGTTAAGCACAAGAGAGAAACGGTGGGTATCTGCCCGTAAGCGATTTGCTTCTGAAGAAAGATCAATTGCTCTGCTTGCCATAGCAACTGAGACTTCTGCGGTTGCGGTATCGCCAATAACTTCAAGCTCTCTGATTTTACTGAAAATGTTAATATTTTGATTTTTTATGAGTTGAAATTGAAGCAAGCCTTTTACCCTTTTTAAATCGTTGCCCTCATAGTCCTTATAGGAATCGCTTATGTGCTCGGTCATTTCAGAAAGTGAGCGCTTTTCCGCAGCTTCCTCTAAGGCAGCCAATGTCGCTCTGACTTTGTCTTCTTCAGACAATTCTGAGTCACTGGAGCAACTACTCAGCATAAGAGCGGCAATTAACAATATAGCGTATTTTATCGAAGTTCTTTTTAACATGGTTAACGACTTTCGCTGAGGTTCCTAAGGTAATTGGTAAATGCTTAGGACTATACTATCGACGATGAACTATTTGAGCCATTTATTTTTTTCACAACGAACGCCTATGTCTTTCACGGGCAACCTGATGGGAGACTTCAAACCAGATGAGGCCTTAAAAAAGCGACTGCCAATCGAAATACTACGTGGGATCGATAATCATCGTTTGGTCGACAAGGTAACCGATGAATATGCCCCAGTAAAAGCGCTCAAACTACTCTTCTCGAGCAAACGAAGACGGTTTGCAGGTGTCGTTACCGATATTACCTTTGACTACTTCCTAATTAAACATTGGGACACCTTCGCCACGGTCGATAGAACACAATTCATATCCGATTGTTATACGGGCCTAGATCAATGTTTAGACTTCATGCCGGAGCGAATGCAGCAAGTAACCATTGCGATGAATAAACACGACTGGCTAAATACGTACGCCAACCTTGAAGGCATTGCTATGACGATAGATCAGGTTAGTAAGCGAATCAGATTTAAGAACAATATGGCCGGCTCGATAATTGAAGTGCAGGAGAATTACGATCAGATTGAAGCTGTCTTTTTAGAACTATTTGCGCATATAGGCCACGAAGTAAAGCAAGCAGCCATTGAAACTCCAGTAATGCGGTAAGGGCATAATATCGTTGATAGCTAAGACGTTGAAAAATCGCTAAAAAAGCGTTGTTTTACTTTGACAGTGGCTGCCACTGACTATATGATTCGCGCCAACTTGAAACATCTGGGTTTTTTATCAGCTTTTTAAACCTTTTTAATTGCTTTAATAAATGCATATAGAAAGACGTTTGGCAGATTTAAACCAAGCTAAATAAACATTATCAGCGAGGTCTAACATGGCTGTACAAAAGAGTAAAAAATCAACTTCACGTCGTGGCATGCGTCGTTCACATGACGCCTTAGGCGAAGCGACACTATCAACTGATTCAATGACTGGCGAAATGCA
>CAZFVP010000095.1:3302-4788 GCA_964522345.1 uncultured Gammaproteobacteria bacterium | reverse complement strand
TTCATATAAGATAATTACAGTGCACATAAAGTAATAACAATCGCAACCGTAACCGCCTAATTCATGCACTCAGAATCAAACAAAACGACCATTGCTATTGACGCGATGGGAGGTGACTACGGTCCAAAAATAACGGTACCAGCCGCCATTGAGTTTCTTAGCAAAGTAAACACAAAGTCTCACTCCGTTATTTTAGTCGGCAAGTCTAGCGAAATCACTAACTTAATTATCCAGTGTAATGGTCAAGCTCTCCTCGACAATGGCTCTTTGGCCATCCAAGAAGCGTCCGAAGTGGTCGAAATGGATGAATCTCCTGCGCTTGCATTAAAACGCAAAAAAGATTCTTCCATGCGAGTAGCCATTAATTTGGTTAAAGAAGGAACTGCGCAAGCGGCGGTAAGTGCAGGCAACACTGGTGCATTGATGGCAACAGCGCGATTTGTGTTGAAAACCATTTCCGGGGTAGATAGGCCTGCTATTATCTCCACGATGCCATGTCAAGACACCAGTCAAACCGTTCATATGCTAGATCTTGGTGCGAATGTCGATTCTAGTCCTGAAATGCTGGTGCAATTCGCCGTCATGGGCTCAGTGTTGACTGAGTTTGTTGATAACAAAAAGTCACCTAGAGTTGGCCTGCTAAATGTGGGAGAAGAAGAAATTAAGGGCAGTGAGAAGGTAAAAAAGGCGTCTCTTTTACTGTCAGAAAGCGAATTGAATTATGTTGGCTATGTTGAAAGCGATGAGCTGTTCAGCGGCAAAGTTGATGTTATTGCGTGTGACGGTTTTGAAGGAAATGTAGCACTCAAGGCCAGTGAAGGAACTGCAAAGATGATTCTTCATGTGCTTAAAGAAGAATTTAAGCGCAACTTCGTAACCAAAGCCATAGGCGCGCTATGTATTCCTATTTTTAAAGCAATGCAGGCCCGGCTGGACCCAAGGCTACACAATGGCGCAACGTTGATCGGCTTAAATGGTATTGTAGTAAAAAGCCATGGCGGCACCGACGAATTAGGCTTTTTACACGCAATTCAAGAAGCCAATCGACAAGCAGAAATGGACGTAATCGATCATATAAGCGAAGAAATATCAAAAGTTTTTGATAAAAATCAATAATTTAAAACATAAACCTAAATTAAAATATTATGCCTTTTTCTATTATATTTCCAGGTCAAGGCTCACAGTCAATCGGCATGATGAGTGAGCTTGCAACTCAACACCCTTTAGTCAAAGACTTATTTACCGAAGCATCCGACACCTTAAAGGTCGACATGTGGGCAATGACGCAAGAAGGTCCAATTGAATCACTATCTCAAACAGAAAACACGCAACCAGCCCTGCTTATAGCGGGTGTGGCAGCGTGGAGAGTCTGGCAAGAGTTAGGCGGTATCAACCCGGCAATTATGGCAGGTCATAGCCTCGGAGAGTACACTGCTCTGGTTGCCGCAGGCGCACTCTCATTTGCTGATGGCGTTGCCTTAGTTCG
>CAZFVP010000095.1:0-3202 GCA_964522345.1 uncultured Gammaproteobacteria bacterium | reverse complement strand
TCACCCGTCAGATGGGCCGAGTCAATCGTATTTATGCACCAACAAGGCGTGGACTCTTTCATCGAAAGCGGTCCAGGGAAGGTGTTATGCGGTATGGTTAAACGCATTGTTAAAGGCGTTAATGTATCGAGTATCGATAAACCCGAGGCATTTGAGGGGCTTATTTAAGCCTTTAACAGCCTGACCCCATGATTAAATTTATAACCTTAGGAAAATAGAATGTTCGACCTTAGTAACAAAATTTGTTTAGTCACCGGCGCAACTCGTGGTATCGGCCAAGCGATAGCAGCACAACTCGGTGCACAGGGAGCAACGGTTATTGGCACAGCGACCTCACAAAGCGGCGCCGACCGTATTAGTGAAAGTCTAGCCAGCGCAAACGTTGCCGGCGAAGGCTTGGTGCTTAACGTTTCTGAAGGCGAATCAGTTGACTCTACATTGAAAGTAATAAATGAAAAATATGGCGCTATCGGCGTGTTAGTTAATAACGCTGGAATTACTCGTGACAACCTAACCATGCGTATGAAAGAAGACGAATGGGACGACATCATGTCGACAAACCTAAAATCTGTTTATCGCCTATCAAAAGGGGTATTGCGTGGCATGATGAAAGCACGCAGCGGCCGAATCATTAATATTACTTCAGTTGTTGGTGTGTCTGGCAATGCGGGTCAAGCTAACTATGCGGCTGCAAAAGCAGGCGTAATCGGTTTCACTAAATCCTTAGCACAAGAGATTGCCTCACGCGGTGTGACTGTTAATGCGGTTGCCCCTGGATTTATCAATACAGACATGACAAAAGCACTAACCGAAGAACAAGTTTCTAAAATGACTGCTAACATTCCAGCATCTCGTCTTGGAGAACCTGATGATATCGCCGCATCGGTCGTGTTTTTGGCCTCTGATGAAAGTGCTTATGTTACTGGCACCACCCTACATGTTAACGGTGGCATGTACATGACATAATGATTTGTTGAAAATAACAATAAATTATTAGTCAAATGAATAGTAAATATTTTGCAAAACGGCGGCTTTTTTATATAATGCGCCGCAAATGAACACCTGCTGATGACGATAGATGGGTTTTAAATATCGTTGTCGGTTTTTAATAGTAGTATTTATCTAGCAGAACGTTGAAACTGGCTTTTTTGACCACATAAAACTGAATGTTAATTAGCTCCCTTACATAGAGGTACACTCATGAGCAGCATTGAAGAACGCGTAAAGAAAATCGTTATCGAACAATTGGGCGTAAACGAAGACCAAGTAGTAAATAGCGCATCATTCGTAGACGACCTAGGTGCAGATTCCCTAGACACTGTTGAATTGGTAATGGCTTTAGAAGAGGAGTTTGAAACAGAAATTCCTGATGAAGAAGCTGAAAGCATTACAACGGTTCAACTTGCAATCGATTATGTAAATAACCACACTTCTTAATCACGAAGTTCATAATCGAAGTATACTAACCGAGAACATTTAAGGTGCACTTCAGTAATGAAGTGATACCTTGAAAAGTAATAAAAAAGCCACTTAGTTCAAGCTATAGTGGCTTTTTTGTTTAGAACGTTTGCCGACCTCGGCATTCGTTTCTAATCTGCATTAACGATATATATAACCATCATGAGCAAAAGACGAGTTGTTATAACCGGCATGGGAATTGTTTCCCCTGTGGGCCTTACATTAGATGAGAATTGGCAAAATATTACCAATGGAGTTAGCGGCATTGGGGCGATAGATAAATTCGACTCTACTGGCTACCCCTGCCAAGTAGCGGGCCAGGTTAAGGATTTTGATCCGGCCAAATATATGGCTGGTAAAGAGGCTCGTCGAATGGATCGCTTTATTCAATTGGGTATGGCCGCTAGTTTGGATGCATTTAAAGATTCAGGACTTGAAGTTAACGAACAAAATGCTGAGCGAATTGGAACATACATTGGCTCTGGTATCGGCGGAATCACGTCAATTGAAAAAGCAACAATGACGTTGGAAGAACGTGGTTTTCGCAAAGTCTCACCGTTTTTTGTTCCTAGCTCTATCATTAATATGATCTCCGGTAACTTGTCGATAACCTTGGGACTCAAAGGTCCAAACCTTTCCATGGTAACTGCCTGTACATCAGCAACTCACTCCATCGGTGATGCCGGACGATTAATTGAATATGGTGATGCTGATGTAATGATCGCTGGTGGAGCAGAGGCCGCAATTTCTCCGACGGCAATTGCGGGTTTTGGGAATGCTAGAGCCTTGTCATCGCGCGATGTCGATCCAGCATTGGCCTCTTGTCCGTGGGACAAAGATCGCGATGGGTTCGTCATGGGTGAAGGATCCGGTGTTGTTGTACTCGAAGAATACGAGCACGCCAAAGCACGAGGCGCTAAAATATATGCTGAGTTAGTAGGCTTTGGCATGAGCGGTGACGCACACCATATGACATCACCTAGTCCCGGTGGCGAAGGCGCTGCACGCTGTATGGTAAATGCGATGCGTAATGCCTCTATTAACGCTGAAGACGTACAACATCTTAACGCCCACGGAACATCAACACCGCTTGGCGATGCGGCAGAAACTAATGCAACTAAAATTGCCTTCGGAGACCATGCCTACAATATTGCGGTTAGCTCAACAAAGTCAATGGTTGGCCATTTACTTGGAGCGGCTGGCGGAGTAGAAGCGGTTTATACCATTATGGCACTACACACCCAAACGGCACCGCCGACGATTAATTTACATAACCCTTCCGAAGATTGTGATTTGGACTATGTACCCAACACCGCGCGTGAAATGGATATCGAGTACGCGTTAAGTAATTCATTTGGCTTCGGCGGCACCAACGGCACCCTAGCACTTAAACGCTTCACCTAGGCTCGTTGACCCTAGTAAACGGTATAAATAGCACACAAATCTCGGCAGACGACCGAGGTTTGTTATATGGGCAAAATGTTTTCGAAACCATCGCAGTGCTTAATGGTCAAGCCTGCTTATTAGACCTTCATATAAAACGCCTCCAGCGCGGTTGCGAGGTGCTTGGGATACCGGTAGATGTTGACCTATTAATCAAAGAAATTGAGCATTTAATAAGCAATAGTCACAAATTAGTGTTGCGTGTAACAATAACAATGGCAGCAGGTGGCCGTGGTTATCTCAACCCTGAAAACCCGGAGTCTACCAGAGTACTTTCGCTACACGAATACCCAACTCACCC
>CAZFVP010000094.1:0-8662 GCA_964522345.1 uncultured Gammaproteobacteria bacterium | reverse complement strand
TCAACTGACTCATTCTCTTCGCCAGAATTAATTCGTTCGACCTTATGACCCCATTCAGCGGTATCTATTAAATGCTGATTCGCATAGCGGTCGTCTAACTGACTTTGAAATTCATCTAACGAGTCACGAGCAAAACCTAACGTACCTTTACTCAAAGGCTTCTCGGTATCGAGAACGTAGTTAAAAAGCGATTCACTCAACCACGCTATTTCAGCTACATCTTCTAAGCCGACCATACGAGCGCTACCTTTTAGGGTATGAAAGGCTCTTCTCAATTCTCGAATAGCACCACGATCATTTAAGTCGGCTTTGCAAATTTCGTATTGAATATTCGCTTCATCAAGAACTTCAACACTCTCTTCTATAAATATTTCGAAAATATCGGGGTCTACTATCGGCGCTTCTTTTTGATCTACAGCATGTTGTTTGGCGATCTCAGTAGACGACAAACTTTCTGAAGCGATTTCCGCCACCTGTATCTCTTCAGCTACATCATCGCCAAGCTCTGCAATATCCATATCGTCGTGAAAACGCACCGACGCTTCATCGCCATCAGACTCAATTGCTGACTTCTTATACGCTAATTCTTCATCTTGCTGAATTTCTTCTTGGGTCTCTTCGGTACCATAGAGCGTAATAATTTGCTCCGTAATCGAGGCCATATTATTCTGCAAATTGCTGGTAATATTATCGGTAAGGAACGCTGGCTCCTGAGATATTACGTCAACCAATCTGTCTTGTTCTTTAACCAAGTGCTCAACACGAGAAAGTTTTGTTTTTTTAGCTAAAATCGTCAAGTCACGTAAACTCGATTTCAAATTTGTAAATAATTCGAAATCGGATTGATTCGTAAGCCAAGAAAATAGTGAGTCAGACGCCACATCCAATAAATCCTCTACATCATCTCGTGACACTTTCTTGCCAATAGCTACCTCTAAATCCGTGATACTTCGATCGAGAAGGTAGTCCATGCCTGTACGTTTATTCTGCAAGCCCTTAACATACTCTTCCATCGTGCCAATCGAAATCGCTAAGGCCTCTGTAAGCTCTGCGCTCGCTTCAACTTGACCTTGTTCAAGAGCAAGAAATTGTTCTTCGGCCATTTTAAGTAACAGCCCTACTTTTTGTTCTCCAAGAACCTGCAATGCACCCCGAACTTGACGAATTTTCCCATCAATACCAGCAAGAACCTCAGTGTTTGATGAGTCGGCACCAAACTGCTCTAGTTTGCCTTCAATATCTTTTAGGTTTTCTTCTACCTCATTGCCCACAACATCTAATAAAGCTTGACGTTCACTGCCGGACAAGTGAGAACCGTCCATCGCATCAGTGAGTTCTTCTTGATTATTCAGTGCTAGCAATGCCTGGCGCTTTAGTTTCCCATTTTGCAACCAGTTGTCATCGACATCTTCAGGATTATTGATACTGTTCTCTACGAACATAAGCGCCGACGCTAAATGAAATCCCGTGTCATCGTCGCGAGACACTACGCCTCGACGAATGCCTCTAACTACCTCAGCTGATTGTGCTGAAATTTCATAAATAATACCAGCGCTCTGCTTCTGTGTAGCGTTCTCAAGAATCTCTAGCTGAGTTAGCATATCGACTAAACCACTGCTGTCAGACTGCTCAGTCTCAAAGTAACTCGTGACCAATTGACGAATTAACGTTAAAGGTAAATCACCATTACCTTTAAGAGTCTCCAAACTTTTTTCTAGTTGGTTAAAATTAACCGACTCTTCATCCAACTTAAGCGCTGGAAAGTATTCTTGCAACTTAAATGCATCGACAATTTCATCCATTCTCTCGGTGCGTTTTTCACCCACACCGGTGTAGAACAGCATGATTTTGATTAGCTCATCGGCAGGATCTCGAACAAGCGCTGACTCGCCACTGACCTCCAAATCTCTAAAGCGATCATCGATCTGGCGAAAAATACGACTATGCACTAGCTTATTGCCAAGATCATTATGCTTGACAAAATCGGCATAAGCCGAAGCGACCCACCACAAACGCGCAACCGCTCCAAACGTACTCATTTGAAACAACTTATCAATCACCATCGCCATTTTATCTACGGCGGTGTCGTCATTGTCGCGCAGCCATTGCAATAAGAAGGTTTGATAGTAAACCCTTAGGGCTTTCGCTCTCTCGATATAGACTTTATCTTTAAGTGCTTTACTTGAGTCTATCTCAGGAAAAACCTCGATCATTGGCGAGAAAAGTGACGATATCTCAATGCCTTTCAAACCACGAGAGGAACGAATTTGATTAATTAATTCAACGACGTCCGTTGGATTTTCGGGCAGGCCGTTTTCAATTCGCGAAAATGTTGCCTTGAGCGCAGAAAAGGCAGTATCCATCAACACCACAAAACTGGACTTGCCAATCTGACTATCAGCCGAGGTAAAGTCTTCGACAAGAAGCTCGCTTTCCATCATTAACGAAGATAAAGCTTTCATCTCCAACATCTGTAAAGAACCCACAACTTGGTGCAAGTGATTACTTAAACCATATAAATTCTCTTTATCGTCGCTGGTGACGAATTTCTGCAACTCAATGCTGGCGTTATCTAGAGTTAACTCTACTTCGCCTTTAACCCATTTAAAGGTTTCAATGTCTATATTAGAATAGATGGACATATCCGGTCTCGATGCTCGTTCGTTTATAGAGTCTTGTTGTCATGCCAATCAGACGTCAGTCGCTTAGCTCGCTGGCAGCTTGAATCGCGATACTGATGTTTCTAGATCTTTCGCAAGCTCTAAAAGTTTGGCGATTGAGTTTGCCGACTCTTGCGCTTTGCGAGATGTATCGGTAGATGAGTCACTCACCAAGGCTACTTTCTCAGACACCTTGATTACCGTCTCAGCTTGCTCGTTTGAATCTTTCGAAATACCTTCTACCAAACCAGATAAACGCTGTGACACGCTTTCAATTTCAGCAAGAGCATTCCCCGCCGAGTCAGCAACCTTAGTACCTGATACCACTTGTTGTGTCGCTTTCTCCATTGAGAGTACCGCGTCATTTGTATCATTCTGAATAGTTGTTACCAATTCAGCAATTTTCTTAGTCGCTTCAGTTGAACGCTCTGCCAGACTTTGTACCTCATCTGATACTACCGCGAAACCTCGACCAGCCTCACCGGCCATTGACGCTTGAATCGCTGCATTCAAAGACAGAATATTCGTCTGCTCAGCAATGTCATCAATCAGCGCAACGATGTCCCCAATGCGCTGTGACGATTCGCCCAGTCGTTTGATTCGTTTAGACGTATCTTGGATTTGCTCACGCATATTTTCCATACCCTCGATAGTGTCTCGTACCGCTTGCGCACCCTGAGAAGCTGCGTGCAATGACTCTGTCGCCATGGTTGACGAACTGTTCGCATGCTCGGACATTTCACGCATATCTGTCGACACTTGCTGCATCAAAGCAGCAGCCTCGGAGATTTGCCCTGATTGAGAAATATTCGATTGAGATACCGACTGAGCGTTACTCACCGCTTGCTCAGACTCGTTTGCTACCTCAATTGAGGCGCGGTTAATTTGAGATACTAGTTCACGCATCTCAATTACAGCAAAGTTTACCGAATCGGCAATCGCACCGGTAATTTGGTCGGTTACCTCAGCTTCTACCGTTAAATCACCATCTGCTAGCGCGCTCATTTCATCAAGCAGCTTTAAAATTGATTCTTGTTGATCGGCCAGAGTTTCTTCTAAACCAGCATCATGTTGCACCAACTCTCGTGTTTGGGCTTGACTATAGCGCCATAAGCTAAACGCTCCCAATAAAGCAAATATAAGAGGCAAAATCGTTACTAGATTACTCACTAACTTTAAGGTACCACCTTGGTTGCTTGCCGCTTGAATACGATCAGAGAGTGCGACACCTTGACTACGCATCTGCCCTAGTGCTCCACGTGCTTCGCTAACCGAACTAGCTCGATCACCAATTTCTAATACCCTCGCTTCTAAATCCGCATACTGCGCACGTAAAGGTTCTGCCGCGGTGCCGACTATCGCCGCCGAGTTACTAACAATACGACTAAGCGTTTCTTGCAGACGAATCATCAAACCGTTCTGCTCATCAGCTAACCTAGACAAATCAGTATCGGAAGCAAAATAATTTCGATTGGAGCCATTTAAACGACTCAAAATACCGTTCAAATTTGATGCTTCAGACGTCAGAAACAAATACTTATCCTTAGATGCGCCTGTAGCTTTATTGCGACCTTCTTTTGCGACCGCCTCTACAAATACAACAGAGTCACCGACCGCTCGCGACATACGGGCATTAAGTGCAGAAATCTTCTCTTTAGCCTCTGTAACCTCTTGCTGATTAGCTAAAAATTGCTCAGAAGCCGCTTTATAGCCAGCCCACAGTTCATTTACTTCTGCATCGTGAGAACTATTCGAGAAAATGGTATTCGCCAACTTCCCACTAAAGCTACCCGCATCAGCAAACCGACTCAGTGATACCTCCGCATCAGAAATGGCTCTGCTTACCGGCTCAAAACGACCAGATTCAGTCATTGCCTGACTCGCGGCTAGACTAGATAGGTTAACCTTTGATATAGCATCAATACTATGATCCGCACGCTGTTTCTGTTCACTTACTGCCGGCCCTAAAAGCGATGCAGACAATAAGGCTAACGCGAATGCAAAAAGAGTTAAGAACAGCCAAAATTTTTCATTCCCGCCACTTTGAGCTTTGCCATCGGCGACTAACTCTGTCTCTTCATCAAGATCAAAGTCGTCTAAGTCATCTAGGTTAGCGAGATCAGCCTCATCGTACAGATTTTGTAAATCATCTGCTCCAATACTGTCGCCAACACCGTCAAGATCAAGAACATCATCTTGCAAGTTTTGCTTCGGGTCACTCATTTTTCCACCTTTACTCTTTAGTTACCGCTCTTATTTGTCTGACGGCCTGTTTTGTAATTATATTTCTACTACAAAGCTGCATGCTTTGGAGTAGCGAGTAAGCAGCATACTGCTTACTGCACCTCTCTAAACTGCTCAGACGCGAGAAGACTCTTAACATTCAAGCGAAACCAATCTTGGCCGTCTGTATGAAAGCCTTTATCAACGTACGAGCTCAAACCATCAAGCAATTCTTGCTTGTCGTCTAAGTTTTCAAATTCTTGCGTGCCTTCAAAATATCGAAAGCCGATTACTCGATTGACTAACAATGCACTTTGCTGACCAGTATCATTAAGCAACAACAAATGCCCTCGCTGCGCCTGAGTGGCTCGACCATAGCCAGCAAACAAACTTAAATCAGTCACCGAATACAATACGCCTTTTGAATTAATCAAACCTCGCATCCAGTTTTTGGTTTGCGGCACGACCATTAAATTATCGCAAGTAGACACTTCTTTAACATCCTGCGCATCACAGTAATAATTCACACCATTTACCACATAGGCAATATTTTTCACCCCCGCAGATTGCGTCGCATAGGTTAAACCTTGCTCAGCAAGCGCTAAGGCTTCGTTGCGAATGGTAATTAGTACTTCAAATGGCGCATTATTTATCATTATTATTTCAAGTGGCTTGATTGTCGTGATTTAAACGATCTAACTAATCATGGTCGAACTTTGATTATCCAGGGTTAGGGCCGAGCAATGACCGAAGTTTCCCTAAAAGCAGTTTAGGATTAGCTGGCTTAACTAGATAGTCGGTCGCACCTTGGCGCTCAGCCCATACACGATCAGTTTGTTGAGATTTCGAACTCAGCATCAAAACAGGTATGTCAGCCGTCTCTAACTGCCGCGAAATAGCGCGAGTGGCTTGAAAGCCGTTCATTTCTGGCATAACGACATCCATCAAAATGCAGTCGGGCTTAATTTGTTTTGCGGCATCTACACCCTCTTGGCCAGACGGCGCATAGACTACTTTATAGCCACCGTGGTCGAGAATGTTTTTGACGTAAAGAAAGTCAGTTTTAGAGTCGTCAACGACTAGAATAGTTTTGCTAGACATAGATTTTTAAAAGGTATTTATTTCATTAAACAATAATTCTTAGATTGAAAGCGGCCATCATATTTAAACGTACCGATAAATCGCTTCCAGTAATTCACTTTTGGTAAATGGCTTATTAATATGTTGCTCAGAGCCAGCTACCCTGCCACGAGCCCTGTCAAACAAACTATCTTTACTCGAAAGCATAATTACCGGAGTCTTTCGAAAGTAGCTGTTATTCTTTATCAACTTACACGTTTGATAGCCGTCCAACCGAGGCATCATAATATCAACGAAAATGATGTCTGGTCGAGTATCAGTAATCACCGACATCGCTTCAAACCCATTTGTTGCTGTAAAAACTTCGTAACCCTCTTTCTTAAGGATGGTTTCTGCGGTCATACGAATAGTTTTACTATCATCGATCACCATTACGCGACATTCCGATGGAGCCTTACTATTTGCTGCTGCTTGAGTAGAATTTTCCGACATATTTATATTTGTTTAGGGCTTATGAGGCACAACTTGTTCAGAGCCAGTCCAGCAAATTAGCGCCAATCTAAGCCAGATTGCTAACTTATCGGGTTAAATTATTGTTATTAATACCGTTTAACTTCCCTAACATACATCATTGATGTTTTTTTGTTAATAAAAAACTATCATTTATTGGCCAAGGTGACGTTTTTCTGTTTATTCTCCAAAACAGAGCAGTTTTACTTATAATAAACGCAAATTACGTCGTTAATCTAACGATAAACCCTGACTCTTAGCATTAAATCTCTATTTTAAATTAATTATTACTTACCACCACACCGATGACTTGGAAAGTTTATATCCTACAATGCGCCGACGATACACTCTACACGGGTATTACGACTGACATGGATCGGCGCCTCAATGAGCATAATAACGACAATAAAAAAGGGGCTCGATACACCCGTGTTAGACGACCAGTAAGCTTGGCCTACCAAGAAAACTGCAAAGATCGCTCACATGCAAGTACTAGAGAATATCAGCTTAAGAAGCTCCCCCGAGCCGAGAAGTTAAAACTTATGTTAAAGATAGAACACACATGAGTAAGCGCAAACTCAATCGTCGACAGGAATGGCGTGCGGAAAAAATTCAACAAGAAAGAAATGCTCGCTCACAAAAAAAAGAACGCGACCTCAGCCGGCAAGTTCAATCTGGAGAGCTAAGTAGTGAACAGCATGGCCTTATAATCTGCCGCTACAGCAAGCATTTTGAGGTAGAGGCTCTTGAAGGTGACGACCAAGGGTTTGTTCATCGCTGCGTCGCGAGAAACAATCTCGGCACATTAGTCGCAGGAGACAAAGTCGTTTGGCGAGCAGGCTCAGATAAGACAGGAGTAATAGAGAGCCGACTAGAACGCAGCTCAATATTAGAGCGGCCCGACAACTTCGGCAACCTGAAGGCCGTCGCCGCCAACATCAATCAAATGTTAATCGTTATCGCCTGCGAACCAGCACCGCAACCTAACTTAATTGACCGTTATTTAGTTGCGGCCGAATTGATGAATATTCGTCCAGTATTAGTACTTAATAAAGCTGATTTAATTAATAGCGAAAATACATGCGATTTGAGCACCTTGCTCGAACGCTATAGTAAACTTGGCTACCAGACGACAAAAATCATAAGCTCTCGCCACCAAAAAGCCGAACTAAGTAATTTACCAAAATTGGTAGACCAACGAACCAGCATAGTTGTTGGCCAATCGGGTGTAGGAAAGTCGTCTTTTATTAATACTCTATTGCCTAACGCTCAGCTAGAAGTTGGTGAACTGTCTCATGCCTCAGGCGAAGGCACGCACACCACTACCAAAGCCAAGCTATTTCATTTACCCGGCGGCGGACAACTAATCGATTCTCCAGGCATTCGAGACTTCAGCCTATGGCATATCAACATCGCTCAACTGCAACAAGGCTTTATCGAAATCTCAAGCCTGTTAGGCAGCTGCAAATTCAGAAATTGCCAACATGAATTAGAACCTGGTTGCGCGATATTATCAGCGGTACAACAGGGAATTATTACTCCAGAGCGCTTTAATAGCTACGAACGGACCAAAGAAGCAATAATCGAACAGCAGCGGCGATAAACAACTGATGCCTTGAATGCCCACGAATATCCCGTCACATGAGAGTAAGCCCTAATGTTATTATGCACTTAACCGAAACCGGTAAGCCCCACTTTCAAGCCAGAGCTCCTCGTCATCATCTCCGGCCAACTCCATTGCCTCAGTAACCCACTGATAGTAAACGCTTCGGTTGAGCCTAGCCCAAAGATCATAGCGCACGTTAACATAAGGTAGCCACTGACCTTTATATTCTCGCAACGTCACTGGGTTTTTATCGCTAATGATAATCTGTTCATGAGTATTGGTTACGGCCACCCATGTTTCTTCAACACGCTCCATTTGATGAACGATAAATGGAGTGTCTTCAACTTCGATAACTAATTTCTCGGCCGGTGTTACAAGATAATATTGCTTATCCTCAAACCATAATATGCTGGCAAATAAATTAACTAGCTTCTCACGCGAGATCGGCTCACCCTCATGGAACCAAAAACCGTTACTATCAATTCGCATATCAATAGACCCTTGGGCTTTAGGCTTCCACAAATGTACAGGAGGCTGTTGATGTTCTTCAATTTGCTTGGCTATTTCGTCTAGTCTTGTCATA
>CAZFVP010000093.1:0-8824 GCA_964522345.1 uncultured Gammaproteobacteria bacterium | reverse complement strand
TCCTGACATTCTAATTCTATATTCCCTTCAGCCACACTGGTGCTCAAAGGTTCTAAATGGCAGCCTGAGTACATAGCGTGCCTTCCCAGGTTTCATTAAGGCCTAACATACACATCCAGTACACCAGCAAGCCGAGCCCTTAGATACCAATATACCCAACGCTTGGATTGGCGTCGCGCACGCGAATCTCGCGAAAGTGCTCTGGCAGATTTGATATCGCCAGTCTGAATGTTTCGTCTCACTAAGTCGAGCAAATGGCCTGCAATGTACGTCTTAACTGAGGGAACATATTCACCGAGTATTTCGCCTTGGTCAAGTTGGCATTGCAAGCGCTTGCTAAACGGCATTTCATCACTTGACGATACAGTCTGCATTAAGGAATTGGCTGTGTCTTCAAAGTAGTTTGCACATACTTTCTGACTTATTGCGATAACATGATTAAGCGCAATTTGTGACCAAACAGCTTGATCTTCTCCCATGTTTTCCCCAATTGGAAAGCCCCCAAGTTCTTTTAATGCATATTTATTTATGCAAACACTTGAAGAGGTGATAGGTAAATCGCCATATGCCGACGAATAAAAATAGTCGCCAAGTATTTGTTGTTGTTCACTACCAATACCCGAGATATGCGCATCTCGCTTTTGCCCGGTATTTGTGTCGATAAATCGATATGCCGTTGCCAACATTACTGCTTCGGGAAAGTTATCAATCAGACTTTCTATCTCGCATAAAAAATTTGGTTCATAGGTATCATCGGCATCTAAGAAAGTAACAAAGTCAGCACTCGCCAATTCCACACCCTTATTCCGGGCCGCTGACACACCTGCGTTGGCTTGCGAATAAACAATTATTTCTCTATTTGAATACTCACGTTGAATCTCATTTACGACATCCAGTGAGCCATCGTTAGAGCCATCATCAACAATAATTAACTCGCACTGCCTCGCACTCTTGTTAAGTTGATCGAATACCGAATGAATCGCGCGGCGAACTGAAGTTCGCTTATTATATAAGGGAATAATTACTGAGAATTTCATATTAACTCCTTAATGCTAGTTATTGTTTGGCTGAGCAAATTGCCCGCGTATATTTTTTTGCTCTGATAGCAATCGAAACTGGCCTAATAGATTATGTTGGTAGGTGTCTATATCCCTGACTACGCTGCGCAAGCCTATACCGATTAATAGCCACGCGGGCCAAGTCATATAGGCTAATGCTTCTACATTTTCTGTTAGTGAAAAAAGCGCCACGATTAGACACATGCCCAAAGCTAAGCGTGCGCTCACCTGATATTGCGCCTTAACTAACATCGCACAGGTGGTTAAAACAAAGGGAACCAAAAAGCTCAAAAATCCAACCAAGCCCTTCACAAATAGTAAGCCATACCAATTGTGATGCGAGCCGATTGGCATAAATTCAACCAGGTGACTGCCACTTTCAACCACTCCATGACCAAACCAATAGGCCTCTGACTGCCAGCGATATACCGCAATGTTTCCGAGTGCCGATCGCACTCTGGTGGAATCTGCGCGGGCTCCTTTAATATCGTTGAACAAGGTCATTAACGCGTGAGAAATCGGTTCGAAAAAAATCACCAGTACTAACAGGCTAACTGCCACACTCATCATCACCCAAGGTCGAGTAAGACGTGATAGACCCCACACCGCAATGGGCACCAGTAACATCACTATCATGCCCATACGCGATGCCGCCATGATGATCATTAATGCGTTACCGGTTAAACCAAGCACGCGCCACTTCAGGTTTTTCTCAAACCAAGCACATAAAAAATAGATATTGGCTACCAGACCAACCGCCGGAGCCCAAGGTGCGAAAAAACGCCATCGAGGTGCGCCATTTCCAGGATCAATTTCATAAAGAATAACGGTAAAAAACTCATCACCAGCCCCGCCTAATACTTTTAGTGGAGAGACATACAAATGATCGGGTAAACCGATAAGGTACGCCACAATTAATAACGGGGTTATCACTACCGCGATTAAGCCAATTACACACGCGGCTCGGCAGATCGCTTGATACCTAATATTCAAACAAAAACCTAACACAACAAAAACGCTCAATAGTGCCCAACCTTTGGCCCACCCGATTGTCGACTTTATGGTCTTGCCTAAACCTAGATTGAAGTCCACATGAGCAATAACAAGTGTCACTTCGAGTAATATCGCGCACGCTACCCAGCACCAAATCAGCCAGTGGGCATTCTGCTTACGAGTCGAGCTCATCATTGCCCATCGCCCGACTACCACACAGATCATCGTCCAACCGACAACTGGGGCTACTAGGTATAATGCGCCTATCAGGTAAAAGAGGAATGTATACGAAATTGAACGCACCACAACTCGTTCTTCAAAATTCAAAGCAGCGAACTCTGACCATCTTGCTTGATAAGCAAATTGTTGCATTAGAATATTCATCATCAAGTCACCGGGCTAATTCGTTAGGCAGGCTAAATGAACGAAACCTCAGAGGGTCGCTCGCGCCCATATTACTGAGCTTGCTTGCGTCGCTCACAACTCTCTTACGAACCTGCACTAGCGCAAGCGCCAAACTTAACATCCCATAGATAAGTACACTGGCAAGGATCATAAGTTTGGTTTGTAGCCGGTCTCGTTTAATAGTTGCGCCAGGCTGTGTAAGGAGCTGAGTCAACGGATAGGTCGCATAGATGTCTAAACGGCTGGTATCCAACTTAGCTAATGCGGAGCTGAAAATCGCTTCGGCGATCTGATGAACTCGTTGCAAGTCAGCGAGGGTAGCCGCATCTCGGGCGTGATTTTTTACTCGAGCTAGGTAACTCTCGCGGTTTTCCATAAGGGCAACACCTTGAGCAATTAAGCCACTTTGTTTTGCCAATAAAGAATTAGCAAACCTAACACTTTGCTCATTACTCTTTGATACCAAACCATAGAGATGAGTATTTTCTAGTTGCTTTAAATTCGGTACGCCGTTAAGTAGGCGGCGCACCTCCTTAGTTAAACTTTCAACCTCACGATCAAGCGATTTTCTATTTGGGTTTTGAGCCGCATACATCGCACTGATCGTCGCCGACTCAGCAAGCTTTTCGCTTAGCGATTTTAGCGTGGCCACAACAGCGGGATTAGCCTGCAAAGTCAATAATGCTCGAGCCTGCTCTGCGCTAATGCCAAGCTGCGCTAAAGTAGCCGATAATGTGGCATTTATCGATGCGAGCTCAACCTCGGTTGTTGTATGCTCGGCCCTTAACTGCTCGGTGTCATTAGTCCAGCGTGTAAACTGATCATCGGATATAAAAGACGTTTTTATTTGATAGTCCACAATATCTTGTCTAGCCTTTCTTAGTCGCTTCTTTGCTTCTTCTAAGTTGAACTCAACTCCTTTGAAGTTTCGTTCGATCTCATTATTTCTGAGCTGATCTAAAACGGTAAGAAACGTTTTATTAAATAAGTTCGCACGAAAAGCTAACTCCTCCTTTGACTCACCAACCAGGGTAAATTGCATTGCTGGAGTTTGATCTATTAATTTGATACGAGGTTTACTGAATGCATTTGCGGCAACACCATACTCTTTAGCCGCGCTATTTATCACAGCGTCACTGAGTGCAATCTCTTTGTAGGTATTTTTAGGACTTATTGATACGCTTCCATAGGCATTGCCGCCGTTGCTGCGTGCTTCGCCAATATTATCAAGATTGATTGTCGAAGCTCGTTCAGTACCAGGCAATAACATAACCCACGAAGTTTTATAACGCGGCGCTTCAAGCACTAGATACAAACCAAGCAGCACTACAACGACAGCCAACAAGCTTATAAGCCTATACTTTATGCTAAATACAGCATCAACCAGATACCGAAAAAAGAGTGGCCAGTTCATAGCAACCTCCCCAACAAGATAGGGCTAATCACTTCACCAATCCCGCGTGCTACATCTCTAAAGTTGGTAAACTGTGAGTCGTAACACGCAATAGCATCGTTTGGCATCATAAACGGATTAACTAAACGATTACTACTATTGGCTAATAGCTGATTTATAGATCGGCGAACAACCAATTGTTGATTTGAACCAAGATTGCGCGTGACCATTACAACACTTCTTGATGCGTTGGCTTGATGAGTACCGCCAATGCAATTAGCTGAAATAGCGGAGTCGAGTAACGACGAGCCATACGGCAGGCGAGTTGAGTCGGCGCCTACGGCTGATTGCGCATTATTCAGCGACGGCGCTGTTAGGTTAGACATAAATACGCGCATCCCAGGCGGCGTTATCTGGCTTGGTCTAATTAACGACGAATCAATGACGCCCGTTGAGAGAACCAGTATTTGGTCGCCGTTTATTAGCGTAGGCGTTTCAATAAAGCCATGCCCATCAACTAAGCTACGCAAGGATACCGAAAGCAGTTGGTCGTTCCGCTTTAGATACACCTTAGAGACATCTGCATCGGGCCTTATTCCACCTGCCGCACTTATCGCGGATATTAAGTTTCGATCTTGCGAAAAAGCCCCTGCCCGTTGCTGGATCGAGTCCTCAGGCTTACTTATCGGTTGATTGTTTATCGCAACTCTACCGGGGTTAAATACAGCGCCTAGAACCGAGACATTTATAGGTGCTAGCCTTACAAGGCTTAATTCCACTTTAACCGATTCTTGATAAAACCATTTCAAACGTACTAGCTCGTTCTCTATATTTTCTATAAGACGTTCTCGAGAAAGGTTTGTTACTGGAAAAGACGATGCAAACGGCAAGTCCAGATTTCCTTGGTCAGTAACCTTATACAAACCATCGTACTGTTTCATTCCGGCAATGTGAAACCGAAGCAGATCACCAGAAGCAAAGGTGGTTTGGTAGAAAGCGCTAGAATCATTGACATCAGCAACGTCGGAAAAAAAGTCATCACTAGAAAAACGTTTTCGCTCAAAACCGACAATCCGACGCTCAAAGCTTTCGCCATCATCCTGATCTTGGCTATCAAGACTTTTGGGAACCACTGCACACGCACTGATCGCCAACATCAAATTGATTATTAAGAAGTGCTCTACTACTTTATTTAAGAGTTTCATTCTATTTCCCCGCGTTTACTTTTAATACGCCAGCAAACCGTTTGCCCCGATAAGTAATTATTTCAATATGATCATGGTATCATTTTTATCATTAAATTCAATAAGATTACTATCAATTGTATCAAATTAACAAAATACGTTATAAATCAAATGCTTATACGACAAATATATTCAAAATTAGTTATTTTTAAAGTAAAACTTTGTCAAATTAAATCAATATTATGATAATAATGAACTAAAACGTGTTGACTAAAGTATCATTTTATTCAATATTAATTACAACAAGTTTCAAATTTATCAATTAGGATAATTTATTATGCGAGAGATTATTGGAGTAACAATGTTGTTGCTAGTGCTACCAAAGGTCGTGCTCCAGTGCATATCAGCCTGGTATCACCAAAAGAAAGTCGCTCTTTATGTGCAGAAATACGCGGGTAAAGATATGGAGTGCATCCAACATAGAACCGTCACCGTAGCGAATCGCCCGTTGAACGATATCGACAAATGGTTTCTATATTTAAAAGGCAACTACGACCTTGTCGGCCCAACAGCTATAGACTTTGAAACTGCGTATAAATTAGACCGTGATAAACGTGTACGCTTTGACGTTGCGCCGGGAATTATCTCGCCCTTCCAAGTTAAGAAAGTATCGGGTATCGCGCATCGAGGTGAGAGTCAACTTGCCACCGAGTTCGCAAATAACGGAACACGATTTCGACGAATCCAGATCTTTCTAATTTGGTGCCTACAACGCATCTTGGGTTCCGCGCCAAATAACTTATGTGTGCCCAAAAGCTTTACACTTTTAGGTGTTACCTTGAGCAACATGACCATGAAAGAAGCAGTGCAACATGTCACAGCCAGTTTAAGCACTAAACCAATCAAAGGTAAGCTCGTTAAGTTTGCATTTATAAACGCCGACTGCGTGAATAAGTATCACACCAACAAAGACTACAGACAGGCACTAGACCAGTTTGACAAACTCTTTGCAGATGGTATTGGGATAAAAATAGCAGCTCGTTGGCAGAATATCGCAATAGCTGAAAACGTAAATGGCACCGATATGTTTCCATTACTTTGCCGTAAATTAGCGACGAGCGATAAAAGCATATATCTGCTCGGGGCCAGCAATAAAGTGGTCACTGGCGTTGTGGCCAAGTTAAAAATAGAGTTCCCTTCACTTAAGATCGCTGGATACTGCGATGGCTTTAGCCACAACCACACTCCTGAAGTGCTACACGCGAAAATCAATCAAAGCGGTGCTGAGCTACTGCTGGTCGCGATGGGAGCTCCTCGACAAGAACAATGGATCGCGGATAATCAAGAGCAACTCAATGTGAATGCGGTAATCGGCGTTGGCGGGTTGTTTGATTTCTATTCAGAAAAAGTATCACGTGCACCAATTTGGTTACGTGAATTATCACTAGAGTGGGTATGGCGGCTATTTGCCCAACCTCTCGATAAGGGCAAGCGGTACCTACTCGGCAACCCTCTTTTTCTACTGCGTGCAGCACTTGCAGCAAGAGCCAATAGACAAAGTAAACAATCCGTCCACTCTACTAAGGAGATGAATCATGACTTACTCTAAAATCCGTCCATCGCTGCGTATTAGAGCGGCTCAGCTAATTTGGAAAATTCGCTTTGCGATCACTCCATTAGCAAAGCGAGCTTTGGACATTAGCGTCTCACTAATGACGTTGATATTAGTCAGCCCCTTGTTAATCTTGGTGGCTCTGTTTATTAAGCTCGAATCGAAAGGAGGTGCTCTATTTAAACAAGAACGCATTGGTTTAAATGGCGTGCCATTTACCATGTTTAAATTTCGCTCAATGTCATCTGATGCTCAATCACAACGTGCCACTCTAGAACTCCAAAACGAAATGTCGCACGGTGTAATATTCAAAATGAAACATGACCCTCGAGTCACTCGGGTAGGGGCATTAATCCGAAAAACATCCATCGACGAACTGCCACAATTGGTTAATGTAATCAAAGGCGATATGTCTCTAGTCGGACCTAGACCGCCGTTGCCATCTGAAGTGGCTGAATACTCGCGCGCAGATCGACTGCGTCTCGCTGTGATACCCGGAATTACTTGCATTTGGCAAATATCCGGTCGCTCAGATATCCCATTTAAACAGCAAGTAAAACTCGATATTCAATACATAGAAAAGCAAAACATATGGTTCGACCTCTTAGTCTTACTCAAAACAATTCCCGCGGTATTAAAAGCCCGTGGCGCATACTAAAGACCTCTGCAAATTTAACCGGAGACAAACATGAAACCACACCTAGAAAAAAATAAACCTGTTGCAATCATCTTAGCTGACAAGCCATTAAGCAGTAATCTTGAAACCATTTTTGGTAAGCAAGACATGTCATCGTTAATGATCGCCGGAAATACAATAATCGAACACGTATTAATGGAACTACAAGATTTAAAAATCCAGGAGTGCATAGTGTTGGCACGACAAAACGCCGATCAGGTTCAAACATTGATAGGAGACACGCGCCGGTGGGGAATCAATATCACCGTAATGAATTACTCTTTAACTAAAGATCAGGTATTGCGTGAGTACAAATCGCTAAGCTCACCAAACGGTCTATTAATCGTTGAAGTAGATCGCTTACGCAGCCGCTGTATCGAGCGATTTCTGAGCCAAGCTGAAGTCTCAGATTACAGTTTGTTAGAAGCGCGAACCGCTGAGCAGCGCTTAGGCATCACTTTGCTTAAAGCCAATGATTCAGATTTTATAATCAATGCCATGCCAATTGAACTCAACGATGTTACGATAAATTTTTTGCACACAACCAAAGACTTCCATCAGGCCAACTTTGATATCGTTGTAAATAACTTTCCGGGGTTGGAACCTAGCGTTCAAATTAATTCAACAATCGGTCAACGACAGCACTGGGCATCTCACGTTCGCAGCCAGCCAAAACACTATAACGGCGACATAATGATCGATCGGCATTGCATGGTCGGTAAGGGTGTATCACTAAAATCAGTGATACTAAACCACGACGTTTACGTAGAGAAACACGCTCGCTTAGAGAACACAGTTGTGATGCCGAATGCCATTATTTCAGCGCAACTTCCAATAAAAAACGCAATAATTAACGAAGATATGGTTTACTCTATTTCATAATTTAGGCGCAGGCGCCTCTAGGGTCGAGATGAAATACTCTCCATGTCACCCGTTCACATTGTTGGCATTCGATTAAACTTTAGAAAAATTAGTAACGACTTTAAAAACCATGAACCACAATTCGCTCCTTTTTATATTTAGCATTAGCACTATGATGCTATTCGCGTTGAATGCCAATGCCGCCCCGCACGATGTTTTTGGTACATACTTCACCAAGGACAAAGGCTCAAAAATTCAAATAAGCGACTGTGGAGATGGTAGCCCTTGCGGCAAAATCATCTGGGTTAACCCCGAAACAATTGAGGATGGCCTTAGTGCCCAAGACCTAAAATCAAAAACTGGCGAGCCTATTTTGGGCCTAGAAATTGTTAAAGGGTTTAAACGCAAAAAGAACGATTGGCGTAGTGGCACCATCTACGATCCAGGCAAAGATAAAACTTATGCCTCACGCATGAAAAAATTAGACGACGGCACATTAGAAGTCAAAGGCTGTATTAGTTTTTTCTGTGTTACTCAAATATGGGTTGAAGAAAAAAGTAGATAAGGAAGGCTCTGTGTGATCTCGAAAGTTGTTATTTCAGTATCAGTCTTATTACTCTATGCTAATCAGGCACTAGCACA
>CAZFVP010000092.1:6614-8956 GCA_964522345.1 uncultured Gammaproteobacteria bacterium | reverse complement strand
TTTGACCTTCACAGACACATCGTGGGTCGATATTCGTGATGGTGATGGTAACCGTTTAGCCTATAAAAGCTATGCTCAAGGTGAAGATCTAAGCGTAAGTGCAGTTACCCCGATGAGTGTTTTTATCGGCAATGCAAAAGCAGTTTCAGCAACGCTTAACGGCGCATCATATGATATTTCTCAATATAGAGAAGGCGTGTATGCGCGTTTTACTATCGGTGAGTAGGCTGCAGTAATATAAGATTGGTATTGGCTGCCAATGATTATCAATCTTTCTAACAATGTTAAGCGTCTACAAGTTTATAAATCATCTAAATTATGAGTAAAAAACCTCAGATTAAAGCCGTTCGTGGCATGAACGATATTCTTCCGGGTGAAAGTGCGCTTTGGCTTGCTGTCGAGTCTGTTTGTGCCGATGTTTTCAATCAATACAGTTATAAGCAAATTCGAACGCCATTAATAGAGAGTACACACTTGTTCGCACGCTCAATTGGCTCTGAAACAGATATTGTTTCCAAAGAAATGTACACCTTTGATGATCGAAACGGCGACAGCCTCACGCTTAGGCCCGAAGGCACAGCAAGCACGGTGCGTGCGGGCATAGAAAATGGCTTATTTTACAATCAACAACAGCGCTTATGGTATACAGGCCCGATGTTTAGACATGAACGCCCGCAAAAGGGGCGTTATCGTCAATTCTATCAAATAGGCGTCGAGTGCTATGGTTGGTCTGCCCCGGATATCGAAGCTGAAGTGTTAGCCATGATTCATCATGTATTTAATGAATTAGGCTTACAGAAAACCGAGTTACAAATTAATAGTTTAGGTGACAGCGATACCCGTCAGCGTTATAAAGCTGCATTAGTCGAATATTTATCTGAACATAAACAATCTCTCGATGAAGATAGTCAGCGACGTCTTACTACTAACCCGTTACGAATTCTCGATAGTAAAAACCGTGTTGTTCAGGATGTGTTAGCTGGAGCTCCAAGTATTCTTGATTTTCTTTCGACCAAATCAAGTGACGCATTTAGGTGCTTGCAAGGCTATTTAGATGATCTTAATATTACCTATACGATTAATAGCCGGCTTGTTCGTGGCTTAGACTATTACAATGATACCGTTTTCGAATGGGTAAACGCTGATTACGGTGCCCAGTCGACGGTTTGCGGCGGTGGGCGTTACGATGGAATGGTCGAACAACTGGGTGGGCAGGCAACGCCAGGCTTTGGGTTTGGCATGGGTTTAGAGCGTTTAGTACAAATCCTGCAAGAACAAGGTGCGCCAATCTCCATAAAAGCTGATCAAGATGTTCCGGATGTGTTTTTAGTGTCAGTTGGCGCTAATGCACGTAAACAAATGATTTCTATGCAGGCCAAATTGATTCAGTCTGGGCACAAAGTTCAGTGTCATATGGGTGATGGAAGCATGAAAAATCAATTTAAAAAAGCGGACAAAAGTGGCGCAACCCTCGCTGTAATAATTGGCGAAGATGAGTCGAAAGACGGAAGTGCGAGTGTTAAAGTTCTGCGTCGAACACTTGAACCCCTAGAACAACAAATAGTATCGCAAAACGACGTTCCTAACACCGTGACTAATTTATTAGAATCGCTATAATGCGTGGTTTGAAGCTATTTGATTAAATTTATCTTGGTCTACGGTAAACTAGGCTCGAGTTATATTAGTTGCAGGCAAACATACATACATATTAAAGCAATCTTAATAATATTAAGTGCTTTAAATAATTACAAAATTTTACGAGATTTCCCCATGGCTGATGATATTTTTCTGACCCCTGAAGAACAAGATGAACGTGCCCGTAAGTGGCTTAAAGATAATGGCCCTGCCCTAGCGATAGGGATTGCTTTAGGTCTGGCGGCGATTTTTGGCTATGAGCAATACAAAGATAGTAACCAAAGTAAAGCTGAGCAAGCGTCTGCTTTGTATGATGCCGCGCTAGTAGAGGCCACTGACTCCAGTCTATCTGATATTGATGCTCAAGTATCAGAGCTCAAAAAAAACTACTCCTCTTCATCTTACGCCGCCAAAGCGTCCCTGTTAAAGGCAAAAAAACTTTCAATAAATGATTTGGATGCAGCGTACAGTGAATTACAGTGGGTCGTTGATAATGCTAAAGAGTCCGGCTTACAGCATACTGCACGTATTCGTCAGGCCAAAATTAAGCTTGCTCAGGGTGATTTGGCACAAGCGAAAACACTTGCAAGTTTCTCTCCAACGCAGGGTTTTGAGTCAAATTACTCAGAAATTTTAGCTGATGTAAGTGCTCGGGAAGGTGACAGTGATAAGGCTCGCGAATTGTTTCAGAAAGCAATAGATAGCTT
>CAZFVP010000092.1:4376-6514 GCA_964522345.1 uncultured Gammaproteobacteria bacterium | reverse complement strand
AAAATATCATGGCAGGTAGAACTCGCCAGTGAAATACTTGCTAGCCCCGTTATTGATAATGGGGTAGTGGTTGCTCGTACTGGTGATGGTAAAGTGTTTGGCCTCTCATCTTATGATGGCGAAATTAAGTGGACAATTAGTCGGCAATTGCCAAAATTGACATTGCGAGGTGATTCTCGCCCTGTTGTGACTCAAGGAGTTGCATTCGTCGGTTTTTCGGACGGAAATATGGCAGCTCTGCGTGCTGATAATGGGTCAGCATTGTGGGATTTTCCAATTTCGTTTCCTCGTGGAACAAATGAAATTGATCGGCTTTCAGATGTTGATACCAACCCTTTGTTGGTAGGTGATTTTTTATATATTAGTTCATATCAAGAGGTTACCCATGCCCTTGATATTCGTAATCAGAGAATTGCTTGGAGTGCTAATGTATCGTCATTCCATTCACTTGCTTACGACGCCGCTTACCTCTATGTTACTGATAGACTTGGTGTGGTTCACCAGTTGGATAGAGAGAGTGGTCAAAAAAGCTGGTCACAGACTGGTTTGCAACACTTCTCAGTTAGCGCGCCAATATCAGTAGGACCTTATGTCTTGGTTAGTGAAGGCGATGGTGGTTTATATGTGTTGCGAAAAAGCGATGGCGAAATTGTTGGCAAGCACAGTCTGGGCGCCAAAACGATCATTGGTGAGCCAATCGTAGATTCTGACGTTGTTTACTTCTTAGACAGTGACGGTAGTCTGCAATCAATTAGTATCATTAGCAAAGGCTGATCGCCGTTTATGGCCTCGCAACACAGTTCTTTAGACCTTTGTTAGCGCGGTTATGATATTGATCTAAATTAATAATTTCTTAAGCAGGAAACACGATCGTGGAACAGCAAGACATTACTCAGACTATTCCCACGGTTGAAGAGCCTAAGCCAATTATCTCTATTGTTGGTCGGCCAAACGTTGGAAAATCGACCCTCTATAATAGACTCACCAGAAGTCGAGATGCGATCGTCGATGATCGGCCGGGAGTTACCCGAGATCGCATGGTTGGCGTCGGGCGTATAGGTAGTGACCCGTACTGGATTGTTGATACGGGTGGTATCGAATCAGATGATGAAGAGATTCATACATTGATGAAAGATCAAGTCGATCAAGCATTGCAGGATAGCGATGCCGTTATTTTTATCGTTGATGGACGCGATGGAGCGACTCCGGTTGATTTTGAAATTGCGGGTCAATTACGACGTAATACTGATATCACGGTTTATTTAAGTATTAATAAGGCTGAAGGTCTGAATAAAGGTATGATCGCTGCGGACTTTTATCAGTTAGGTCTTAGTGAACCACACATTATCTCTGGCAAAAACGGTGATGGTGTAAACCGCTTAATGAACCTGATTCTCACCGAAACTGAAGGTAAGCGTGAAGCCCAGCGTAATGACTATGCGATCCCTGCCGGTGTGGCAAAGTTGGCGATCGTCGGAAGACCAAACGTCGGTAAATCGACACTTGTGAATACATTAGTTGGTGAAGAACGAGTCGTTGTTTTTGATATGCCAGGAACCACGCGTGATAGTATTCATGTGCCATTTAAAGTAGGCGACAAGGAATATGTCTTGATTGACACTGCTGGCATGCGAAAAAAATCTCGAATTGACGATCGCGTTGAACGTTTTTCTGTGATGAAAACTTTGAGAGCTGTTGAACTTGCTCAGGTTGTAGCAGTGGTTATAGACGCTCGAGATGGCATTGTTGATCAGGATAATCGTTTAATCAACCTCGCGTTTAGTAGCGGGCGCTCACTCATGATTTTAGTTAATAAATGGGATGGCATGAGTAAATACGATCGTGAGCAAGTTCGTGCGCAAATCGATCGTAAATTTAGCCACATGGGTAGCATACCTATAGAGTTCATTTCAGCTAAGTACAACAAAGGAGTTGATGCTATAATGCCACTGGTCGACAAGTTATATGACAGTGCCATGACGGATATGGGAACAGGGCAGATTAATAGAATCCTTCATGAGGCAGAAGAGAAGCGTAACCCTCCAATGATAGGAAATTACCGGATTAAACTTAAGTTTGGTCATCAAGGTGGAATGAATCCGCCTCACGTAATTATTCACGGGAATCAATTGGATAAA
>CAZFVP010000092.1:3087-4276 GCA_964522345.1 uncultured Gammaproteobacteria bacterium | reverse complement strand
CTCCCGATCAGAGACGAAACAGCCCAGGTACTTGCGGCCCAATTGTACCATCTAGGTTTGCCCAATTTGGGAGATAACGAACCAGCTAATAACAATAGTGAATCAACTGACTTCGGCGCTGCGAGTGCGACTTTAGGAGCAATTGATGCACCTAGCGAGTGCCCAAGTAGAGTCCATTTTTTTTCGGGGTATTGCTCTAGTATTGCTTTGATGGTTTGAGCCTGCAGTTCGAAATTACCGTCAATCAGCTTTGGGTCTAATGTGGATCGCCCCCAACCCATTCTATCTACCGATACCATAAAAAAATCCTGCTGCAGGCGTTTGCTCTCTAGGTATCCTTCGAACGCCTGCCACCCCCCAGGTGTGCCGTGAATAAACAGCACGCCGGGTTTCTCAGGGTCGCCTGAAGAAGCGTAGTGTATTTTATGTTCTTTGAAGTTGGCGAATTTGAATTCGATATTGGTATCAGTAACTTTTGATACTTCGTATGGCTGGGCCAGTACTTCAACATTTGAAATCAACACAACTATTACCGCAAACAGGCTTGCTAATGCGATCAAAGGTTTACTAATCGACAGTCTAGACATCGTTTTTTACTGTTTCAGTTTCGCTACGGTTTGAGTTTAGTTAGTACTTGCGGGTCAACATAGCTGTTATTAATCACAGTTTGCCATACTAAGATACTGCTAGTGAGTGGAGACTGCTTTGCTACTGACTTTTTTTCCGCAGGTAGCTTCCCTATGACCGCGCCAGCGACGATACCATTACCAACTTCTACTGTTATATCGTCTAATCCTGACAAAATGCTGTAAAGGCCTCGACCGTGATCTAAGAAAATAGTCGATAGCCCTGAGCTTGATGTTTCAATTTTTGAAACGATGGCTGTTTGTGGCGCAACTACGGTGCTAAGCTGCGTGGCGCTTAACACGATAGCATTTGGTATGTGTAATACCTTCTTCTTAATATCGTACAATTTATGACCAAAGTTGCTCGACCAATTCCCTTCGAGTGGAAGCCTGAGTGGTAAGGTTGGTTGTTGCGTATTACTGAAGTCGATATCACTAAACGAATCGTGGGTGCGAGATATCACTTGATACGATACTGTTGAATCAAACTCCGCGTGTTCACTGAAAGGGTAGACTTGTTGCTTAACAATTATCTTTTTGTATTGCCCTGGCGCTCCTTCGAT
>CAZFVP010000092.1:0-2987 GCA_964522345.1 uncultured Gammaproteobacteria bacterium | reverse complement strand
TATCCTTTGAAGACACTTGATGAGTGCTGCGTAAAATTGTTTTCTTCTGATCCCGAGCAATAGCGAAGCCACGATCTAGAGTGGCGAGAGGGCTTACCAAGTTTAGTTGTCCTGCTAGGTATTCGGTTGATTGCCGCGTGCGTTGTAGTTTCGTATGCGTTGCACGCCTAAAGCGCTGGGTGGCCAAGAGCATTGCCGCGTTTTTAGAGCCAATTAGCTTTGCAGGGTTTTGAAAACCTAGACGCTGGGCTAGGGTACCGCTAGCGGTTGCTGACTTAGAAACGCTAGCATGCATGTTTAACCTTAGTCGCGATGAGACTTGATCGAGCTTATTTCTATTGCTCTTGAGTTGTTGGCTCGGGTGTACCAATTGGCGACCGGTCATATCAACTTGTTGTGAGCGTCGCTGAATAAGGCGTTCAAAACTCAGAGGTAAGCGAAATTTAACGCTGTTTAACTGATTAAGTAATTGTTCCGTATTTGGACTAACCAGTTCGGCAGCAGCGGTCGGTGTTGGGGCTCTTAGATCAGCAACAAGGTCAGCGATTGTTACGTCAACCTCGTGACCAACCCCATTTATGATTGGAATAGGGCAGTTGTATATCTCATTAGCAACGCCTTCATGATTGAAACACCAGAGATCTTCTAAAGAACCGCCGCCACGACTTAATATTAGTACATCGCAACGTTGGTCGATTACCGCATTGCGGATAGCATTAATAATAGACTGTGCTGCTGTATCGCCTTGCACGATCGCTGGGTAGATCATTACGGGGATACCCGGGCAGCGTCTTTTCAGCGTACTCAAGATATCACGCACGGCGGCGCCCGACGGCGAGGTAATAATACCTATGTGTTTTGGGAGTGACGGCAATGCCTTTTTGTGAGATTGGTCAAATAAGCCCTGTTGACTTAATGACGCTTTGAGCTCTTCAAAACGTCGCTGCAACAAGCCTACGCCCGCTTCCTCAATATGTTGAACAATGCACTGTAAATCACCACGAGCAGTGTAGACTGAGATTTTGGCTCGCACTCTTACCAAATCGCCTGCTTTGGGGCGATAACGGCTGATGCTTGCTCGGCCTTTGAACATCGCACAACGTAGCTGAGAACGTTCGTCTTTAAGGCTAAAGTACAGATGGCCAGATGCTGGAGTGCTTAGAGATGACAATTCGCCCTCTATCCAGATTTCAGGATAACTGACTTCCATTAAGCGACGCATTTCGTCGGTAAGCTGGCTAACCTGGTAGACGTTGGTGTTTCGGCTCATGAGGTGATTAGTAATATGCCCAGTGAGAATGTTTTTGAGAGCCTGATAATAAACTATAATTCCGACGGACATTTTAAAACGAGCTATTTTTAGCGTTTTTTTGAAGAAAAATTGACTCTTTTGTAGGCGTATTGATCAGGCTTCGCTATAATCGCCGCTCGGTGGTGGTTAGTCTCCATAGTGGCGATAAGTTGTGAACTCGGTCAGGCCCGGAAGGGAGCAGCCGCAGCAGCTGATTCGGGTGCTGTGATCAGGTTAGCCACCACTTTTTTTAGTTTTTATAAGACAGACTTATAAAAAGGTTCAAGACTGCTTAGTTTTTTATAAGACAGGCTTATAAAAAAGGTTCAAGACTGTTTAGTTTTTTATAAGACATGCATATTAAAAAAGTTCGAGGTTCTTTAGTTTTTAGAAGCAGGACTTTAAAAAAAAGCGGTAGGAACGTATTCTTAATATAGATATTGCGCGTTATCTAACTTTTTTGCTTTCGCGCCAATCCTGATTCTAAAGTGTACTAAATCGACCTAATCGAGCATCAAAATTTATGGCATATCTGGCATTAGCACGAAAATGGCGACCTAAAACTTTCTCTGAAGTTGTTGGGCAGAACCATGTTGTGCAGGCGCTTTCAAATGCCTTAGATACTGGGCGAGTGCATCATGCATTTTTATTTACTGGCACACGCGGTGTGGGTAAAACGACACTGGCGCGAATTTTTGCTAAATCGCTTAACTGTGAACAAGGCACAAGTGCAGAACCATGTCAGCAGTGCGGTACATGTATTTCTATAGACGAAGGTCGATATGTGGACTTGATTGAGGTGGACGCTGCGTCACGCACGAAAGTAGACGAAACACGTGAGCTGCTTGAAAACATTCACTACGCGCCAACTGCTGGTAAATTCAAAGTATTTCTGATTGACGAAGTACATATGCTGTCGACCCATAGTTTTAACGCAATGTTAAAAACGTTGGAAGAGCCGCCTGAGCACGTTAAATTTTTATTCGCCACCACTGATCCACAAAAACTACCAGTTACAATTTTATCTCGTTGTTTGCAGTTTAATCTGCGGGCAATGAGACCTGATCAAGTAGAAAATCAGTTAGTTAAAATTCTTGGCAATGAAAAGCTGGAGTTCGATCAGGCCGCACTACATGCCATCGCTAAAGCAGCCGATGGTAGTATGCGTGACGGTTTGAGCCTGCTAGATCAAGCAATCGCCCAAAGTGGTGGGGCTGTTAAGTTAGCTGAAGTTGAAAAAATGCTTGGCACTATTAAATCGGCTCACACAGAAGCTATTTTAATGGCTCTTGCTAAGCATGATGTTGATCTTGCCTTGTCGGTAGTTGCCGAAATGGCAGACTCCGCAGTTGACTTTTCAATTGCGCTAGACGATGTATTAATGCAACTCTACTACGTGTCTTTGGCTCAGTTGGCACCAAATTCGCTGGCCGCTACAGATGCAAATGACACACTTATTACCGAAGTCGCTCAAGCGATACCTGCTGAGACTCTTCAACTGTTCTATCAAATAGGCTTAATTAGTAAGCGAGACATTCCTTTGGCTCCAAGTTTACGAGTTGGTTTTGAAATGGCATTACTTAGAATGCTTGCCTTTGAGCCGAATGATATAGCACCACAAGTTGCCCCAGCACCACAAGCTGCCCCAGCACCACAAGCTGCCCCAGCACCACAAGCTGCCCCAGCACCACAAGCT
>CAZFVP010000091.1:7641-9003 GCA_964522345.1 uncultured Gammaproteobacteria bacterium | reverse complement strand
TCTTGGATATAAAACGAGGTAACTTGAATATCTGACTCGGTGTCATCATTTAAATCGGAAAACGTATTTGTTGTTTGTGTGCCATCCGCTAAAGTAGCAACGCCGTTGTTAAAACTGAGTGGTCGCGCTACTGAGAACGTCTCCACGTCATCGCCGTTTGAGGCAAATACCGAATTGAGGCGAAACTGGTCTGACGAGGTGTCGATATACTCACCACCTAAAATCAGAGTATGGAAAATATCGCCGGTATTGAACTCGGCGACTAAGTTTGCTGAGATAATTAAATTTTGGCGATCTGTCTCGTCAATATAACCATCTAAGTCAACAGTGCCCTCACTCGCATCAAAACCGACAGGGAAAAAATTTGAGTAAACCTTGTCATAATCGCCATAGAACGCACTAAAATTGGCTTTCAATGAGTCGGAAAATTGATGTTGAAGTGCAGCACGGAAGAGGTGTGCTTCTAACGTTGTGAAGTTTTGCTCAGGGTCACCAAAGGTAATGTCTTTTAGTTCAGCCGCTGGGCGACCGTTTAGTGACGGAATGCCACGGTCAATAAAGCGCTCATGATCTGCGTATTCATAAGACAGGTCGAGTGTCGTATTATCACTTAGCTCAAATTTAGCGCTTGGGTTAAAGCCAAAACGGTCGCCGTCGAAAAAATCACGATGATTCTCCAAACTTTCATAATGAGCGTTAAGTCTGATTGAAGATGTGTCGCTGGTGATAAAATTAGTGTCGATTTCAGCATTAAAGCCGCCAAAGCTATCAACCGAGGTTTTGTATCCAGTAAATTGCTCACCGACTGTCGCTTTTTTGCTAACACGGTTAAAAATACCACCTGTACCACCACGACCAAAGAGAAGTGCATTTGGCCCACGCAGTACTTCTACTTGCTCTACATTATAAAGTGCTCGGAAATATTGAACGTCATCTCGATTACCATCTAAATAAAAATCCGCGGTAGATCGCACGCCGCGGAAAACAACGGCGTCACGATGGCCTTCACCTTGGGAGGTGTTAACACCGGGGGTATAATCGATAATGTCGCCAACACTTGTTACTCCACGTTCGGTAATCTGATCAGCGGTAAAAATGGATAAACTTTGGGGCACATCGATAATGGGGGTTGGTGCCTTAAGCGAGTTGACTTCATTGCTTGATAGATATTGCCCTTCAACAATAACTTCCTCTAGGTCTTTATTGACCTTTGCAGTGGTGACATGACTTAATATCATTGCGCCGGTAAATAATGCTACTTGGGTCTTTCTCATTCTGTCATCTCTGTTTACGTAGAGTAAACCGTGCTAAATAAAAACTAATCAGTCGCTTTCTATGGATAGAAAACGAGAAACTTCGATA
>CAZFVP010000091.1:0-7541 GCA_964522345.1 uncultured Gammaproteobacteria bacterium | reverse complement strand
CCAGCTCGCAGAGTGGTATTTGAAACAGATGATGAGTACGCGTCTGAGTTTAGGCGTTTGCTAACACAGGCTGTAAGTAGACGCATTCGTTGCTCTGGCAATATAGGCACTCAACTCAGTGGTGGGATGGACTCTGTTCCCGTGACCATTGTGGCGGCGAATATGTTCTCCAGCAATGATTCGCCTAATGAAAGCTCGGTCTTAAGTGCTTATTCTTGGGTGTTTGATCAGTATGCTGCTGCCGATGAGAGACAATATTCTAGCCCATTATGTCAGAAGTATGGCCTTGAGCACGTTATGGTGGAATGTGACGACCTTTGGCTGAGTTACAACTCTGAGACACCGCTTGACCCTTTGGGGCCAGTGTATAACCCCTTTATGACTTACAATCATGCTTTGTTTGAGCAAGCTCGATCGCGTTCTGTAAAGGTAATGCTTAACGGTATTCACGGCGATATTTTATATGGCTATACGCATGGTGTGTTATATGAGTTATGTAGGGCTGGGGAGTTTAAAGCGGCGGTGAAGGAAGCTAGAGCATTATTAAGTGCGAGTGATTCCTTAAAGTCGTTTTTTAAAGATTTTGTTCTAAAACCACTCTCGTTGGTCAATACCTTAATCACTTGGCGATCGCGGCAACGAGACCTTCAGAGTGATGTTTTACAACCGCATATAGTTGAGCAACTAAAAATTCAAGCACCACAATTGAACCATTTAGCCCACGAGAGTCACAAAGCAATAAGGCCTCAACAATGGCAAGTGGTTCTCGGTGATTTTGCTGGTGGTGATGCGGCCATCGGCCGCTTTCTTGAATCCGAGTATGCGATTGAGCGCCGATATCCATTTCGAGATCGAGATTTAGTCGAATTCATGTTGGCGATACCAAGTAAACAATTAGTGTTTAACAATGTAAAACGACCCATCGTTAAGCGAGCGTTCTCTGCGGACTTTTCGACTGAATTTATGCAGCGTAATACTAAAGCTTACTTCGCCGATGTAACTCGCAATGGGGTATTAAGTGATAAACAAAGCATCACTTGGGCCACGTCAGGCTCTCAAGAGTGGACACATTATGTAAAAGAATGTTATTTCCACGGGAAAGTAGAGCAGAATCATCTACTTGATGTTGTTAAATGGCGTTGTGGTTATTATGATTACTGGAAAGCTGTATGTTACCATCCAGTGGTGAAACAATTGGGGTTAGGCAATGAATTCTCAAAAAAAGACAAATAAGACGAGTTGTAAAATAACTCAGGTCGATCAGCAATCTGCTGATACCACGTTAATGTCTGCCACTAAGCAATATGAGACACCTGTGCTCATAGCCTATGGTGATGTGCGTGACATAACGTTAGGCGGCACACTTGGTTTTGGTGAAAGTGGCGCTGGGTTTGCAGACTTTGAAGTGATTCGCCCATAGCATTGTTAAGCTTCCAATGCGCTTACCCTTCTCTGGTAAAAATCTTTGCTTAAATTCTACCAGAGCATAGGGCTTAGAAAATTTAACCTTATTAGACTCCAGATTGATATTTTAAGATAGCTTAAAAGGCGGCAGTTTCTTTGCCACCTTTTGTTTTTTTAATACGACATAATCTGGCAAACCATTCGTGTAAGTAGGGTAGTCTTCTCCTTGAATGAGTGGACTTAAATAATCTCGACACTCTTGAGTGATAAAAAAACCATCATCGCTTATATAATGAGCTGGCATTTTAATTTCAACATTTGCGACCTCTGCCAGTGGCGCATGGCCAATTTCCCACGCGTATGGTGAGGAACTTGTGCGAACTATTGTCGGCATCACGGCGTTCTTTCCAGATATTGCGAATTCAACAGCGGCTTGGCCCAAGGCATAGGCATGTTCAACATCAGTCTTTGAGCCAATATGGCGAGCTGCTCTTTGTAGGTAGTCACAAACTGCCCAATGGCATTTTAAATCTAGGGCGTTTTTAATCATATTAGTGACCACCGGCGCAACTCCGCCCAACTGAGCATGACCAAATGCGTCTCGTACGCCCGAATCTGCTAGAAATTTACCATCGCTTGTATGGGCGCCTTCTGAAACCACAATACTGCATTGGCCTTTTGCTTTGACCGTTGCGTCGACTTTGGCAAGAAAGGCTTCTTGGTCAAAGTCGACTTCAGGGAATAGTATGATGTCTGGTCCTAGTCCTCGCTCGTCGGCGGCTAAGCCAGACGCGGCTGCAATCCATCCAGCGTGTCGTCCCATAACTTCCATAACAAAAACTTTGGTCGACGATGAGCTCATTGAGGCGACATCCATTGACGCTTCGAGAATCGATATAGCAACGTACTTGGCGACCGACGCAAATCCAGGGGAGCAATCGGTGAATGGCAAATCATTGTCAATGGTTTTTGGAACGCCGACACAGGTGATCGGGTACCCCATAGATTCGGATAACTGAGAGACCTTATAGGATGTATCTTGAGAGTCACCTCCACCGTTGTAAAAAAAATATCGAATATCGTGAGCTTTGAAAACGTCGATTAAGCGCTCGTATTCAGCTCGGTGCTCCTCTAGGGATTTAAGCTTGTAACGACACGAGCCAAACGCACCTGAGGGCGTCATTTTTAGCGCCTCGATATCGGATTCACTTTCTAAATTGGTATCGATAAGGTTTTCGGTCAATGCACCCAAAATGCCATCTTGGCCAGCGTAAACTGTTTTAATATGATCTGGGTATTTTGCGGCGGTTTGTAACACACCTGCGGCAGATGCGTTGATGACAGGAGTAACGCCTCCTGATTGGGCATAGAATGCATTATATGTGGGCATAAGTTTCCTCAACAAACTGAATTGGTCGCGAATTATAGTGCGCGGCCTATTTTAGGCAGTGTTTTATTACTGTTAACCACAAGCGCAGCCAACCTCTCTCTAACTCGAGTATAACGCAGCTGTTTTGCTCACCCTAATTTTAGATGATTTGAGTGTATAATTACGGCATTTAAATTTTATTACAGAACGTGGTTTGTAAAATGGCGAACAAAATTACCGTGGTTGGTGTTGATGGCCAACAAAAGGAAGTGGAATTTAGTCAAGGCGATAGCCTGATGGAAGTTTTGAGAGAGGCTGGATATGATGAAATTATGGCACTGTGTGGCGGTTGCTGTTCTTGTGCGACATGTCATGTAAAAATCGCCAATCAAAATCAGCATGACTTGCCGCCGATTGAAGAAGATGAAGAGGTCCTGGTTTCAACGACTGACGAATATGACAAAGATAGCTCACGTTTGTCTTGCCAAATATCAATGGGCGAGGCTCAAAACGGGATGACGGTCACTATCGTAAACCCGGATTAACGGCTGTGGACCCGTTAACTCAAGGTGTGGTTGGCACCACGGCTGCACAACTTGTTGCGCGTAAACAAGTAAAAATAGCGGCCGCTATTATTGGTTTTTTTTCAGGAATGGCGGCTGATTTAGATGTCTTAATTACCTCCTCAACTGACCCTTTGTTGTTTCTTGAATTTCATCGACATTTTACTCATGCGCTAATATTTATTCCGGTTGGAGCTCTACTCTGCACTGTGATGTTTCGAGTGATATTTAGGCGGTGGTTTACGAGCAACCAAGTTGGCTTTCGAGAAACTTATCTATTTAGTTTTGCTGGCTATGCGACGCACGCTGTCCTCGATGCTTGCACTACCTATGGTACACAGCTTTTTTGGCCATTCAGTAATGCTCGTGTGGCGTGGAATAATGTGTCGGTGATTGACCCACTGTTTACCATTCCCTTAATTATTGTGATCTATTTTGCCACCTTTAAGCGCTCAACTAAAATGGCGTACATTGGTGCAATCTATGCTTTTACGTATTTGGGTTTGGGAGTAGTGCAAGGGCAACGCGCGCAAGCGGTTGCTTATGGGCTTGCGGCTGAACGTGGACATGCACCGCAGAACTTAGACGTTAAACCCAGCATGGCCAACATTGTTATGTGGAAAAGTGTCTACGAATACAACGACAGATATTACGTCGATGCTATTCGAGTGCTCAGAGGTACAAAAATTTATGAAGGCACCTCTACTGAAAAGCTAGACTTGCGCAAGCACTTTACGTGGTTAGATAAACGATCTCAACAAGCTGTTGATATCGAGCGTTTTAGATGGTTTTCTAATCAACATTTAGGCTTAGATCCCAATAATGAAAATAGAATTATTGATATTCGATATTCATTGATACCAAATCAAGTTACAGGAATGTGGGGCATTGTTTTGTCCCCGTCAAAGGGTGCAACAGAACACGTTGAATGGACGTCGAATAGACCTAAGGGCAAGTTAGCCATGCAGAAGGTAGCCGAACTTTGGGACATGTTGCTGGGGCGTTAACTAGTTACAATTTTGTCAGCGCTAGAAGTTCATTTATATCCGGCGATGCTTAATGTTGATTATGTCGCGGCGTTTAGCTAGTTTATTACTGATGATGTTACCAAGTTTGAAAGCTTGAGACCTTTGCAATAAACCTCTTTTGCGCGCGGTTTCGCCTTGTCTTTGAACAAAGTAAATTCATTGCAAAGGGCCGAATCTAAGACTGTGAATGACAAACGAAATACATGCACAAAAGCCACCTAAACCTTTAGTGACTTTTATGCACATAAGTGAATAGTTAGTCTGGATTATCGCTTTCTAATACGCGACTGACAACGCCGGCTAACGCAGCACCGACCAATGGCGCTACCCAGAACAACCAAAGCTGTTGTAAGTAAATACCACCTTCTAAGATAGCTGGCCCGGTACTACGCGCAGGGTTGACAGAAGTATTGGTAACAGGGATGGAGATTAGGTGAATTAATGTCAATCCTAAGCCAATGGCGATGGGAGCAAAGCCAGCTGGAGCGCGGCTTGAGGTTGCACCTAGAATGATCAATAAAAACATAAATGTCATGACGACTTCAGTCAATACGCCAGAGGTAATTGAATAACCACCCGGTGAAGCGCTGCCCATACCATTAGAGGCGAGCCCGCCTTCGTAACCAGGAGCACCGCCTGCAATTGTCGATAACACGAACGCCGCCAGAACGCCGCCTAATACTTGTGCAATGACATAACCTGGCAGCTCAGAAAAAGAAAATCGACCACCAACGGCTAAGCCAAGTGATACCGCCGGGTTTAAATGACACCCTGAAATATGGCCGATGGCATACGCCATAGTTAGCACCGTAAGCCCAAAGGCCAGCGAGACGCCCACAAGGCCTATGCCTAAGGTACTACTGATATCACCGCCGAATGTCGCTGCCAAAACAGCGCTACCACACCCCCCTAAAACTAACCAAAATGTTCCGATAAACTCAGCTAAAAGCTTATTCATAATGTGCTCCGTAGTTCATTTAAGTAGAACAATCAGCCTAACAAATACGGTTAACTTAATTTGTTAAACAATGTGAACCTCCATCGCGCGCCTACAACCTATTGTAACCGCTACATAAATCCACATTAAATAGATCTTCTAGCGGTATATTTATGCCGAAATTGTTACTATTTTGCTATCACAAGAGTTTTGTTTACATGCTTGATACCGAACCATCACTATACGATCAAATATACGACATGGTGTGCTCTGTTCCCGAAGGTAGAGTCGCTTCCTATGGTCAGATCGCACGCCTAATTGGGCGCCCTAGAAACGCGCGTCAAGTTGGCTATGCCTTAGCCGCTCTTCCAGAAGAATATGAGGTTCCTTGGCATCGAATCGTTAACGCTAAAGGTGAAATTAGCTCGCGTTCTAAGGCGGGCTACGAAGATTACCAGCGTATCTTATTAGAGGAAGAGGGTGTAGAGTTTAATCCTGCAGGCCGAGTCTACTTAAAACAATTTTTGTGGGACGCCTAAACTTATACGCGCTCACATTTTCTGTAGCCTAGGCGTCGAGAGATTAGGCCGCGTCTTGTTTGTCCATTAAACGAAAGGTTTTTGCGATTGGGAATAGCACGTCGCTTCCCAACTGCGCACTGCGCTCGGCTGACCAGCCAGTAGACTGGTTTGGTAAGTCAGCATTATCCTTGAACGGCATTTCGATTGTGAACGATAAGGTTCTAAAATGTTCACCCAACCAATTTGCAGCAATTCTAAGGTCAGCTTTGCCTGCTTCGTCTTTCGGGTAACCATGTTTATCTTGAAAATCTGGAGAGATGCTCATATAAGTATTTTTAAAGCGTTTTTCTAATTCGGCGTGACGTTCGTCGTAGCTTGGGTTGCCTTCGCAGCCAGCAACGAAATTGTATGGAAGCTCTTCGTCACCATGGATATCGAGGAATAAGTCGCCACCTTCGGCCATCATTCGTTCACGTACTAAGAACACTTCTGGGCTGATTTCCATACTTGGCGTCTGCCACTCTCTATTCAAGTTAGCTCCAGCCGCGTTCGTTCTTAAGTTTCCTCTGGCGGAACCATCAGGATTCATATTAGGTACGACATAAAACGCCGTATTCGACAGTAGCTTTCGAGCTGCTGGATTATTTTCGTCAAGTAAAGAATGCAGAAACCCTTCGACAAACCACTCAGCCATCGTTTCTCCAGGGTGTTGGCGAGCTATTACCCACGCTTTACGCTTTGGCGAGTCGGCCTCACTTATGCGCAACATACTCATTGCTCGGCCGTCTATGGTTTGACCAAGTGTTTCATTCGTCACCCGAGTGTCACCTTGTGCCCATGATAAGAGATCTAAATGACGTTCATGGCTATAGGGAGTGAAGTATGAAAAGTAAACTGAGTTTTGGCTCATCTCAATTTCAAAACTTAGTACCCCACCGTCATAGGCACATGGCGTACGAAACCAATCTGACCTGTCCCACGACGTGCAAACATTGTAACCCGGCCATCCACCAGTGTATGAAGACTCGCCTGCATTGATAATGCTGATTTTACAGGTTTCGTTAATCGGCGCTTCTAAACGAAAATGGAAAAATTGAAGAAAGTTGCTAGCATTATCTTTACGAATAGCGAGCTTAATATCTTGTGGGTTTGAGGCGTCGACAATAGTGATATTGCCACTGTCGAATTGGTCAGAAATAATAACTGATTGCATGTTTAAGTTACGGTTACGGTTTATCGTGTGGTTACGTAGCTAGCATATGAATCAATTTGAAAAATGTCTATCGGTAAAACTCGTTGTGCAATAATTTTGAAGTATTAGCCTAAGTAATATGAATATAGGTGCAACAATCGGAGGATTTATTCTTTATTGATGCAGGAATCGGTTATTTTCTTATTTCGTGATGGGAATAATTCACGCATTGTTAGACTAACGATTTCGCCTCAGCTATCAATGTTAAAATGATCGAAAAAGGTAACTACTATGAGTGAATTCGTTGAATATCTTAACGAAGTGTTTGCTGATTTTGGAGTAATACGGTATCGAAAAATGTTCGGTGGCTATGGTATCTACCACAACGACTTAATGTTTGGCCTCGTCGCCGATGATCAACTGTACCTGAAAACAGACATTGAAAATATTGGTTTATTCGATGAGTTAGGCTTAGGCCCATTCGAATTTGTGGCTAATAATAAGAAGTCAAAAATGTCTTACTACTT
>CAZFVP010000090.1:0-9045 GCA_964522345.1 uncultured Gammaproteobacteria bacterium | reverse complement strand
AGTTACTAAAAAAGGCGATTACCTTAAGAGTAATCGCCTTTTTTATTGATCAATCATTTATCGTTATCACAGAGCAATAACGCTCTCAGCATTAGCTTAAAGCCTCTATAACCTGTTGATGTTGTTCAAGTAAACGCGATGGCAACCGATCACCATAGCTGTTTAAGTAGGCGCCAAACTCACTCATTTCTTGACGCCATTGATCATCATCAATGGAGGTAAGCGATTCCCACACTGCTGGGTCGATATTAAGATCTGAAATATCAATACCGTCACCTGTTGGCAAATACCCAATTGGTGTTTCTTTTGCCCCGGCCGTCCCCTTACAGCGATCAATTATCCACTGAAGCACGCGTAAGTTTTCACCAAAACCGGGCCATAAAAACTCACCCTCTTCATTTTGGCGAAACCAATTTACATGAAATATTTTTGGAAGTGTGTCAGTACGGTCAGCGAAGCTTAACCAATGTGACCAATAATCAGCAAAGTTGTAACCGCAAAACGGCTTCATGGCCATAGGGTCTCGTCGTACCACACCGATTTCGCCAGTCGCTGCCGCGGTCGTCTCTGACGCTACGCCAGCACCAACTAATACACCGTGTTCCCATGACTTAGCTTGATAAACGAGTGGCGCTAATTCCCGGCGGCGACCGCCAAAAACAATCGCCGAAATCGGAACACCTTCAGCGGCTTCAGCCAAGTTAGAATACGCTTTGTTTTCAGTTGCCGAAACAGTGAAACGCGAATTCGGATGCGCTGCTGGACCTGACTCAGACGAATAGTCATTACCCTTCCAATCGGTTGCTGGCTCACCAACTTTCTTATCTTCCCACCAAGGTTGATTATCGGCGGTGGTACCAACATTAGTAAAGATAGTGTTCTGCTGAATCATATCGTAAGCGTTACGATTGGTCTTAGCATTGGTACCGGGTACGACACCAAAATAACCGGCTTCAGGGTTAATCGCACGTAATTGACCATCGGTGTCCATATGCAACCAAGCGATATCATCACCAAGCGTCCAGACTTTCCAGTCTTTGTACTTTTCTGGCGGTATCAACATTGCAAGGTTAGTTTTACCACATGCCGATGGGAAAGCAGCGGCAATATAGTGTGTTTCTCCCTCTGGGCTTTCTAAGCCTAAAATGAGCATATGCTCAGCCAACCAACCTTCTTTACGCGCTTGCCAACTTGCGATGCGCAAAGCGTGACATTTCTTGCCCAGTAACGCATTACCACCGTAACCTGATCCATAACTCATAATGCTCAATTCATCAGGAAAGTGCATGATAAAGCGACGATCAGGGTCAAGTTCACCAATAGAATGAAGCCCTTTAACAAAAGAACCTTCGTTCTCAATTCTAGTAAGCGCTTTTGACCCCATTCGAGTCATGAGCTTCATATTGATCACCACGTAAGGACTATCAGTTATTTCAACTCCGCAGCGCGAATATGGCGACTCTACAGGCCCCATACAATAAGGAATCACGTACATAGTACGACCCTGCATGCAGCCTCGATATAGGTCATTCATTTTCTGCTTGGCGTCAGCAACTGGCATCCAATTGTTATTGTCGCCTACCGTTGCTTTATCGTCAGAACAAATAAACGTTAAGTGTTCAACCCTTGCTACATCTTGTGGGTCAGAGAGGTGTAAATAGCAATTCGGGTGCGTGTCAGAGTTCAACGATGACAAACTACCATCATCTAACATCAGATCTACGATCTTTTGATACTCAAGTTCACTGCCGTCACACCACACAATATTATTAGGTTGTGTAAGCGCAGCAACGTCTGACACCCAAGCCGCCAGTTTTTGATTTTTCGTGGTCATAATCAGAGCTGTATTGGGTTAGTCTTGATGAGAAAGTCACGTCTTTTTCGTGAAAAACGTTTCATGCTCAATTGTCTTGGCACTAATTTCTACGGTATGTCATCGCTTTATGATTTCGGTTTAACATGTCTCTAAGCCAATATCATTGCCCCGTGTGTTGGACGAGAACAAGCGACAGCCAACGCGGTGCCTATTGTTGTTGCCGGAGTCTATCAATCTATCCTTGAAAAGCCCACCTTCCTTAGGAATTACTCAGCATTCATCATAACAATTCAACTCATTGACAGGTAACTTAGAAGATTCACTAATCGACTAAGATGGCTAATATCGCTGTGACGGTATTCTTAAACGCTGCCCTATATTGATGTTTGAGTTTCTCGTCAAGCGATTGGCATCCAACAATAAACTGCAGCGCACGCGATAACTTTCAGCGATACCACAAGCAGTTTGCCCGCGCCTTACTACGTGCCAGCTGTTCTTAGAAGACACTTTCACGTACTGACCAATTTTAATGATACTGCTTCTGCGGAGCCCATTGACCGTTAAAAATTCGTTACAACGCATGCCAGATCGCCGCGCAATTAAACACGCGGTGTCGCCGCGCTGAACCTTGTAGCGCTGAAGGCTAGAACTGGAGCTACTGGTTTTCGAGCCCTTTGACGTCGACACCGGAGTCGCAGACGATGCGCCAGCTCTCGAGGCTAAGCTAATGCCTCCGGTTCGGGAAGGGACCTTAATACGCTTACCAACATAAATCACCGCTTTGCGGTTTAAATTGTTTAACTTTCGCAGTGCACTACACGAGGCTCCGTATCTTTCAGCAATGCCACACGCAGTTTGACCTCGCCGAACTTTATGCCAAACAAAACCGGGCTTCTCCACTTCTTTCGGAAGTTTGTTCATCTGCTCTACCTGAGCAACCCAGCCCTGCTCTCGATATGGCAACTTCAGTGTATAACCCTTAGGGATAAGCGCTTTATGTCGCCAAATCACCTTCTTTAAGGCTGGATTAAGCGTTTTTAGCTGACCGGTCTTTATTCCTAATTCTTTACTCAAACGCTTAGCAGACGTCGCTCTGGTAAGCTTCAATGCTGTAAATGAGTCTATGCTATTCGAATCATCGGGCGCTATCACACCAAAGAATTTTTCAGAATTTTTAGCGACATGTCTGGCGGCTAAAAAACTAGCATAAAAATTTTTGACGGCCGTTTGAAAGCTGGGCGATTTGTACTCAACCAACAATCGTTCGTAGTCTAAGCCGACTTGCTTAATCGCTCGCTGCATGCCTCTAACGCCATAGTTATAAGAGGTAACGACAAAAGGGTTAAGATCCTTGGCTTGCACCGCATCGCCATTTTCAAATGCAGTTTCACTTAAGGTATCTACACTATCACGAAAGTATTTTGCAGCGGCGTAAGTGGCTGCGTAAGGGTCATAACGCTCATCAATTTTAGTGTTCACTTTTAAACCCAGCGTTCGACCTGTGCTAGGCATAATTTGCCACAACCCTGCCGCACCGACGTGAGACAATGCTTGAGGGTTAAAGGCTGATTCCACAAATGGCAAATACTGCAATTCTGGTGTGAGGTTCTGCGATTCTAACGCGTCAAGTATGGTCGGGCGATAAACGTGGAACTGAGTTAATGCCTCTCTCATTCGATTCTTATTGCCTGATTGACAGCGTATTCTTCCTGCCGCTGCTTTTACCTCTTTTGAACTTGCACCATCAAATGACGCATACAAACGAGCGTGAGAGCTGCTCAGCTTCTCATTACGGGCTACCTTTTTAGATAGGCTCTCTAAACTTCGCTTTAGCCTCTTGCGTTCTTTATCGATTGAATCGCCCTTTCGACTCCTGCGACAACCGTCATTTCGCGTTAAAGTTGAGTACACTCGTTGAGGGTTTTCTTTATCATGGAAAATCGCCGTATCAGTATCCCAACGACTAAACACTTCAACCCAAAACCCTACTCTTGGTAAGAGAGATTCTGGGCATGAAAATGTTTCATCGCATTGCAATGGATAGTTAGCAACGGGTTTTGATAGACTGGACGCAGCAAGTGTCGCTTGAGCAAAACCCACTAACAAACTCGAATACACCAAGGCCTTAGCCAGGCCTTTAAACACGATTATCATTTTCGAATCACCGTTAGCGTTCGTTATTCTTATAAAAGCCATTTGTTAATACTGCTTACTTATTTAGGTTATATGCTTGGTCACACCTTAACTTATCTAAAAATTCAGGCAAGAATAGGTTTAAGAAAATACGCCTAGATTAACCCGATCTAGGCTTGATACATACGCTCTTTCCAGTCTTCAAGATCGCGCGCTAAAGATAGATCATAACCACACCGCTGACTGATTGGTATCTACATTGCTAACAATTTAAATTATTGTGCAACAATCAACCAAGCCGCTGCCATCAAACAATGATCTATGGTTAAATAACGGTGCTAAATAACCGATAACGTAAACTAAGCGTAGTATCATGACTCTCGAAAATACCAATATTACCAACCTCGAACGCTTGGTAACTCCTCAGCAATTCAAACAACAGTTCCCTATTAACGATAAAATTGCCTCGCATGTCGAGCGTAGCCGAGCAACCTTACGTGACATATTAGATCGCAAGGATAACCGGCTTATTGTAATAGTGGGACCATGCTCAGTTCACGATACGAAAGCGGCAACCGAATATGCTGAACGCTTAGCTAAACTCGCTGACCAGCTTAAAGAAGACCTTTTTATTGTTATGAGGGTTTACTTTGAAAAACCGCGCACAACTGTTGGCTGGAAAGGCTTAATCAACGACCCTTATTTAGACGGTAGCTTTCAAATTGAAAAAGGCATGTCTCTAGGTCGCGAGTTAATGATTAAAATTAATCAAATGGGTCTGCCTATCGCTAATGAAGCTTTAGATCCTATTTCTCCACAATACATGCAAGACCTTATTAGTTGGTCAGCAATCGGCGCACGGACCACAGAATCACAAACCCATCGCGAAATGGCAAGTGGCTTGTCGGTGCCTATTGGTTTTAAAAATGGTACTGACGGAGGCTTAGAGGTCGCTATTAATGCACTACAGTCGGCCAGCAATAGTCATAGCTTTCTCGGTATTGATATAGAAGGTAAAGTATCTATCGTTCATTCATCAGGCAACCAATACTCTCATATTGTTTTACGCGGCGGCGGCGGAAAACCAAACTATGATTCGGTTAATGTGCGTCTAACTGAACGTGAACTACGTGCCTCAAATTTGCCAGTCAACGTGATGATTGATTGCAGTCATGCTAACTCAAGTAAAGACCCTGAACTGCAGCCTCTAGTGTTGGACAATATTACGCAACAGATCCTCGAAGGCAATCAAAGCATTATTGGTGTCATGCTCGAAAGTCACTTAAAAGCTGGCAATCAAAAATTAACCGATGATAAGTCTGCCCTCGAATACGGAAAGTCGATTACCGACGGTTGTATTGATTGGGAAACCACCGAGAAATCACTACGCCAACTCGCAAAAAAACTACATTCATTTAGACATTCTATTGGACAAAATTACGTTTAAAAACGGTGTCTAAAGTCACCGGCTAATTCGATCGGCTGAAATGAAATTCTCTGCGGCATAGACAAGCTACGGAGAATTCAAGCCTTGCAAGCGATTAAATAAGTAAAAGGGCTCATACGAAATGGCGTCACCAGCCTTTTTTAGAATGTTCTCAGCTTCTAGTCGATGCCTAGAAATAGAAAATTAGATAAAGCTTCTTACTAGTAAGGCCAATACGATAACAGGGCATATAAAACGAACATACATCGGCCATACTTTCCAAAAGAAAGTACCCTCCATCTCCGGGCATCCTTCTTTTAATTCTCTAAGCAAGTGGTCTCGCCTCCAAACCCAGCCAACAAAGAAGCAAAATAAAATACCAATCATAGGCTCACTAAATTGGGTAGCAAAATTAACCACTCCATCAAACAGCCAACTCATATTAAAAATAATGGCGAGGCTAAATGCAAAAATACTCAAGCCGACAACCCAAGCTGCTTTCTTTCTCGCGGTTCCCAAACTATCGTTGACATAAGCAACCGGTACCTCAAGCATCGATATCGATGAAGTCAGCGCAGCGATACTCATCAATACAAAAAACACGAAGGAAACAATATTGCCGGGAGCTCCCATCGTTGCAAATAGTGAAGGCAATACGTTAAAAATCAAACGGCCACTCTCAATCAATTTACCGGCTTCATCATAAATCACAACGCCATTGTGCTGCGCAACATACATGGCTGGTATCACCAACATTCCAGCTAATACCGCAATACCAATATCCATGGCCGCAACTGTTGCCCCTAGTTTAGGCAAATTCTCCGATTTACTAATGTACGAGCCGTAGACCATCATCGTGCCAACACCTAGTGACAACGAGAAAAATGCCTGACTCAAAGCATCAAGCACTAAATCTGGTTCGGTAACCTTATTGAAATCAGGTTGCAAGTAAACCGCCCAGCCTTCGGACGCTCCAGGCAAGGCCGCAATGTAAATAATTAAACTAATAATCAGTAGTATAAGTATTGGCATCAAGCGCGTGGACCATTTCTCAATCCCGCTGGCGACACCGCTAGCAACAATTCCTATCGTAAGCATAAAGAATAAGGCACTAAAACCAATACTGCGCACCACAGAATCACTAACAAACCATGCATCAGGTAGACCCAAAAGGCTGGACAATGAACCGCCGGCATGAGAGATCATCCAGCCTGCGACAATCGCATAGAAACTAAGAATTAAGCTGGCGGTAATCATGCCCCAATAGCCTGTCAATGCGCCGAGTTTGCGAGACCTTGAACCACTAATACTAAGCATTGATTTTACCGTATCGGCTTTGGCGTGGCGGCCGATAACGAGCTCAGCCATTAAGATTGGATAGGCTAAGACAAAGGTAAGGATAATGTACGTAAAAACAAACGCCCCGCCTCCATTTGAGGCTACCTTAATAGGAAAACCCCAAATGTTACCCAAGCCGATTGCTGACCCTGATGCCGCTAATACAAATGCGGTACGTGAACTAAATTCGCCTCGAGCTGCCATTGATACTCTCCTCTAAATTTTTGTTTTAAACAATCTCTTGAAGCGCTAACGAGTAATGACATCTGCAACACGTTCAACGATAATAGGCAGGTTTTGTTCAGACAAACCGGCAACATTAATCCGTGTGCTCTCCAATAGGTAAATGCCGTACTCTGAACGTAGCGTTAGCACATCAGCTTGAGGTATGCCTAAATAACAAAACATGCCTTTGCTTTGCGCAACGAATGCAAAATCAATTTTAGATTGAGCGTCATTCAAACCAGTCGCTAAACCTTGACGTAAGTCATTCATGCGCGTGCGCACTTGCTCAAGCTCAGTCTTCCATTGAAGTGTTAACTCTTCGCTACTCAATAAATGACCAACGATGGCGCCACCATGTGAGGGAGGCATGCTATAGCAACGCCGGGCAGCTGAAAGAATGTGTGACTTGGCGGCGGCGGTTTGAGAGGCACTCGCCGTGATGACTAAGGCTGCCCCTGCTCTTTCACGGTACACTCCAAAATTCTTAGAACAAGAGCTTGCTACTAATACCTCAGGTAACCGACTAACAGCTTGACGAAGGCCATATACATCATCAATCAAGCTATCACCAAAACCTTGATAAGCTACATCGATAAACGGCACCAACTCCCTCTCAACCATGAGATCGATAACCGAATCCCATTGAGCTTGAGTCAGGTCTGCACCGGTCGGGTTATGGCAACAACCATGCAGTAACACCACGTCACCCTTTGGAATCGAACTAAGCGATTCAAGCATGGCTGAGATATCAACGCCATTAGTTTGAGTACTATAGTAATCATACGTCTTTAAGGTAAGACCAGCGCTTTGAAGTAAGGGGAAATGATTAGCCCAAGTAGGATTGCTCACCCAAACAGTTGTATTTGGATTGGATCCGACCAATAACTCTGCATTCATTCTCAACGCACCACAACCACCAGGTGTCATCACGGTAGCAACTCGATCGCCTAAACTAGCAACTAACTCATCACCTAATAGCAATGTTGTAATATGCTCGACAAACGCAGGGTCACCCGCTTGAGGGGCGTAGGCTTTGGTGGTTTGTTTTTTTAACAGCTCTAACTCAGCCGACTTAACCGCAGTAAAAATTGGCGTTGCGCCCTTCGCATTTTGATAAACGCCAACCGACAAGTTAATCTTATCTGGGTTGGCATCTTGTTGAAATGTTTGATTCAGACCGAGGATTGGGTCAGCGGGCAGTAAATTCAGTTGCTCGAACATGAGATTGGCTAGTAATTAGCTATGGTTGGAGGTTTGCTTATTTAAGATTAACCTAGGAGTTTTTGCATAACGCCGTGGCTTTAAGGTTGATCACTATCATTCATTAGTCAAAGAATCTTCATCACTGGTTTGTGATTCAGGTGTTGTGCGCTTAATTTCGGACAAATATTTAAATAACAAGCGATAGGACTTCGGTGGCTTATTACGCTTTTGCTCGATTACCGAGTTACGCACCAATTGGCGGATATGTTGGCGATCGATCACCGGAAATTGATCTATAAGCTCGGTCAGCAACTTTTCATCGCCACCAATCAATCTATCACGCCATTGTTCCAACTGATGTAATTCAGCGGTTTGTTGTTTGCTCGGTTGTTTTTGCCGGGCAATCTCAAACTGTATTGCTTCAATGTCTTCGTGTGCCATCATGCTGGCTATACGACGCAGTTGCCTCTGTAGAGCACCACGTTGAAACCGCTGCCCATCTTTAATCGCTTGGTGCATATTTTCACTAAGAGGCACTTTCTTTAGCGCTGATGCAGGCATATCAATAAGCTCTCGGCCCAACTGATTGAGAGCTTTTATTTCTCGTTTGAGTTCAGTTTTATTTGGCCGAATTGCGTATTCTTTTTCGCTCATAAGGCAATAGTAAGGCTTGAGATAAATGGTATTAAGTAGAGCGAATTATGCGCCCCGCAAGCACGGTTTACCAGTATTTTTAAGACAAATAACAAGTATCACTCAGCAACTAGGTCGAATACTAACGTACGAACTCTGTACTACGCATTTTGTTTTGATTCATCGAAAAACACTTCAATCCGAGTTCCAACATCGACCTCACTTTCAACCTCCACCGCCCAATTAAAGCGATTAGAAAGTCGCTTAACGA
>CAZFVP010000089.1:6316-9059 GCA_964522345.1 uncultured Gammaproteobacteria bacterium | reverse complement strand
CCTGCATTTCAAGCAATGCAGGATGAAGTTGGTCGATTACGCTTTGATACAGATATTTTTCACGTGCGAGCGCTTTTTCACGCGCACTGAGAACTTTGTCTTCATATTCTTTGAGTTCCTCAGTTATATATCGCTCGGCGTTCTTAAGTGTCTGGCGTCGTATGTAGTGTTCAGGAACGTCGATAGCTTGAGCTTTACTTGTTTCTATGTAGAAGCCATGGACTCGGTTGTATTTAACGCGAAGTGTGGAGATCCCGGTTTGTTGGCGCTCGCGCTGTTCAAGCTCGACCAAAAATTCACCAGTGTTTTTGCTCAGAGTGTGTAGCTCATGAAACTCTGAATCAAATTCAGGCCTAATAACACCGCCGTCACGAATAACTGCAGCGGGTTCGTCAAGAATAGCCGCGTCGAGTAGTTGTTGAGGTTGCTCGAAGGGCCCCAGTTTGTCGCTAAGGCCTTTTAGAAGCTCAGTGTTGGCTGTTGACAGTAAATTAGTTAATGCCGGCAGGCAGTGCAGAGCTTGCCGCAGACGAACCAAGTCTCGAGGGCGAGTATTATTTAGAGCAATGCGGGTAAGAATTCGCTCTATATCGCCACATTTACGCAGCAAGTCGTGAACTGAATTTAGGTCAATTCGTTCTATAAATTCACCGACCGCTAATTGACGGTGACCAAGAATATTGCGGTCTGAAATAGGGCCATGCAACCAGCGGCGTAGCAAGCGAGCCCCCATCGGGTTTGCGCATTTATCCATGAGCGCAACAAGAGTGAATTCGCGGCCTCCAGAGAGATTTGTCTCAATCTCCAAATTTTGACGGCTTGCTGCATCAATAATTAGAAAATCGCTTTTCTGGGAGATACTAAAGTCACTAATGTGTGGCACTGAATCGTACTGCATGTCCTTAGTATATTGAAGCAGAGCACCTGCGGCGCAAACCGCGAGAGGAAAATCTTGGCAACCATAAGCCACTAGGTTTTTAGTATTGAATTGACGGCAGAGTAGCTCGTTGGCGACATCAAAATCGAAATACCAATTCGGTACTGAGCGGGTTGCAATTCCAGTGCTTGCCTCATCGACCGCAGAGCTTTGCTCAGTGACTAACAACTCAGCAGGCTGAATGCGTTTTAATTCCGAGTGAACTTGATCTAGATCTTCAAGTTGTTGTGCTTTGAAGTGCCCAAGAGATAACTCCATGGTCGCGATTGAGTAGATACCATCGCGCTGATAGATTGCAGCTAAGGTATTGTCACGACGCTCATCTAACAAACTATCTTCAACCAGAGTGCCCGGCGTCACTACCCGAACAACCTTGCGCTCAACGGGGCCTTTACTGGTTGCAGGGTCGCCTATTTGCTCAGCAATGGCCACTGAACGACCGAGTTTAACTAATTTGGCTAAGTATTGATCTACGCTGTGAAACGGCACCCCAGCCATTGGTATCGGTTCTCCACCAGACTTTCCACGTTGGGTGAGGGTAATATCAAGTAAACGAGATGCCAGTTCGGCATCACCATAGAATACTTCGTAAAAATCGCCCATTCGATACAGAACCAGCGTATCTGGGTAGTCTGCTTTGATCCCTAGATACTGTTGCATCATTGGGGTGTGTTGTGTTTTGGTTACCGTCGAGTTCATCGGCAGATATTTATCAAATATAGGTTATAGGCTTAAGGTGTCACCATTACTTAATATTGCTAAGCATATGATTCAATTTTTCATGGACCTTGGGGTTGCCTGCAACGACATTGCCTGATTTTTCAGCATTAGTACTGCCAGAGATATCGGTAACTAAGCCACCTGCTTCGCGGATAAGCAGGGCCCCGGCAGTAATGTCCCATTCTTGCAAACCGAATTCCCAAAAGCCATCATAACGACCACAGGCCACATAAGCTAAATCGAGTACCGAAGAGCCTGTACGGTGAATGCTTTGTGCCCGCGGCATTAGAGTGGCGAAGGTTTTCAACCAAAGTTTCGTCTCGGCACCATCTCGATAAGGAAAGCCGGTGCATAGCAAACTATCTGATAGTCGGCTATTTTCCGATACGCGGATACGACGGCCTTCAAGTTGGGCGCCACCGCCCTTGCGCGCAGTGAATAATTCGTTTCTCAATGCATCATAAACCACTGCAACAACCGCTTCGTCTTGGTGCTTTAGTGCAATTGAAACGCAACAGTGAGGGTGACCGTGTAAAAAATTGTGAGTGCCATCCATCGGATCGATCACCCAGCAATAGTCGCTTTGGCGTCCGAGGTCACCGGCTTCTTCACTAACGACATTAAACTCTGGGTAGCTACTATCAAGGTACTCGATAATAGTGCGCTCGGCCATCAAATCGATTTCAGAGACAAGCTCTACTCGATTGCGCGTGCCAACTTTGTTATTCACTTTTACGCGATCTAATTGAGAGATGTTTTGCGTAATGATTTTGCCTGCTTCAAGCGCGGCCGCAGTGGCAACGTTTAACGCGCCAGCGATTAGGTTGGATTCCATCGAGAGGTCCCAGAGAATAAGTTGTAAAGAACAGCGCGCATTGTAGCGGTCTGGGCGTCACAATAAAAGATCTACGAGCAGTTCTGTATGGTGTTCGAATGTGCATATCTGCTTTTTACATGTTTCGATAGCGGTTAATGAGTTAGAATGCGCAAAATAGAGCATTCTGTCGAACCACTTGAACCTTATTCTAGTTAATTATGAGCGCCGCTGAGCAAAACTCCGACTTCGAAACAACGACTATTGAGACC
>CAZFVP010000089.1:4799-6216 GCA_964522345.1 uncultured Gammaproteobacteria bacterium | reverse complement strand
GGTCGATCGGGTTACCGCGAGTCTGAGTAACGTATTATGTTTGCACGATTAAAAGAAGATATAAAAGTGGTATTTGAACGCGATCCCGCGGCAAGGCACACGCTCGAAGTTTTAACCACTTATCCTGGAGTGCATGCGGTGCTGTTTCATCGTCTATCAAATGCGTGCTGGGGAGTTGGCTTCAAGTGGCTAGCACGTTTTATTGCACATTTCTCACGTTGGGTAACGGGCATCGAAATTCATCCTGGAGCTACTATCGGTCGGCGTTTTTTTATCGACCATGGTATGGGCGTGGTCATTGGTGAAACTGCTGAGATCGGTGACGACTGTACTCTCTATCACGGCGTGACGCTTGGCGGTACTAGCTGGGATAAGGGTAAGCGTCACCCAACACTCGGTAATAATGTTGTGATCGGAGCTGGAGCAAAAATTTTAGGCCCGATTGTCGTTGCCGATAATGCCAGAATCGGTTCTAACTCAGTTGTTGTTAAAGACGTGGTAGAGGGCTCTACCATGGTTGGTTTACCCGCTCATGCTGTTGGTTCGGCTGAATATGATAGAGCAAATGGGCGTTTCGAAGCTTATGGGCATCAAGCGTCTGTAGATGACCCTGTTGCGGTAGCGATTCACGGTCTATGCCAACAACTAAAATTAGTGGAGACCTATAATCGCGACTTAGTTGCTACCTTAGAGTCGTCGGGAATTGATGTTTCCTCCATTGACCCTCCGAAAGTAGATACAGATTGCATCGAATTAGAGCCTAGCCGATTAAAAGATGACTCTAATTAATCTTTCTTAGTGTCCGAATAGCTTGATTTTTACGATAATACGCGCATATTTAGAAACATGATTACATTGACTAAAACGGCCGCCACTAGAATCGCGAGCCAAATAGCTAAAAATAACTCACTGGCCTTGCGCTTTGCCGCCAAGGAGTCTGGTTGTTCGGGATATTCCTATGTTATGGACTTTGCCAATAGCATAGAAGGAGATGATTTGGTTTTTGAGAGTTTTGACGTCAAAGTGGTGATAGATTCGAAGAGTTTGAAGATATTGGATGGCACTCAAATCGATTACGTGTCTGAAGGTTTGAATCAAACTTTTAAATTCTCGAACCCTCGATCTACCAACGAATGCGGCTGTGGCGAAAGTTTCGCACTAGATTCATGAACATCTAATCTTGTTCGAAGGTTAAATCCCCCTTAAGCTTACCATGAAATAGATTTTTATATGCAAAAGGCACTCTTCTGCTTGCCTAAAAGCGTCTGTTGTTGGTGCTGCGGGGAGTTTCGTTTAACAAGGTAGCTTATTGCCTGAAAACTAAATACTAGTTACTTTGCTAATTAATATATTTCGTGTCTATTAACGATATTTATCATTTATATTGTACTATTTTGGCTGAAAAGCCCTAGAATAG
>CAZFVP010000089.1:0-4699 GCA_964522345.1 uncultured Gammaproteobacteria bacterium | reverse complement strand
CTACGTTGCTTGCATTGACCTTAAATAGTCAAGTAGCTTCAGCTCAGCAATACAAGAAAATCACCCGATTGGGTACATCTCAAGCGGTATGTGCCGGTGGTGTTGAGACACCTGAGCAGCTGCAAGAATTTTTTGCTAATAACCCGTCGAAAATACGAGATATTCTTACCGATTCAGGTTGGACGGGCAGCGCCGATGATCTTTTGGCCGCGGTTGCCAATGGTGAGATGGTCGAGCGGGCTTATCCAATAGGCACTAGACTGTTATGGACCGGTGCAAAGAAAAATGGCAAATATGTCGCCAATCGCTATCGAGAATGGGCCGGTGCTAAATCGTTTGAAGGTTTTCAACTTGACCTTCGAAGCGGTTGTCAAATCTATCATATGGCAATACCTAAAGCGTGTTGCAATGTTTCTTTGATATCGGTTGAAGTTGATACATCAAGTGCATGTACTGAACCGGCGCCTGTTGCCGCAATTGTGCCCGCAGCCCCGGCCCCTGCAGCCGCCGAGGTAGTAGAGCCAGTGGCTAAAAGCGCTGCGCCACTCGGGTTAGTTCCATTTATAGGCGCTTTCGCAGGTTCAGAGACTCGTCCAAGGTTTGAGATCTCGTGGTCTGAAGATGTTCGCGATTCGTCTGGCGTAATTGGTGTTCGAGCAGGTCTATTAAAAGCGTTAACGGCTAAAACGTCACTTGTTGGTCAGGTTTCTTATCTTGAACGTCAAGGTGTAAACGATGGGAATGTTTTCCCTGAGGAAAATTTTTCGGTTGATTTTGGAGTAGAACATAAACTTAGCCAGAGAGCGTTTATTGGCGCTGGTATAGGGGCTTGGGATATTGACGACAGTGACTTTACTGAAGCGTCACTTTACGGAATTGTTGGTGGTGATATCGGTAAGAGTAACCTCCAGTGGTTTTTAGAAGGGCGTGTGTTTGATAGCGATTCTGAGAATTTAGATTCAATCTCAAATAATCGTCTGTTTAGCGCCGGCCTTCGTTACTTGATTAAGTAGAATATAAACGTAAAAGCTAAACTTGCATAAAGAGGAAAAAGCGGCTAATGCCGCTTTTTCTGTTTATTGCATATAAGTGTTATGAGTAATTTTGAGATCAAGCTAGAGCATTTTGCTAAGAAACTATCGGTGCCAGATACGTCGACTAAGAAGTCATTAAAGCCGACTTCAGAGTTAACAAAACGGGTTGGAATAACGACTTTAGGTTGTAAAGTTAATACTTATGAAAGTGAATTAATTGGTGAAACTTTAAAAACAGATGATTGGAGTCTTGTTGCAAGTACTGAGCCCGCTGACTTATATCTAATTAATACTTGCACAGTCACTCGTGAGGCAGACCGACAAGCCCGCCAAGAAGTTCGAAAAGCAGTCAAGAGGAACCCTGATGCGCTGGTAGTGGTCACCGGGTGTTACGCACAAATGGATCCGGAGGCGTGCGCGAAAATACCCGGTGTTGATTTGGTCTTGGGCAATGATCGTAAGTTAGACACTAATAAGTTGCTGCCTCAATTAGAAAAAAATGAATTGCCCAAAATAATGGTTGGCGATTTAGATCAACATGTCAGCCTTCCGAATCAATTACTCGCTGGGTATGAGGCGCACACTCGTGCGTTTGTGCAAATACAACAGGGCTGTGATCAGGGGTGTACGTTTTGTATTATTCATGTGGCACGTGGCCCGAGCCGCTCTTTGCCTCCCAGTTTAATAAAAAGGCAAGTGCAACGACTAGTGCTTAATGGTTACCCTGAAATAGTTATTTGTGGCGTTGACTTAGGAGCCTATGGCAGCGACCTTACTCTCGACGAGAGCCGTAATTTTGACCTAACTGACTTACTTGAAGAGTTGTTAGAACTCGAATGTGATCCGCAAAATCCGTTTCGGATTCGATTAAGTTCAATAGACCCGCATCATATTACCGATCGACTGATAAAATTATGGTCTAGAGAACCACGTATATGCCCACATATGCACCTCTCTCTACAGAGTGGTAACACCTTAATCTTAAAGCGAATGAAGCGGCGTTATGATGCTGAACATGTTAGAGAACGAATAAGGGCGTTGCGTAAGTATTTACCTGAATTAGTCATTAGTGCAGATGTAATGGTTGGTTTTCCGACTGAAACAGAATCGCAATACCTTGATACCGAGCAGATGTTAAAAGACATTCAAGTTGCTTTCCCGCACACTTTTTCGTATTCAGAACGTGAAGGCACGCCTGCGGCGAGAATTCCATTGAGTAGACAAGTTTCCGTAGCGCAGAGAAAAGAACGTAATCTTCGTTTACGTAAAGCCGCGGAGCCTATTCAACATGCATTGCGAAGGTCCAGACTCGGTAAGAGTTCATGGGTTTTACCGGAAAAAACGTCTAAGCGAGAAGGTTATACTATGTGTCGTGCTGAAGAGTATTTGGCGGTATTGGTTCCGAGTTCGCAGGTTACCCAAGGGCAGTGGCTTAAAGTGTCTTACGAAACAATCGAAGGTGAATTTTTGGTCGGCCGTCCATGCTAATCGTTAACTCCGTTGAAGGCTTATTAGAAAATGGGTTTTCGCGTATAAAAGATATCCGGCCGCGTCATTTATCAACGCTCAAGGTTAGTATTTACACTGACTAAGCGGTAGAATGTGCGCCCCGACAAGATTGATCATTAGTAATGTTGTCTTGTGTTTAAAAAATATCAACTTATTTAAAAATTTGGAGTCTTAAAATGGCTGTTGAACGTACTCTCTCAATCATTAAACCCGACGCAGTTGCAAAAAACGTAATTGGCGAAATCTACTCACGTTTTGAAAAAGCAGGCTTACACGTTGTTGCGTCTCGAATGATGCATTTGAGTGACGAGCAAGCTGGTGAATTCTACGCTGTTCATAAAGAGCGCCCATTCTATGGTGATTTGGTGTCTTTTATGACATCTGGTCCAGTTCAAGTGCAAGTTCTTGAAGGCGAAAATGCGATTGCCGCACATCGTGATGTAATGGGTGCAACTAATCCAGCTGAAGCCGCTCCGGGCACGATTCGCGCAGACTTTGCGAGCAGTATTGATGAGAACGCATGTCACGGTTCAGATGCGCCTGAAACGGCTGCGCAAGAAATTGAATTCTTCTTTGGAACAGACGGCGTTTGCCCTCGTACTCGTTAGAGGCTAAATTGTTAAACGAAAAGTTAAAAACTTAGCGCTAGAGCTCTAGATAACCAGGTTTTTAGCGGACGCACTATTCATTACATATGATTATGAACGACTTAACACAGCAGCCGACCAACTTAATGGGGCTAGATCGTGAAGCTATGGAGGCTTATTTCGCCTCTATCGGTGAAAAATCGTTTCGTGCATCGCAAGTAATGAAATGGATCCACCAAGTTGGCGTCAGTGACTTTAGCGAGATGACTAATCTAAGCAAAGCATTGCGCGCCAGCTTAAATGAAGTAGCGCAAGTTTCAGTTCCCGAAATTATCTCAGATACTTTATCTGAAGATGGTACTCGCAAATGGCTACTGAAAGTGCCTGGAAAGAGTGCCATCGAAATGGTGTTTATTCCTGAGGAAACTCGTGGAACCTTATGCGTCTCTTCGCAGGTTGGTTGTACTTTAAATTGTTCATTTTGTGCTACTGGAAAACAAGGTTACAACCGAGATTTAAGTACTGCTGAGATTATTGGTCAAGTTTGGCTAGCGAAACACATGCTGGCTAAACAATATAAAACTGATGAGCGAATAGTGAGCAATGTAGTCATGATGGGTATGGGCGAGCCGTTGATGAATTTCGATAACGTGATCTCTGCGATGAAAATCATGCAAGACGATTTTTGTTTTGGCTTGTCAAAGCGCCGCATTACTCTTAGTACCGCAGGAGTAGTGCCGAAAATAGATGAACTTAAAGAAGCGTGCCCTGTCAGTTTGGCAGTCTCTCTACATGCACCCAATGATGAGCTTAGAAATGAGCTGGTGCCTTTGAATAAGAAGTATCCTATAAAAACACTATTAGACGCGTGCAATCGATATGTTGCAGACTCTAATCGAGCTCGAATTACATTTGAGTATGTAATGCTACAGGGTGTAAATGATGAGCTAGAACATGCCCATCAATTGGCAGAACTAATGAAAACAGTCCCTGGTAAGGTTAATTTGATTCCATTTAATACGTTTGATGGAATTGATTACGAACGCTCATCGAATTCACGAATAAATCGCTTTAGAGACATACTGCATAACGCAGGAACTATTGTCACCGTGCGCAAAACCCGTGGTGATGACATTGAAGCTGCATGTGGCCAACTTGCGGGCGATGTGATGGACCGGACACGTCGAGCGGAAAAATTTAGACAAAAGCAAGCGGAAAAAATACAATGAACGTTATGTCGAAAAAAATAAGATACGTCAGTTCAACACCTTTTAAGTTGCTTTTTACTTTGATTTTGGTCAGCTTCCTATGTGCCTGCACGACTGCAACAACAAGCAGTTCGCCAAATGTATCAAATGCACCAACGAGTGTTAGTAGTGTGCGAAAGAACGCAGATGAGAAAGCATTGATTCATACGAAACTAGCTCGAAGCTATATGGAGCAAGGGCAATATTCTACGGCGCGCGACTCTTTGAAAAAAGCTTTAAGTGTTAGTTCTAACCATTCTGATGCTAATTACGTTATGGCATTGCTGATGTCGCAACTGAAAAAATACCCAGAAGCCGAACG
>CAZFVP010000088.1:0-9083 GCA_964522345.1 uncultured Gammaproteobacteria bacterium | reverse complement strand
TTAGCAAAACGTGATACATATTCGCCATCGCGACTGTCGCTCACCATCACGGTAACGTTTTGATTACGCATTACCCAACCGGCGATTGTCGAACAGTTGTGCCACATGCTCAATATAAACGAGCCATTTGACTCTGAAAGTGCATCATAAGCTGATCTATTGTGGTTACGCACTCGGCAGGTTGCGGTAATTAGCACTACGACAAATTTTAGCAAATAGGGGATAATTATAAATTTTAACGGCGTTCGCACACTACACCACGTATTCGAATAAGTTGTGGACAGGTTCAGGTTTGTATCATACCTGACAACGATAAATTAGGCACCGTTGCTATATAGCTTGAGATTCACTTCAAGCCCGATATACTATGGCCCAATCGGATATCCACTCTGTTAAATTAATGAGTAGTTATCGAAAATAAGACTTAAATTAGCATGCCCAAAGATTGATTAACGGCTGATCCAAGGCCTATTAGCGAAGCTCTATTAAAAATGCAGTAAAGCCTTATTGTAAAACAACATAAATAATTTCTAACAATGGAGTTCCAAGTGGACCAAAACACTATTAGTCAAAAATTGAGCGAATTAATCGCAGCGAAGACAAAATTAAACGCGGATGACATTCGCCCAGACTTAAACCTAGAAGATAGCGGTTTAGACTCTTTCGCTCGTATCGAATTGATTTTGGTAATTGAAGAGGCGTTTGATATTGAACTGTCTGATGCTGAGTCTGCAAACGTGGCAACTATCAGCGATATTGTGACATTGATTCAAGCAAAAACTGGCGATTAAATTTTATGACAAGCTCTACTTTGCTCGAAGTGATGAACGAGCATGCGCGCGGCTTATGCAGCCCAAATAGCGACACTCTCTCCGAGTTACAATGTTGGAATGGCTCACAAAAGAGTTATTTTCCGGTTAGTTATGCGAGCCTTAGTAAACGTGCTTTTGCCTTTGGCGCTAAATTACTAGCACAAAAAGAATCATCCGACCAAATTAGTGATAACGTGGTCATGATTGCGTGCCATTCTCCCTATGCAACCTTAGTGGCGTTTTACGGTGCTATTTCTGTCGGGGCTATTCCGATGATTTTTCCAATGCCGTTATCATTGGGCAGCCACGAAGCGTTATCGGAGCGAATTAAGCATTGGGGTTTCGCGTTTGCTGAGCCAGCGATGTTGGTGCTTGAAGAGGGGCTAACCGAGAAGTTCCATGATGAAATTCCTGAGGAGATAGCAACTATTAGGTTAAGTGCAGACCCTGAAGGTGAGTGGGATGAAGCTGATTCGTCGGCGACAAATCATCAACCAAGGCCTGAGGATATTGCATTTTTTCAAACCACCAGCTCATCAACTGGTGATCATAAAGCGGTATCGATTTCGCATAGCAATATTTTAGCGAACATCGTGGGCATTAAGAAATCCGTCGATATGAGCGACGACGAGCGTATGGCGAGCTGGTTGCCCCTGTTTCACGATATGGGTTTGGTTGGCGCAGTATTGTTTAGCTTTTGCAATAACTACACTCTGTTCATTATGACGCCTACACAGTTCGTTAAGCGCCCAGCATTATGGTTGAAAACCATGCATGAGCATAAATGCACTGTTGCTACTGCACCAAATTTTGGCTTTGATTACTGTTCTCGCTTAGTCTCAGAAAAAGACGTTGCTGCGTTAGATTTACGCCATGTTAAGCATTTATTTATTGGTGCAGAGCCGATAAGAGTGTCAACCGTTGCCTCGTTTTTAGAAAAATTTACACCCTGTGGCATAACTCCTATTGTCATTCGGCCTGCGTATGGTTTAGCTGAATCGACAATTATTACTAGTATTACTCCACATAAGGTTCCTCAGTTTATATGTTTAGATGCTGACTCTATTGGCATTGGCGAGCCGATAAAGCTATTGAGCCGAATGAACATTAATGACGATGCAATGCATAGCTACGACCCTGGCGCAGCGATGGCGGTTTGTACTGCGGGTATCGCAATTGAGGATATGTTAATCGAGATCGTTGATGAAGATGGCGAAAATGTTAGCGGTGAAGGAATAGCCGGGGAAATTGCTCTTTCAGGGTCATCGGTAGCGATGGGCTATGTGTCGGGTGAACACAGTGGTTTGGTAGACCGTTTTCCAGATGGGCGATTGCGCACTGGTGATATGGGTACTATTGTTGATGGTGAACTTTATATTCTTGAGCGCCTTAAAAACTTAATCATTCGCAATGGTGAAAACTATTTAGTGAGCGCCTTAGAAGAGCAATTGGCGGAGATTTTAGATATTTCACATGAACATATCGCTGTTTTTGAAACAGATATCCATAACCCTAATAGTGATATTGTTGTTTTAGTTGAGCGACATGCGCCAATCGAAGATCAAAATATCGATGCTTTATTGGTGGCTATTCCGAAAGAGGCTTTCCCAATTAACCGCATGTTGTTATCTCGCTCGCGTGAGATTCCACGGACTACTTCTGGAAAGAAACGGCATTTTTATTGTCGTAAGCTTTATCAAAAAGATGAGATTAAGTTTCAACAAAACATCGAAATCAGCCCGCAGCGTATCATGCAGGCGATGAATAAGATTGCAGACCAAACCTAGGCTTCCTCCGAATGAATGCGGGAGAGTCTAAAAGAACGTCTAATCCAGACCTGAGGTTTTATTTAGGCCCACGTTATTGGCCCACGTGGTTGGGCTTAGGTGTGATGCGGATACTTTCAATATTGCCCTTACCAGTGTTGGCCGTGCTTGGTTACATTATTGGCACTTTGTTTTATTTATTGCATGTTAGCCGACGCAAGATTGCTCTGAAAAACATATCTGTGTGTTTTCCTGAGTTGAGCGAGGGCGAGCAAAAAAAAATTAATTGGCTGCATTACTGCATGCTTGGTCATTCTGTGATGACTACATGCATGAACTGGTGGATTAGCCCAGCCCGTTTTGATCGACTAGTGACCATCTCCGGTCGAGAAGACTACGATGCTGCTATTGCCGAAGGGCATAACATTGTGTTACTAGCACCGCACTTTATGTCATTAGAGGTGTCTGGTTTGGCCTTACAACGTGAACGGCCTATGATAGGCGTTTATCAGTACATGAAAAACAGCCTTATGAACACGGTTGCACTGAGAGGGCGTCAACGCTTTAGTTCTGGCGGGCTTATGTTTGAGCGCAAACAGCCGCTACGGACCTTGTTAAGAGAATTGCGTAAAGGCTACCCCATGTCATACTCACCAGATCAAGACGCTGGTCGCAAGGGAGTGTTCGCGCCTTTTTTTCATACAGCTGCTTCGACCACGCCGGCACTGGCTAAATTTATTTTGACCACCAATGCAGTAGTGATTCCGTGCCGAAATAGCATTTTACCTTGGGGAAGAGGTTATGCAGTTGAGTTGGGAACTCGCATAGAAGGGTTGGCCAGTGGGGACGAAGAAAAAGATACGGCCGCAATGAATCGAGCGATAGAGGAGATGGTTCGCAAAGCGCCTGAGCAATACCTATGGGTGCACAAGCGCTTTAAAACTAGGCCAGAAGGTGAGACTAAATTCTATTAATTTAAGCTCGCCTTAAGAATGGTCAAGGGTTTATAAATATAAAATAGGTTTCTTAAAAACGCTTAGGCTTATCGATTTTACGAAAAGTAATTCGGTATAACTCGAGACCGCCAACCTCGTACATGTACGAACATAAGCGTAGATATTTTTCAAATCGAGCGACTTCTTCTTCTCCTTTGAGTTCAACACAACGTGCGCGATTTTGACGAATATTATTGTACCAAGCTCTTAGAGTGCGACGGTAATGCTCAGCATCATTGCGCAAGGTCATAACGTGGAATAAATGCTCACAACCTTTGGCAATCTCCGCTAGAAACGGAGTGTCTGTCTCGGGAAAGATCTCAGCGGCAAGAAATGGGTCAAAACTGCCTGGCAAGGCGTTCCCATAGGCAACTGTTTGTAGTGACATATGGCCTCTAGAATCGAGCCAGCCATGGCACTTGCGGAAAAATTCACGATAAAATTCAACTTTCTCTTCAGAAGTAGAACCTAATTTAGCAAAGTGTTCAAACGCACCAATTGAAATAATCGAATCATATTTAGCATCAGGGTCGTGATCTTTCCAGCTTTCTAAACGCGCCTCTACATTGGGGTGCTTTAAACCGTTAATCCAATTTTCTTGGCTTTCGCTTAATGTTAGCCCGACTACGTTCTCAACATTATAGTGGTTTGCAAGGGGCATTAGTACACTTGCCCAGCCGCAACCAATATCTAATACACTCTTAGCTTTGTCAGCTCGAGCTTGTTGGCAATGGTAGTGAATCTTGGCTCGTTGTGCCTCGTCAAGACTTTGGTTTTCGTCATCGTCGTCCCACAGTGCACTCGAGTAAGCCATGGTTTCGCCTAGCCATAAGGCGAAATAGTCGTTACCAGTACCATAGTGGTGTTCGATAGCTTCAGCCGAAGAACCGTATTCTTCGCGTATTTGATCAGTCATAATAAATTCCAATGAATGTAGGTCTTTCAGACGAGTAAATACACTGGTCCGAATGTCGTTTAACGTAATATGTCAATTATGACTGAATTCGAGTAAAAATAGTTACATTGAGAGGTCTATTTTTATGAAAGCACCGCTATTTTTATGCTGTTTCGATTGATATTTCCTTATATTCCACTAAGTGACTGAATTTTTCAGTAAGAGTCTTATTTGAGCTAGTGTGTTTGAAGTATGTACGTTTGAAATAGAGCGGCCTTTTTTTGCATGGTGGTCACTATTGGACTAAGGCATTGATATTGCCTAGTTTTAAAGATACTTATTGGCAATATGTATAATTTCAATATTTTTAATTGGCTGTTTCTGTAACTGATATAATAGTAGACTTGGTATAATTAAATACTCCCTACAAAATTGGTAAAAAGGATGAAGCAAAAAAATTACGACGCTATTTATTAACCTCACAAGCATCGTCTTGTTGTTTGGAATTAGTGTAAATAGTATGGCTCAGTCAGGAGCTGCCGGAGGCGCAAACGCGGCCGATGCTAACCCTAAATTAGAATATTGCGATCAGCCCCTAGGCACATTGGGTGTTGATGAAGACCAGCAGTCAACCTGGTGGCGTAGTTACTATGGCCGTTATCCATCATTGGGCAGTACTGTGCCGGTTTTGAGGTTGATGATTCAACAGTCTAATTGCTTTGTTATTGTGGAACGAGGTAGAGCATTTAATAACGTTATTGAAGAGCGACGTTTGCAAGAATCTGGTGAATTACGCAAAGGCAGTGAATTTCAAAAAGGCCAATTGGTCTCGGCTGATTTTACAATGAGTCCAAGTATTCAGTTTTCGCAAAAAACCGGCGGCATTGGCGCTGCGGTAGGTGGCTTTATAAGGAAGCAAGCACCAGTCTTAGGTGGCGTAGCGGGAAAGTTAAAACGTAAGCAAGCAGCGACTACGTTGTTGTTGATAGACAACCGTTCGAGCGTTCAAATTTCGGCTTCGGTTGGTGAAGCTAAGCGATACAATATCGGCGTGGGTTTGGCTGGTTTTACTCGCAGTGCCGGTGGTGCTTTGGGTGGTTATACCAGTACACCAGAAGGTAAGATTATTGTCGCGGCGTTTGCTGACTCATATAATAATATGGTTAAGTCTTTAAGAAATTACAAAGCTCAACAAATTGAAGGTGGGCTTGGTACTGGCGGGAAACTTAAAGTTGGTGACTAGCGCTTAAACAGTGCTAACCGCGTTTGCTATAATGCGCATATAACTTCTATAGGCCTTAACATGTTTACTGTTAAGGCCTTTTTGTTTAAATTTTTGACAGTGTTGCCCTAGCTCAGCCTTTTTTATCATTTACTTGTTTTGATGATAGCTTTTTGAGTAGAGCTAAGAATGCCTCTAAGAATGTTGAGTTCTAAAATGTCTGGCTCGGCGCGGCTAGTTAACTGGCGAAGGCGCTGTAGGGTTTCGCCTTGGTGAGGCCTGAGAAAGGATATCTCTTTTAGCACCGTTTCAAGGTGTTGATAAAACATTTCAATATCATACGAACTTGGTAGTTCACGAGCAGCCCGTGTTGTTTTTGGAGAGTTTGATATTTGTGATGTTTTAAAAATTTCATAGCTTAGCGTCTGTACTGCCGATGCCATATTTAAGGAACTGTACTCAGGGTTAGCGGGTATGGTTACTCGGTACTTAGCGAGCTGAATATCTTTGTTATGTAAGCCCATACGTTCAGGGCCAAACATGAGTGCCACCGGCTCGCGTTTAGCGCCACTAAGTAAAATTTCAGCCGCCTCCTCAGGGCTTACTTCTGGTAAATCATAACCTCTTGGTCGAGCCGTACTAGCAATAACCGCTGTGCAGTCCTTAATCGCATCGGCAATCGACCGATGTACGCGGGCATTGGCTAATACATCGCTGGCACCGGCAGCCATCTTCTCAGCGTCGCTAGACGGGTAATCTCTAGGAGCGACTAGTGCTAGGTCACTCAAGCCCATCGTTTTCATTGAGCGGGCGGCTGAACCAATATTGCCTGGATGAAAGGTGCGCACTAAAACGATGCGAATATTGTCGAGGCTCATATAAGTGTTACTGCCGTGATTAGTGATTTACCTCTGCATTATAACTGTTTCACTCGCGCTAGTAGCGGTCGGTTCGTGTCGCGGCGAGGTTCTTTTTAATCGATTTAATATTTTCTTCAACTGCGCTGCCCATCTTAAGCGCAACGCTGGTCGCTAACATATCGATTACCGCAAGGTGTATTATTCGGGAGGTCATTGGAGTAAAGAGATCGGTGTCTTCTGCTGTGATTGAATTTAATACGAAATCACATTGCCCAGACAACAAAGAACCCTGCGACGTGATGCCAATAATGGTCGCGCCCCGAGCTCGTGCTAATTCTGCATTGACAATCATCGCGTCGGTACGACCTGTATACGAAATGAAAACCCCTACATCATCTTTATCAAGCATGGAGCACATCATACGTTGATTTATAAAGTCGGTATGAGCAATGACTGGCATGCCGAAACGGAAAAACTTATGTTGCGCGTCGAGCGCGACAGAGCTAGATGCGCCCATACCAAAGAAGTTGACACTCTTACAATTAGCAATTGCGTTCGCAGCGGCCTCTAGTGATTCGGGGCGAATGGTATTACCGAGTGATTGAATACTGCTTTGGATCGAGGCCATGATTTTGCTGATCACCATGCTGGTGCTGTCATTGCGATCAAGATTCTCGACAAAAAGACGGCCGTTAGACGAGATTTCTTGCGCTAGCCTTAATTTGAAATCAGGGTAGCCATCGCAGCCCAATTTATGACAAAAGCGATTAACTGTCGGTTCACTTACCTCCGCTTGCATGGCCAAAGACGCGATCGATTTATGAATAACTGAGCCCGGGTTATCACGAATAATAGCCGCAAGCTTTTTGTCCGATTTGCTGAGTCGAACTTGGTCACTACTCATCAACTGTAGTAAAGATGCTTGTGCATGCATGGCTTTGTTCCTATCGGGTTTCTGGCAGTTGCCAGCGAACACCATTTTCATTTTTCTGTAACTAGGTTTCAATAGTAGCCAATTATTCTAGAAACTCTAGCCAAATTTTTGCTTTATGTTGCTAAAGGCTTCAATTTATTGATTTTACAGGTGAAATTTATTTTCATCTTATATATCATACAAAACAAGCACAAATGTAGTATAATTACATAAATAAGTAAGCTTAGGATCTTTATTGAAATAAAATTACAATATATAATGTGATTTGACTACTCAGTTGCAATATTCGACTTAATCGTGAGTTGCTACTAAGTTTTAGAGATAACCTATTTATTGTCAGTATCAAGCGATAACGCTGGCAGCTAATGAGAAGAAAACATCATGTATAAGATAGCGATTAATGGTTTTGGACGTATAGGCCGCAATGTTCTGCGCGCGATGTATGAATACAACAAGAACGAGCAAATTCAAGTTGTTGCAATTAATGACTTAGGCGAAGCTGCGATTAATGCCCACCTTTTAAAGTACGACACCGTGCATGGTGAGTTTTCTAAGGAAGTTGGTGTTGAAGGCGAGTCACTTATAGTAAGTGGCGACAAAATCAGAGTATTGGCGGAGCGTAACCCAGCAGATTTACCATGGGCTGAATTAGGTGTGGATCTGGTTTTAGAATGTACCGGTTTCTTCACCACTCGTGATGGTGCCGGTGCGCATATCGACGCTGGTGCTAAGAAGGTGTTGGTATCTGCTCCAGGTAAAAATTTAGATGCAACGGTAGTTTTTGGTGTTAACGACAGCGTTCTTAAGCCAAGTGATTCTTTGGTTTCAAATGCGTCATGCACAACTAACTGCTTAGCACCAATAGCAAAGGCTTTGCATGACGAATTGCTTATAGAGAAGGGCTTGGCTAATACCGTGCATGCCTACACAAATGACCAACGTTTAAATGATGTATATCACACTGATCTGCGTCGTGCTCGCGCGGCGGCTCATTCAATGATTCCATCAAAGACTGGTGCCGCTGCCGCAATAGGCTTAGTGGTTCCTGACTTAGATGGCAAGCTGGATGGCTTATCCGTTAGAGTACCTACTCTTAACGTTTCTTTATTAGATCTAACCGTAAACGTTGGTCGAGAGACCACGGTTGAAGAAGTGAATGAAATTTTACAGGCCGCCTCCGACAAGTCGTCGGGCGGCGTGTTTAAAATTAACACCTTGCCACTTGTTTCCAGTGATTTTAACCATAACCCGGCATCGAGCATTGCCGATGTTACTCAAACGAGAGTGTTTGGAAACATGGTTAAGATATTAGCTTGGTATGACAATGAGTGGGGCTTTTCAAATCGTATGATTGATACTGCTTTACGCATGTTGGAGCTAGGTGGAGAGGTTGAGCTATCGCAAGCAAGTTAGTTCAGTGTTTAATCTAGTGCGTTAATTTTAATCGCGTGCGCGTATTGTGCTCTCTGTGGCCGGCTCACCTAACGAGTGGCTAATTTTTGTACTGCGCAGTGTTTAATTAAACGTGTTCTGACTCACCAGCTTTGATGGCATCAACGAAAAATTTCGTGGAATGGACGTGTTGTTAGCAAGGATGCT
>CAZFVP010000087.1:2603-9083 GCA_964522345.1 uncultured Gammaproteobacteria bacterium | reverse complement strand
AATGGCCCGCATTTCTTCAATAAAAATTGAACAACCTGTAGAAATACCTCGCGTAACGCAGCTTGGTGAGACTCAGACACGTATGGGTGAATTGTTCACGCCGAATCAAATCTTGGGGCGTTTGCAAACCATAGGTTGTGTGGCGGTTGAGATTACTCAGAAGTGTAATTTGGATTGCACTTTGTGCTATTTGTCTGAGCATTCGCAACAGGTGGCAGACATTCCAATAGAAGAGGTGTTTCGTCGTTTAGATGATGTAATCCAGCATTACGGTAAGGGTACGCATGTACAAATCACTGGCGGTGACCCAACATTACGTAAGCACTCTGAATTGATAGAGATTGTTCGATACGCTAATGATATTGGCTTATACGCCGCGTTGTTTACCAATGGCATTGGCGCCACACGCAAATTGTTAGCTAAGCTTGCAGAGGCAGGCCTGCGAGATGTGGCTTTTCATGTTGATACAACTCAACGCCGTAAAGTGGAAGGAGTAGAAGTTGAATTAGAGGTCGATTTAAATGGTATTCGACAAGAATACATTGACCGAACCAAGGGCCTAGGCTTAATGGTGATTTTTAACACCACGGTCCATATTGGTAACTTTTCAGAGATCCCTAAGTTGGTAGAGTTCTTTCGTCATCGAGCAGATCAAATCGGTTTGGTGTCGTTTCAGTTGCAAGCCGACACTGGCCGTGGAGAGTGGCGCGAACGAGATATTGTGATTAATAAACAGTCTGTTTGTGACCAAATTGAAAAAGGTTCGTCACCAGACCTACCGTGGGACGTCGTTCAGGTTGGCCATAGCGATTGCCACTTCTATATGCCAACATTGGTGGTGAATAACACAATCCATTCCTTGGTCGATGACAAAGTGTTCTTTGCCGATTTCCTTAACGACTTTGAACATATCTCGTGGGACCGACAGCAACGTAAAGTTTTGATCGCCGCTCAATTTTTAGGCGCACTCATTGCTCGCCCACGTTGGTGGGGACGCATAGCGAGCCACACATACAAACGAGGTCGCGCTATCGCAAAAGATTTATTCAAAGCGCGTGGAAAAGTAAATCAACTGACCTTTTTTGTGCAAAACTTCATGGACGCGCAGGAGCTGGTGCAAGAACGGATTGACGGTTGTTCATTCATGGTCATGACTGACCAAGGGCCGGTGTCGATGTGTCAACATAACGCTCAGAGAGATGATTATATTTTGCGTCCACTAGATATTACCCGAGCAGATGGAACCCGTTTGCAATACAAGCCCCTCCCGATAAAAGTCGCTGTTAGCGCCTAAAGTTTCACTATGAGTTTTACTATGAGTTTTTTTAAATTGCTTTCTAATTGCACAAGCTTTGCAAAGATTGTTACCTTATTGATAATGTTAAGCGCTATAAATACTGCATATGCCTTAGATGTAAAATCTAACCCGTACGAAGCTAGCCTTGGCGATTGGTCGGCAACGCTTGATCGTTTTGTTGATGATCAAGGCCGTACTGATTTTATCTCGCTCGCGAAAGACACAGAACGACTGCAGCGTTTCGTTGACGCAGTTGGGAAAGTTAGTCCCGCGAGCCACCCAGACTTGTTTCCAACTAAAGAACATGTATTGGCGTATCACATTAATACCTACAACGCTTTAGCTATGAAGGGCATCATTGAGCGGGGTATTCCAGCGAACTTAAGTTCTTTGTTAAAGCGTGCTTCGTTTTTCAAGTTTCGTAGAGTTGTCATAGGTGGCAAGAAAACTAATTTGTATGATTACGAAAATAAAGTGATTCGCAAGTTAAATGAGCCTCGAATACATTTTGTGCTCAATTGCATGGTGGTAGACTGCCCACGTTTGCCAAAGAAAGTGTTTGCGCCTGAATCATTAGAGGCTGATTTGCAGTCGGCTGCAGTCGAGTTTTTTAACAAGCCCAAGCACATAGAGGTATCAACGGACAAGAAAATAGTATTTTTATCTGGAATAATGAAGTTCTACACAAAAGATTACGTCGCGTCCGGCAAAAAACAAGACTTAGTACCTTATGTGAACCAGTATCGCAGCAATGCAATACCGACCGATTACCGTGTTAAATTCCTGAACTATGATTGGACGGTTAATCAAGCTCCCAAAGCGCACTTGTCTAAAGAGCAAGATGATCAATTTAGATCCAAAATCACTACCATCACGGGTTAACTAATGAGTCATATTCAGTTATTTTCCTACCCGACTAGCCCTTATGGGCAAAAAGTAGGCTGCTATTTGAAGTACAAAGAATTGGAGTTTAAATTCGTTGGCGTTAACCCCTTAACTAATGACCAGATTAAATTTACTCGCCAACGCCAAGTGCCCGTGTTGCAAATCGGTAACGAATGGCGAAAGGAGTCTAGTGAATTAGGTTTATGGCTTGATGAAGCTTACCCAGACAAACCGATGTTGCCAGGTGATGAATCTGAGCGAGAGCGTGTGCTCGAAATCGACAAATGGGTGAGTGATTCTTTAATCACTGGTATGTTTCGTGGCGCTTATGAATGGCAAAGCAGTTACAATTCTATTAGAAATGGTTGGAAGCTATCCAGAGCCGTCAGCGACGCAACGCCCTTACCTCGTTTTGTGCGCCTGATTTGGCCTTTTGGTGTTAAGCGCGCACCGTTTATCGTTAATATGGTTGAGCAATTAGACTTGACTGAGTCGATGGACAATATGATAAAGCGTTTGCAACAAGAGTTTATCGAGCACTTAGCAGGGGGTGACTTTTTTGCTGGCCGTTCACAACTTACTATGGCGGATTTGTCGGCTTTTCCGATTGTAGTAAACGCTTATATGATGGGCATGCGCGCCAAGTCCTTCTGGTTAGATGAGCCCGAGATTAATGCTTGGGCGAAGCGAGTGTCTGCCCATTTACCTGAGAACCCTTTATTGGTACCTGACAAGTTTATAGAGCGTCGCCTCGCATAGTAATGACGACGCCGGAGAAACTAGAATTAAGCCTGATCTTGCTTGCGCCTATTGCCGCTTACTTTTTAGGTGACTTAATACCCTCGCAATGGTCTATTGGGCTTGGAGTGATCTGGCTGGCCTCAATTACGTTTATTCAAAGCTTGATTCGTGACTTAAGTTTGTTATCACTAAAGCTATTGTCAAGCAGTAAAGGTAAACAGCCCAACGTGGTAGAAAGCCGATGTTTGTGTTTGGAATCCTTAGCGGGTGTAAGCTTGTTGCTGATTGGTTTTTTGTTATTCTTCGTTGGCAATACGCATATTATCGTGTTGAGCGATATCGCATTTAGTGTTGTTTTATTATTTACTTTGGTGATGGGTTTTTTAATTAAAGACTTAGTTGTATTCTGGAAGCCACTGCAAATTCGTCGTGAAAAGGGGCATATGAATATCATTGTGAAATGGTGAGTGTGTATGATTCATCAGCGCAGTATTCGCTTGCCTTAAGTTAATTGACTTATGCCACGCCAACTAAGCCTACCTCTTGCTATTAGTTTTCTGGCATTAATCTTGACTGTCTGTGGGCTGACCTTGGTTTTTCAACCCACTGACAATACACGTTCGTTAGAACGCATTCATACTGTAATTGAACAAGACTATCCGTCTGTATTACACATTAGCCCAGCTCAATTTTCCAAACTTAAGCTTGGTGAGGTAGTGGTGTTTGATGTCCGGGAGCCAGAAGAATTTGACGTAAGTCATTTAGAAGGCGCTATTCAAGTAATGCCCGATATCGACCCCGGTGACTTTATTGAAGATTACGGTGATTTGTTTAATGGTAAGCACGTAATTTTTTACTGCTCAGTTGGTAGGCGCTCGTCAGAATTGGCAAGCAAGCTGGCTGGAGCACCAGCGGAAAATGGTGCAATTGCATCTTTTAATCTTACTGGTGGTGTTTTTGACTGGGTCAATCAAGGCCGACTCTTAAGTGATTTGAAGCAGCAAAAAACAACTAAAGTGCACCCTTACAATGATTATTGGGGAAAACTCGTCAATGATAATAGTAAGCTCAGCTATACGGTAGATTAGCGCTTGTTTTTGAATATACGCTGCTGTTTTTCGCAGGGACCTTCATAGAAAATAGGAGGCGTAATTATTTTTGTAACGTAACTGATATAGTCTTGTTCATATTGGTTGATATTCGCGATTTTACTCGAGTGTCCTAGCAGTGTAGTACCGTAAATGGTTTAAAGATAAATATTTAGTAGATCTGGTGATGAAAAAAATAGTCGTAATAATACTTGGCTTAAGCGTAATGGCATGTTCAGGCTCAAAGAAATCTGAGCAAGAAGCTAAGGCAGACAAAACTCCCGTAAAGAATGTAATTTTCTTAATCGGTGATGGCATGGGTCTGGCTCAAGTTTCCAAAGCGATGCAAACACGGGAAGAACCGCTATATTTAGAGAAAGCGACCTACATAGGTTTAACCAAAACCACCAGTGCGAAAGAGGTAATTACTGATTCGGCAGCGAGTGCGACAGCGTTTTCAATCGGGGTTAAAACTAACAATGGAGCGGTTGGTTTAGACGTCAATGGGCGCTCCAAGCAGACGCTGTTAGAACTACTAGCCGCTAAGGGTTATGCCACAGGATTAATTGCGACCTCGGGCATTACCCATGCCACTCCGGCAAGCTTTTATGCTCATGTTGAGAGCCGTGAAAACTATTATGCGATTGCCGAGGAGTTGGTCGACGCGCCGGTTACTCTATTTATCGGCGGCGCAGAAGATCACTTTGATAAGCGCAGCAACGTAAAATACGGAACGCCTGATGGCCGCGATTTAGTCAAAGAAATGGAGTCAAAAGGTGTTACCTTTATTAACGACTTAAAAGCACTTAAAAAAGCGACTGGCAGAGTGGGTTACTTCACTGCTGGTGCTCACCCTGAATCGATAGAAAAAGGGCGGGGTGACTACTTGCCTAACTCAATTAAGCCGAGCATAGACTTCTTAAATAGGCAAAGCGGAAACGGTTTTTTTATGATGGTTGAAGGCTCTCAGATTGACTGGGGTGGCCATGCTAATGACCTCGATTACACCATAACCGAGCTGTATGATTTTGACCAAGCCGTTGGCGCTGCAATGGAGTTCGCCGAGAAAGATGGTAATACTTTGGTGGTAGTTACCGCGGATCATGAAACTGGTGGCCTTACGTTGCCAACTCATGATATCAACAGCGAACGGCCCTACAGCAAAGCAGGTCATGCGTTCTCATCTATCGGCCATACCTCCACGATGGTTCCCGTTTATGCGTACGGAAAAGGCGCTGAAGAGTTCGCGGGTGTCTACGAAAATACCGCGATTTATCATAAACTATTGAAAGTTATGGCTAAGTAACTTGAGGCTATTGAAAAGTTCAATAAAGTAGCCGGTCATCATGAAAGCTCGAGCGTTGTTTATACAGATGAACTTGAATCCTTAGCGTAAAGCATGATTTTCATCGCCTATACGAAGTGGTGATGTTATTCATTTAAGATTTCATCGATACGATCGTCAAAACCGTTTTGCTTTTTCTTTGGCACAAAAGGTTTGGGTTTACGAGGGTCAACAAATTCGTCGTTCAAACTAAAAACATAGTCTTGGTAAACATAGTCTGAATAATTTCTAGCGGCTGATTTTTGGCGATATAGTCGATTATTGCATTGTTTTATTTCTTGGTCTAATTCGTATATGTATGCGCGTATTTTTCGGCGTTCCTGCCTTAATCGTTTGCGCTCAGATTTATCGAGGTCTTCCGACTCAAGGTCATGATTAATACGTCGAATATCTTGTTGGTATCGATAAGTCTTACTATTTAAATTTGCAATAGTTGAGTCACTCTCTTGAACTAGTTTGCGCAATGCGTAGAGCTTATAACCAACATTAAAGGCTTCTCGAAAACCGGGGTAATCGCGTTCTGAACATACTTGATTATCGATCGAGCGACTTGCTCCGCGTACACCTAGTTCTACTGCATTATCAAGCTGGCAATATTGAACTACTCCGTCGGCGTGCCCTTGTTCGAAGTGTTGCCAATTAGCCTCGACACCGTGTTTTGAGCAAGCTCGCTCACGTGCACTATAGGCTTGACTGATATCGGTGTTACCATCGACGCCTACTTGATAACCAACTTGGCGCCAATCTGCGTTTACGCACTCTTGTTTACTCATTACCGCGCATGCGCCTAACTGGCTTAATATGAGTAATCCTATTGCTCTTTTAATTGCTCGCACGATCATGTTTTGTTGATGAGTTACATTATTACTAATTATAAATGTACTTGCCTTAACCCTCGATTAACAACTATTTTTCCCTTACGATGACTTATATTGTAACGCTAAAACTGATGTGGCAAATAGTATTAGCTGTTGAATCTCGAAACGTTAGTGCCTGAGGTTGTTAATTTGGAATATGATAGGAATAATTCTAGTGGGGTTGACTCGGCGCTTTTACGATTCTGGCGCGCTATTTTTTTTACCCTTGTCGCCACATTTTTTGTATGTGTTTCGGCGCAGTCTGAA
>CAZFVP010000087.1:0-2503 GCA_964522345.1 uncultured Gammaproteobacteria bacterium | reverse complement strand
TTTTTCTAATAACGGTAAAAATATGAATTTCAGATTACTAACGTCCTCGTTTTGTACCTCGCTGTTAGTCTTATTGTTGGTGCCTATTCACGTCATTTACGCTAAAGAATTGCGAATTAGCCGAGCAGAGAGCGTTGGCATGTCGAGCGAACGTTTATCTAATATTGGTATTAGTATGCGCACACTTATTGATGAGAAAAAAGTTTCAGGCGTGGTAAGCCTAGTCGCACGAAAAGGCAAAGTAGTGCATTTTGAGGCAAATGGTTTAAGCAATGTTGATGCGCAGCAACCGATGAGAACGGATGCGATTTTTCGACTTTATTCACAAACTAAACCCGTTACCGGTGTCGCGGTTATGATGTTATTTGAGGAAGGGCATTTTTTACTGAGCGACCCGATATCAAAGTTTCTGCCGGAATTTAAAGACATGCGAGTCTATGTAGGTGAGGAGGACGGGAAAGTGATTACCGAGTCAGCTCGGCCGATTACAATTCATCAGTTGCTGACCCATACATCAGGCTTGACCTACGATTTTATCGATTCTCAAGTCTCTGCCATGTATAAAGAAGCGGGTGTCTATGGGGCTGACTCTCAGTCGCCTTTGACCAGCCTAGATGCGTGGGTTAGCGCGCTAGCTAAGCAGCCTCTTATCTCTCAGCCAGGTGAAAGGTGGAACTACAGTGTCGGAATGGATGTGCTAGGGCGTTTAGTTGAGGTGGTGTCGGGAATGTCGTTTAGGCAGTTCCTGCAAACGCGAATCTTTCAACCATTGGAAATGCACGACACCGATTTTTATGTGCCGAAAGATAAAATGAATCGCTTTACCGTGATGTACACGCCTAACCCTGAAGGCGGTGTTAAAGCGGTCGATGGTACTAACACAAGCCCCTTTGGAAAATTACCTCAAATCGAAATGGGAGGGTCAGGTTTAGTTGGCACTGTTAGCGACTATTTGGCTTTTGCGCAAATGCTCGGCAATCGAGGTGAGTACAAAGGTAAGCGTTTGCTTGGTAGAAAAACGGTTGAATTTATGATGTCTAATCATCTCACTCCTAATTTCTCCGCGGACCCTTTGAGCAGCCTAGCGGCGACAACAACGGGTTACGGCAGACGTTGGGGTGTTGGCTTTGGCTTGACAGGCTCAGTGGTTACTAACGCTGCCACATCAGGTTTGCCGGTGTCGATAGGAACTTTCGGGTGGGGAGGCGCGGCGTCAACGGTATTCTGGGTAGATCTTGAGGAAGAAATCGTTGGGATTGTGCATACGCAATTGTTTCCCTCGAGTTCTTACCCAATTGGCGACCTGATGAAGTTAGCGACCTATCAAGCGATTATCGACTAGCTCTTCTTATACCGTCAATAATTGATCTATCGATATTTAAGCCTCGCACGTGATTAATAAATAAAATTTAGGCAGGCGCAACCTTCGTGATAGGCTGTTATTCTATATGAAAGATAGATTAGCGCTAAACGGTCATGGAATTCATGAGATTACTTACTTTTATTACATTACTACTATTAACTATGTCTACATTTGCCAACGATCATTTAATTACCCTAGAAAGTCAGCATTCGGCAAAAGCCACCGCTGATAAATTTGTACAGCTTGTAGAAGATAAAGGCTTGCGTTTGTTTGCACGCATTGACCACGCTGCCAATGCCGCGGGGGTTGATTTAGAACTTAACGCGACTGAGGTAATTCTGTTTGGTAACCCTAATGCTGGCACGGTATTGATGCAATGCGCTCCGACGGTTGCGATCGACTTACCTCAAAAAGCCCTTATATGGGAAAGCGTCGATGGCAAGGTTTGGTTGGCGTATCCGAACCCAGCGTTTATGAAGGAACAACATTCCATCGAAGGTTGTGATCCTGTGTTAGAGAAGATCACTAATTTGCTTTCCTTATTGGCAACCTCGGCGACGCAGTAGGCTTAAGCCTGAAATGAGTAGGTGGTTTAATGTTACTAAATTATGTTTGTTAGCATTGAGCTTATGTTGTTGGTCGCCAGATACATTCGGATCTGATGTTGTTAATAACGATGTTCAGGTATTAAAAGGCTATCGTCTAAAACACTCTGTTGAAACAACCGCCAAGCCAAGCACTATTTGGCGTCTTTGGTCGGATGTGGAAAATTGGAAGAAATTCGATACTCTATTGGAGTACTCCTATCTAGACGACGGACAAAAATTTGAATTGGGTGCTACAGGAGTTATTAAAGCTGATGGCGCAAGTAAAACTCGTTTCACGCTAAGTGAAGTTACTCAAGGAGTCTCTTTTACTGAAACGTTATTTGTTCCGCTTTACCAAAGGATAGAGTTAAAACGTTATTTTGAAAAGTTAGAGACAGGTCAAACTGTTTTTACACACGAAGTTGTATTCAAGGGACGATTGCGATTTTTGATCTATGCCGTCGCCGCAAGTACTTTTAAAAAGGAGTTGCCTTTGGTAATGGGGCGTTTGAAAAGCGTTGCTGAATTAGAAGAAAGCGCTTTGCTTGAATGA
>CAZFVP010000086.1:0-9139 GCA_964522345.1 uncultured Gammaproteobacteria bacterium | reverse complement strand
CTCTTCAGCCAAGTAACCGGATTACTATGTTGTTGGGCTGCATCCAAATCAATAAAATAAAGCTTTTCATTGCTCCACATTAAGTTACTCGCCTTTAGATCGCCATGAGTTAAACGAGCCGCTTTCATTTTCTTAAACGCGTCGTCAATGGCATCAGCGACATCTTTGCGCTGATCGTCATTCATTGTCGGTAACAAAGTCATTAGTTCTTGGCCACCTAAAAACTCATTAACGAAATAAGCATCGAGTCGAAACGGCCCAAAACGATCTTCTAACATCAATATTGGAGCAGCAACATTTAGGCCTGCTTCTGAAAATGCGTAGCTCATCTTCCAACAACGGCGTGCACGGGAACGACGTAACGCTCGTTTTATTTTATGCCATTGACTACGTGGGTTATAACGCTTGAGCACCATTGCTTCGCCAGCCAATTCAACTCGTGCAACCGTAGTCGTACGATCGTGTTTAAAAGCCTTACTGGTATCCAACAACAAAGTACTGAGTGACTTAGCGCTCAACGGAACCTTTTCTAAATAATCTGACGATACCCAGACTCGTGAATTCCAGTCAATAGTTCGGGTTACGGGCTGCTTAACCCACTCAAGTTGATTCACAGGAAAACTACTTACCAACAACGTGGCGTGCTTCAGCCGTGTCATTCACAAGAGACGAGGCACTTTGAGCGCCGGGGTGAGGCTCTGATTTGCGAGGCTGCTGAGGCTCTGAAAAATCACCTTCGATAACCTGTGTTTGCGTTTCTTGTTGACTCCTTAATTTTTCTAACACCAACGCTTTACGTTTTTCTGACTCATAAAGTTTATTACCGCGACTTTCCACTTTGCGCCAAAAACTGGTTTCCGTAGCCAAAATTTCTCTTAAGGGTTTACCTCGGTACAATCTCATAAACCGCAATAAATCACGCTTGGTTAAGCCTATTTCCTTACTTGAATAGTATAAGCCTGCAATGTCTTTCACAGCCCAGCGCTCAGGTGTCTTTCGGCGCATTTGTATACGATGTAAATCAATCAAATATAATTTACTCTCGAGCGACACTTGATCATCGGCCTCAAAATGCGCATCCAGTAGGAAATGACACAAATAAAAGTCACGATGGTTGGCGCCATTTTCATGGATAACTCTAGCCGTTTCAACAACCTTATTAAGAATCCATCGCTTTAAGCGAACCTGCTTTAGCGTACGAGGCGGGTTCGCCCGCCAATCACCACAAAAATCTTCAAGACTCGTTTCCGTTGGCAGTGCTTCGGTAACAATAAACGAGTGCTTAGTCGCTGGGTTACGACCACGTATGCCATAGGCCGCCACCGTCATTGTATCAATTTCTAAATCTTTTAAACGATGCACGCCATGCCATTCGTTTAAAGCGCCAACAACAGGAGCCCGCAGATAGGTTAAATTCTTTACGATTTCACCCCAACCAACCCCAGTATGCATCTTTAAAAAATAGTCTTTATTGCCTCGAGTAAAACGCAAAGTTCGGCGGCCCAGCGCTTCGCGATAAACTTTACCTTCGATATTCATCATTTGATAAAACGAATCTTCGCCCTTTAAAGCTTGACGCAACTCATTAGTAATATACAAAGACTCGTCTCGCTTCTGACGCATTTCGCCCGGTAAATATAGACGATGTTGAACACAGGTCTGCTCAATAAAATCCACCGCTCTTTGCGGCATCACATATAAGCTCGGGTTTTGGCCGTATTTCAAACCGTTTTCGCGCCACTGCTCTTTTTGCTTAGATAGCAACATTTCAAGAAGCTTTTCATTTAACTCAGTTTGAGAGAATCTCTTACGTAATACATAACCCGCGTCCGCGGTTTTAATATGCGGCGCATAACCGCAAACAGGAGTTGCCAATACAGGCAAACCCGAAACAATTGCTTCAAGCAACACTCCACCAGTGGTTTCAGCATAGGCAGGGTGCAATAACATATCGCCGGCCTTCATCAATGCAGGCACGTCTTTGCGCCCACCTAAGAAGTGAATATTATTAGCAACATCATGACGCTTAGCTAAGCGCTGAAAGGTATCTGTCTTGTCTTGACCAACTACAAATAACTTGGTTTTTTCTAGTAATTCTATCGGTAGCGCCGCTAAGGCAAGTATCGCCCGATCTAAGCCCTTGGTTTGAAACCCTGAACCAATTAACAGGACTAGATTATCATCTTCTTTAATACCTAAGGAGGTACGGAGTGAACGGCGATCTGGCAGCTGGTCTAAATTTGCCCATCTTGCTTTCTCTAACGTAGGCGGCAAACATAGAAACCGAGAGTCTTGAGTTAAGTAATATTGCTGGTAAATCAGCTTCTCTCGATCTGATAAAGACAAGATATTCGTCTTAGAGGATGCCTCAAACACACCTCGCTCAAAGCTCGAGAAATACAAGAATCTAGGTGTAAATCGATAAAAAAGTGAGTGTCTTAAGAATGAACGACCGACATAGCAATAGTCGCCACAATAATAGATATCCATACCCGGAATTTTATTAAACCCTACCACCACATCAAATTCTTCAGTTTTAAGAAGTTTACGCAGCTTTCGATGAAATGTATGAGCGCGAGTATGATTGGTCAAAGCAAAGTGCTTAATAATGACCACGTCAATACCGTCAGGTACGTCGCCTTCCCAGCTTCCAGTAAAAACTGTGGCTTTATGACCGCGTTGCGTGCATTCATTAGCGATTCGCAGCATATCTAAGGACAAGCCACTGTACGGAAAATGTTTATATAGGCAGAAAGCGAAGTGCATAATTAGTAAATATCTCTAACTCAGGCTAAATTATACGCCTAAAGTTACCTAATATTAGAAATTTTAAGCTATTTGGCGGTAAAGAGTCTGCCAAATAGAGCTAGCGCTTAGTTTAGGGTTCGCCTCAGACGCCTTATAACATGGTGGTTCGACCACTTGCTCTGTTAACTTAGGGCATTTTTTATGCATGCATGGTGAGCAAGGATACGCACTTTGAACCAAGGTTTGATGCCGCCCCATTGCGCCTGTCAAATTTGAGTTAGTAGAACCATAAACCGAGACGCAAGGCACACCTAGCGCCGCCGCCATATGCCCTAAGCCCGTATCAACGGCAATAGCGCCGGCAATACCCGCAATAGTGTGGGCCAAATCGGTTAACGTTGAACGATCGAGAACACTTATATCAGGCCGCCCGTTGGCAATCGATTCTGCTCGTTTACGCTCTATTTCATTACCCCATGCGAGTTTAACTCTATAACCATCATCACAAGCTAAGTCCGCTATTTCTCGCCACAAACTTTCAGGCAGGTGTTTGGTCGCCCATGTCGTACCATGAAATAGCATCACGGTGTCTGACTCTTCGATAATATGTTTGGGCAAGTTGATATTATAATTGACCTCATTAGATGGCTCTGCGTAGTTAAAAATCGAGGCAAACAATTGGCGTAACCGCGTAATAGCATGTTGGTCACGCTCCACGGTCACCGTCTTATGATACAACCGAGCCGCAGGAGATTCTTTGATCGAGACGCCACTAAAGCCCGCCCGAAAGCCACCTTCAACTAGTTTAGAGAACCACGCTAAGCCAGCGCTCTTCATCAAACCCTGAGCATCAACCACCACATCGTAAGGCTGAGCGCGAAGTTCTTTGGCAAACGCAAAAAACTCTTTAACATTCTGCCACTTCAAACGACGCCATCGGCGAGTAGAGACAGTAATCACACGGTCGACATTAGGGTGCCACACTGGAATCTCAGCAAAGCTATCTTCAACCATCCAATCAATCACAACATCTGGGTGTGCGACCGCTAAGTCCGACAATGCGGGCATTAAATGCAATACATCGCCCATTGATGTGAGCTTAACCACGAGTATCCGCACAGCTTAGAGCGCCTCAGCGAGATCAAGCACTTTTGACGGTGCAAGCGTTGCCAAACAATCTAAGTGTTGCAAAGGGCATTCGCGCTTAAAGCACGGGCTACACTCTAAGTTTAAGCGTGCAATCGCATGATTTTTATTAAGTGGTGGGGTATGACCTGGATCAGTTGATCCGTAAACGGCGACAAGTGGTTTCTGAAGCGCCGCGCCAATGTGCATTAAACCTGAATCATTTGCCACCACAAGCGATGCGAATGACATCAAATCAACGGCCTGCGGCAGCGAAGTCTTACCCGCCAACACCTCAGTTTTACCACCTGTGATAGCATCTAATTCTTGACACACTGCTTGGTCTTTATCAGACCCCAGCAACCAAACTTGCCAGCCTTTAGCCAGATAATGATTAGCAACAGCGGCATAATGGTTGACTGGCCATTGCTTTGAGGGGCCAAACTCAGCGCCAGGGCAAAGTGCGAGTACTTGTTTATCACTGCTTAGTCCGTTTGACTCTAACACTTGTTGTGCTGCGGCCTGGTCGACCACTAATTGTGGAGTAGGAATAGAATCGATTGACCGCACTTGAGCATCTTTTTCAAGTCCAAGTGCGACAAAACGCTGTACGGTCATAGGCAAAGCTTGTTTATCAAGCTTACGAATATCATTGAGAAAACCCCAGCGTTGCTCTCCAACAAAACCAGTTCGCGTCGAAATCTTTGCGATCGCAGGAACCAAGGCCGACTTCAGTGAATTAGGCAGCAAAATAGCATTGCTATACTCGCTATGTCGTAAGCTTTTGCCGAGTCGAATTCGTTCACCTAAACTCAGTTTTCCATGATTGAAGTTAGCTGCGATCAACTCGTTAACCTCTGGCATGCGATCTGTTAGAGCGGCGGTCCACGACGGCGCCAGCATATCAATTTGGCATTCAGGCTCACGCCGTTTAATATCAATCAATAAGCTTTGCGCCATCACCATATCGCCGACCCAAGATGGGCCAATGATCAAGTATTTCTTAGCAAACTCAGAATTAGAAGTGGACATCTATCGCACGATTGCTTGGGCAATCTATTTCACCAGTGTTAGCCAGTCCATACGCTCAGGGTTACGACCGTTAACCACATCAAAATAACGAGTCTGGATTTCCTTAGTTACCTCGCCTCGCTTGCCATCTCCGATAATACGATCGTCGAGAGATTTGATGGGCGTTACCTCGGCAGCAGTTCCGGTAAAAAAGGCTTCGTCTGCAGTATAGACTTCGTCACGTGTTATTTGCTTCTCAATAACCTCCATGCCCATGTCGTCTTTTAATAATTCAGCGATAGTATCTCGAGTAATACCTTCAAGCGCAGACGTTAGCGATGGCGTGTATACTTTGCCACGACGAACGATAAAGATATTCTCGCCACTGCCTTCGGCAACATAACCATTGGTATCCAGCATAAGCGCCTCATCATAGCCGGCATTTTCCGCTTCCTGCAGAGCCATAATCGAGTTAGTGTAATGACCATTAGTTTTCGCTTTGGCCATGGCGCTATTCACGTGGTGCCGATTAAAAGACGATGTCTTAACCCTGATACCATTTTCCAATGCATCATTACCTAAGTAAGTTCCCCAAGGCCAAGACGCTACCATTAGGTGTGTTTTAAGGCCCTTGGCATGCAAACCCATTGCTTCAGACCCGTAAAATGCCATTGGCCGCAAATAGCCTTGCTCCAAATTACTTTTCGCAAAGCACTCTATCTGAGCTTTATTAACCTCATCGACTGAGAAAGGAATCTTCATGCCCATAATTTTAGCCGACTGAAACAAACGTTCTGTATGTCGATATAAGCGAAAAATTGCTGGGCCTTGATCTGTAGCATAGGCACGTACACCTTCAAATACCCCTACACCATAATGCAAAGTGTGAGTAAGCACGTGTACTTTGGCGTCCCGCCAATCAACAAACTTACCATCCATCCAAATATAACCATCGCGATCGTCAAACGACATTGCCTTTTCTCCGAAACTTCTCTATGTGTAAAATTACCCGCCAGCCTAATCCGCATTATGGTTAGTAAAAATTGGCTCAGTACATGGCGTTACGATTTATGGTGCTAATTAACTACAATCAACACCCTATATGGCGCTGATTATAAGGCTTTGACTAAAAAAGGCGGCCTTTTTTTTGCAAAAGTATCAAATTCGTCAACGATTAATCGACTAGCTGATAAAGCTGGCTTGAAACTAAAGATATAACTCGCAATCAAGTGGAAAACCTATTGTCATAAACCAATGAAACAAACGATGCCATTGATTCAGATCACCCCCTATATTATACCCAGCAGTACATCACCAGTGATTACGCAATTCACGTAATTTCAGAAAAACCGTCTCTTGATCTGGTTGGTCGCCAATTTCCGGAAATTTTTGTTTTAATAAATCGATAATTTCCGCATTTTCTAAGCGAAAGAAGGCATTAACTAAACGCTCCATCGCAATATTTGAAATAAAATGCTTTTCTCCAGACCATTGTTCCATCGCGACAAGAAGGCTATTGGCGGCTGCATTGTTTGGTTCCCTGTCGAGAGTAAATTGGAGGTTATTAACGATGTAATCGTGGCCAGGGTAAATCTTGGTTTCATTTGGTAATACAAACAACTGCCGTGCAAAGGTTTGATACATCGTTTGAGGGTTACCACCGTTGTGACAATTGCCTACTCCAGCGTTAAATAGCGTGTCGCCACAAAACAACGCCGGCGCTAGATCATTGTCACCCATATAATAGAGGCATGTGTGGCAGAAAGTATGTCCTGGTGTATCCAACGCGATCAGCTCAACAGTGGTACCCACTTGAACAGTATCTCCGGCACGCAAACCAATATCCACATTGGGTATTTTATCAGTTGCATTTTCATGCGCATAAAGTGTAGCGCCAGTAGCCGCTATTACCGGCTCATTACCACCAATATGGTCGTGATGCTCATGCGTGTTAATCACCCCTCTAATGTCCCACCCTAATTGCTTGGCGGTGCTCAATGCCAGCTGATGGTCTAAGGGGTCTATTGCCACTGCTTCACGAGTTTCTGGGCAGGCGACCAAATACATATAGTTTCTTAAGCTGTTATTTACCGCTATTTGTTCAACCAACATGGTTGTTCCTCTTCAAATTTTAAGCCCAGTCTATTGCTTCTGAGGCTCAGATTACTTGTGATAAGACTCGGGGTCACCAAATCATCTTTGAGCTAGGGTGTACAAACCCGTTTAGTGATACACTCTGGCCGATTTCCGCCACTCATACAGACGCTTTAAAAGCGCTAACAATATGTCGTTGATAACCTTAAAAAATGTAAGCGTAGCTTTTGGCTCCGACGCCATTTTAGACCAAGCCAACTTAATTATCGAACCCAACGAGCGCATTGGCCTGATCGGCCGCAATGGTGCAGGCAAATCAACTCTACTCAAACTCATCGACGGTGATGTATTACCTGACGACGGTGAACTTCTCAGGCAACAAGGAACTATCATTGGCCGCTTAGTTCAAGAAGTCCCAAGCGATATTGATTATGACATTCGCAGCGTCGTTGCTATGGGAGATCAAATGCTTGGTCAAGCGCTTGCCGATTTTTACCTAGCAGGCGATACAAACATCGAAACGCAAAACAGAGTTACCGAGTTAGAAGCATGGGGGCTCGATGTTCAAGTGAAAACCCTATGTTCTAAATTCGATCTCGACCCAGAAGTACAATTTTCGCAATTATCGGGTGGCATGAAACGACGAGTATTAATGGCTCGCGCCCTGGTAAAACAACCGGACATTCTGCTGCTCGATGAGCCAACCAACCACCTGGATATAGAAACGATCTTATGGTTAGAAGCTCTTTTACTTAGCCTGAACGTCACCATGGTCATCGTTTCACATGATCGTAGTTTTATCGATAAACTGTGTACCCGTATTATCGAGCTAGATAGAGGCTTAGTGACATCGTACCCGGGTAGTTTTCAGGCGTATTTAACCACCAAAGCAAAAGCGCTTGAAGATGAAAACGTGGTCAACGCAAAGTTTGACAAGCGGTTAGCGCAAGAAGAAGTTTGGATTCGAAAAGGCATTCAAGCCCGCCGTACACGCAATGAAGGCCGAGTTCGCGCCTTAAAAAAGATGCGAGAAGAGCGTAGCCAACGACGCGAACGACAAGGCACCGCCAACATCAACCTCAATGCCTTAGGCGGCAAGTCAGGCAAAGTCGTTATTGAAGCCGAAAACCTGCACGCCAGCTTCGATAATCAAGTCATCATGCAAGACTTTTCATGTCGAATTTTGCGCGGCGACAAAGTCGGTATTATCGGCCCTAACGGTTGCGGAAAGTCTACTTTAATCAAAATACTCACTGGCGAAAATCAGCCTCACGACGGCAAAATCAAGATAGGGACAAACCTCGAAATTGCCTACCTTGACCAACACCGATCAGCTATCCGCGATGATTTGAGCGTGCAAGATAATGTATCGGGGAATACTGAGATAACGATTAATGGCCAGTCCAAACATATTATGGGCTACTTACAAGATTTTTTATTCAGCCCTGCACGTGCTAGAGCACCTGCCGCTAAATTATCTGGTGGTGAGCGCAATAGACTGATGCTGGCTAAACTATTTACCCAGCCATTTAATTTCTTAGTGCTCGATGAACCAACCAACGATTTAGACTACGAGACCTTGGAACTGCTCGAACAACTATTAATGGACTACACTGGAACGCTATTATTAGTTAGCCATGATAGAACCTTCTTAGACAACGTTGTCACCAGCACGATCGCCTTCGAGGGCAATGGCGAAGTTCATGAGTATATCGGCGGCTACGAAGATTGGCTTCGACAAAAACGCGATACCTCTAAAAAAGCTGAACCGGTCAAGAAAAAAGAAGAACCAGCAAAAGCAACCACATCGGTAAAAACCAAAAAGCTTAGTTACAACTTACAACGTGAATTAGAACAACTGCCAAAAAAAATTGATGGTCTTGAAGTTAAAATTGAAGAGCTAACAAATGAAATGGGGAAACCGGAGTTCTATCAGCAGGAGCAATCGGTCGTTGCCTCGGTTGGCAACCAACTAAAAGAATTACAAGAACAGCTTGATAACTGCTTTGCTCGTTGGGAAGAACTTGAAGGCTAGCATTTATTGAATACACACGCGCCAAATAAAAATTCAGATAATTATTTGTAAAAACCCAGACTCGATCTTACATGTCTATGGGTCTAGGTTAGACATTAACTAAGACTATTCGTCCGAGTTTTGCCC
>CAZFVP010000085.1:4868-9364 GCA_964522345.1 uncultured Gammaproteobacteria bacterium | reverse complement strand
CAATTACAATTCGATCAAAACAGATTGAAAATGCCTTCTCGCGTTATGCACTGATTGAACTAACTAGACAATGATATAGATTATCAATCATTATCATCTATTTTTTGAATCAATTTTCCCATTTCCATTACAAAAATTTGTTTTATAGTTTAGTTATTACCAAGATTGGTGTTCAATGCTTAGCATTTTCAATCAACTAAGAACCCGTTTTTCGAAGTGATTTTGATTATTTGCGCCAGACGCTAACGATCACCGCAATTTTGAATTCTTAAAACCACCTATATAACTACACGAAGGAAAAATTATGAATCTACCTAAGTTGTTAAGTACTACCGTGTTTGCCGCGGTGTGTTTAGTTTCTGTGAACGCATCCGATGCAGACGAAATAAGCAAACCCAAGGGCGCGATTGGTAGCGGCCACGTTAAAGCTGGTGCAGCCAAATCGAACCAATTTTGGTGGCCAGACCAACTAGACTTGTCTGCCTTACGCGACCATGACGCGCGCTCAAATCCACTTGGAGACGATTTTAGTTATGCCAAGGCATTTGAAAGTCTCGATTTAGAGGCAGCAAAAAAAGATATCGATGCTTTACTCACCACATCACAAGATTGGTGGCCTGCCGATTTTGGGAATTACGGTCCATTTTTTATTCGCATGTCGTGGCATAGCGCTGGAACCTACAGAACCTTAGATGGTCGAGGTGGTGGTGACGGCGGGCAACAACGTTTTGACCCATTAAACAGTTGGCCGGACAACGGCAATCTTGATAAGGCGCGTCGATTATTGTGGCCAATCAAACAGAAATATGGAGACGCTCTGTCTTGGGGTGACCTGATGATTTTAGCGGGCAATGTTGCCTTAGAAAACATGGGCTTTGAGACCTATGGCTTTGCCGGTGGCCGAGCTGATGATTGGGAGCCTGATTTAGTCTATTGGGGCCCAGAAGTAGAGATGCTTGCCAGTGACCGTCACCATAAAAACGGTAAATTGCAGCGCCCTCTTGGAGCCACTCACATGGGCCTGATTTACGTTAACCCAGAAGGCCCTCGTGGTAAACCAGACCCTCTTGGTTCGGCTAAGAACATTCGTGTCGCGTTCAATAGAATGGCAATGAATGATGAAGAGGTTGTTGCCTTGGTTGCAGGTGGTCATACATTTGGAAAAATGCATGGCGCGCACAAACCAAGCGACTGTGTCGGCGCTGAGCCAGGCGCAGCAGGTTTGGAAGAACAAGGCCTAGGCTGGAAGAACAAGTGTGGAAAAGGCCATTCAGAAGACACTGTAACAAGTGGTCTAGAAGGCGCGTGGACACAGGCTCCAACTCGATGGACAACCTTGTATTTATCAAACTTGCTTAATTTCGATTGGGAGCAGACACGTAGTCCAGGTGGTGCAATTCAATGGGTTCCGTCGGAGTCAACAGCCCAGACTACGGCACCTGATGCACACATAAAAGGTAAGCGTAACCCAGTTGTAATGACGACCGCTGATCTGGCGATAAAGTTTGACCCTGAGTACAAAGCCATCGCAGAACGCTTTTTGAATGACCCGCAAGAGTATCAATTGGCCTTCGCTAAAGCTTGGTATAAATTAACTCATCGCGATATGGGGCCACGTGCTCGATATTTAGGCAGCGAAGTTCCTAGCGAAGAATTGATCTGGCAAGACCCAATTACCGCCGTTGATTATAATTTGGTTACCGCTCGTGATATCAAGGCTCTAAAAAGCGACATTCTGAGTTCTGGCTTGAGCGTACAGGAGCTGGTTCGCACGGCATGGGCGTCAGCTTCAAGTTTCCGCGCTGGAGATAAGCGTGGTGGCGCGAATGGTGCACGTATCGCTTTGTCACCTCAAAAAGATTGGAAAGCTAATAACCCGCAAGAACTTGCTAAAGTTTTAGATAAACTCAAAAGCATTCAAAGTGATTTCAATAGCTCATCTAGCCGCAAAAACGTTTCTTTAGCAGATTTAATCGTATTAGGCGGAGCAGCCGCTATCGAGAAAGCAGCTAGCGACTCAGGCGTAATAGTTAACGTGCCATTCACAGCAGGTCGTGGTGATGCAACACAAGCTCAAACCGACATTAGTTCTTTTAGCTTACTAAAGCCAAACGCCGACGCGTTTAGAAACTACTTTGACGTAAGTAAAAGTCGTCGTTCGCCAACTGAAATGTTGGTTGATAAAGCCGACCAGCTAAGCCTGACCGTGCCTGAGATGACAGCCCTACTCGGTGGTATGCGCGCACTTGGTGCCAATGCTGACGGTTCATCAAATGGTGTTTTAACAAGCAAACCAGGAACGCTAAGCAACGATTTCTTCGTTAATTTATTGGATATGTCTAATGAATGGAGAAAAACGAGCACCGACGGTATCTATGAAGGTGTTGACCGCAAAACTGGTAACGTTAAATATACGGCAACACCGGTTGACCTAGTATTTGGTTCAAACTCTGAACTGCGCGCAATTGCCGAAGTTTATGCATACGACAACTCCAAACAGCGGTTTGCCGACGACTTCGTTAAAGCATGGAGTAAGGTAATGATGCTTGATCGCTTTGACCTACAGTAATAGTGTGAAAACACTCTCTATGAGTACTCTTCGTATTAACATACTAAGAGTGTGATACGAGATTAATACTTAGATAATGAAAGTTATCGTTAAAGGGCAGTCCTTAGACTGCCCTTTTTAATGCTCAGCTTTAATATGAGGCAGCGAAACAAGTCACTAACGGCTAACGACCATAGCGGTAAGTTCTGTTTATTCATTACGCAAGGCACGTTGGTAATAACGATCACGCAATCGGGTAGCTCGGTTCTCTAAGGTGAAATTGTGAGCTGAAAATAGTACAAGCGTAGGGGTGTTGAAAAACGCAAAGTTACCGCGCAAACACTAAAAGAAAATCAGGTAAATCATTCCTAAAAACAAAGTGTATTTAAGTGTTTTATAAAGCGGTCTGTTCCAGCGCTTAATGCGCTTTGAAATAACTCGCACCGAGTAAACCTTGGCAAATATTTTATTGACCATGCCAACTGGGTCACCATCATCATTACGTGTGGCGCTAGCACGGATCAATGTGGAGCTTACAAACGTATTAAACTTATTGATGATGCTCAATTTCATTGGTCGACTAACATCACAAAATAAAATAATACGATTCTGGTCTGTTCTATTGTGGGCTTCATGAATGAACGTTTCATCAAATAACACGTCTTGACCGTCGTGCCATACATGCTTCTCACCATCAACCAGAATAAAGCAATCATCATCGTTGGGCGTTACTAAGCCTAAATGGTAGCGCAGAGAGCCGGCGAAGGGGTCTCGATGCGCATTCAACGTGCCGCCTGGTGGCAAACTTGCAAACATAGCGGCCTTAACTGAAGGTACTTGCTGCAAGATCTCAACCGTTTTTGGGCACTGTCGTAAAGCTGATGGCAACGGGTCGTCATACCACTTTAAATAGAAACGTGTCCAACCGGTTTTAAAAAATGAATTAAAGCCAGCATCATTCAGGCTATCCGCTGCTTTTATATCGCCCTGCTCGGCTAAGCTAAGCGCTTCAGCACGCATGACCTCCCAGTTATCGCGCAGTACAGCTAATTGATCTAAGTCGTCTACATTCAATAAAGGCTTATTAGGCAATATTGAAAACAGATTCATCAGCAGGTTGTATGGTGCCAAATAATTAGTGTGTGTAAGCAACTGACGAGTAGCGCTAAAACGTACCTTACCTCGGTAATGCATTTGCATAACCGCGATAACATAAATAAAGAAAATAACTAGGGCTATATTCATTGTACTAATTCTTGATTAATGAATTTGAAAGGGATGGCTAAGTCAGGCTTGATTACGCCAAAGGTGATTAGCGGGGAGAGTGTCCTAATCCACTAATATTTAGGTGCCAATCTCTAACAGTGTTAAAAGCAGTAAATTAATTATAACAATTGAATGGTAATAATGAAGTCATAATGTGCTTTTCTTTAATAAGCCGTAAACATAAACTGAGCTATATAATGTGCCTATTATGTAGCCGAGAATAACGGTCTCGAAAACCTCGGGAGTCCCTGCTGCAACATTGATCATCCATGAGCCTATAAAAACCGGCGCACAACTCAAAATGACGGTCGCAAAACCGCTAAACCAATGCCACCCGGTGAGTTTGAGGAAAAAGCGGAGCATCCCCTCGAGCATTAGTGTCATTCCCAAAGTAATCATAAAACTATAGGAACCTTGTACGCAGGCGGCTTTAATAGCCGCTTGTGGGCCATGCATAATATTTACCAAAAACGCCCAAAAACCGTAGAACAGAAAACCCGTAATTGACGGAATAAACGATCGCTGTGCAAGCGACAAGCGATTAAATAACGACAACCTAACCAACCGTGTTGTTTGAACGATTAGAACTGTTGGAATCGGAGCTAGTCGCTCGGGAACCGACTTTTTTGCCAGCTTTAGCTCGACGAGCATTTCGACCAGGTCTTGAAGGTCTGGAGCGATT
>CAZFVP010000085.1:3654-4768 GCA_964522345.1 uncultured Gammaproteobacteria bacterium | reverse complement strand
GCGACTAATGAGATTGCTTCACCGCTAGCGCCAGCACGGCCTGTACGGCCGATTCGATGCACATAGTCTTCAGCGACTTGAGGCAAGTCGAAGTTCACTACATAAGGCAATTGGTCAATATCGATACCACGAGCCGCAATGTCAGTCGCTACTAAGACCCTAACTTTACCGGCTTTAAACTCAGCCAACGCCTTGGTTCGAGCGCCTTGGCTTTTATTACCATGTATTGCCGAGGCTTCAACACCTTTGGCGATCAGTTGTTTAGCTAGGCGATTAGCGCCGTGCTTAGTGCGCGAGAAAACCAAGACCTGAAACCAATCGTTCTCTAATATTAATCGTGTTATTACACGTGTTTTATCAGATTTTTCAACCGCTATAAGGCTTTGTTTAACCGTGTCTACTGTGCTGTTAGGAGGACTAACTGATACTTCAATTGGCTGATGAACAATCGACTTAGCTAGTTGACGAATATCATTAGAAAATGTCGCGGAAAATAATAAGTTCTGACGTTTCTTAGGTAATAACTTAATAATACGTCGTATATCATGAATAAACCCCATATCGAGCATGCGGTCTGCTTCATCAAGCACCAACACTTCTAGTTGGTCAAATTGAATTGCATTCTGACTGTGTAAATCAAGCAAGCGCCCCGGCGTTGCAATGAGCACATCTACGCCGCCTCGCAGTTTCTGCATTTGTGGGTTAATTTTCACTCCACCGAACACAACTGCCGATTTGATTTTTAAATTCTGACCGTAAGTTTCCACACTGGCAGCAACTTGCGCAGCCAATTCTCGTGTTGGTGTGAGTACCAACGCACGTGTTTGATTACCCCTACCAGATGGCTTTGGGGTACTACTTAAGCGATGCAAAATGGGTAGCGTAAAGCCAGCTGTCTTGCCGGTTCCAGTTTGCGCCGCGGCCATTACGTCCTTACCCTCAATGACATGAGGAATTGCCTTGGCTTGAATCGGCGAAGGCTCTGAGTAGCCCTGCAATTCAATTGCGTCAAGCAGTGGTTTTGATAAGCCTAGGTCGGCGAAATTCATGCGATATAGTCTCTGACTGTTAATGCCGCGCAGGGTACATGAAAGCCTGAGTTATTACCATGCAA
>CAZFVP010000085.1:0-3554 GCA_964522345.1 uncultured Gammaproteobacteria bacterium | reverse complement strand
GCCATATTGATGTACAAAGCATCGCCAGCCGTGCTTATCGCCACAAAAGCGGTAAGCGCATAAAAGATCACAGGCACTTCAAATAAATTTTTATAACAGTTCCCAAGCGCCTGACTACGATCATTTAATACGGCATTGAATTTTTCAGGCGTTGAAAAGGCTTGTACGTCTAGATCATTAGCCTTGATAGCGACCACTCGACTTAGGGTCATGTTTAACCAGACGGCCAATGTAATTAACATAAGAACCAATGCAGGTAAAAAAACAGACGTCATAGAAGTGCTCCTAAATGAAGTTAAGTTGACTATTCAGGTCATAGTTGAGATTTAATATGTCAATATACGACCATCTAGTGCTCAAATTTATAACTACTAATTTATAGTTGCCAATATGGCTAAGAAATGATCACCATGTTAGCGTTATCAAATGACCTATTCTGATAAAAACACCGCCGCCGTAATTCTCTCAGGTGGCGCGGGCACACGGCTCAACGGCGCTGATAAAGGGCTGCAAACATATCAAGGTAAATCACTGATTGAACACGTTATTACTATTATAGAACCACAGGTCGATAGCTTGTATATCTGTGCTAATCGAAACCTAGAGCGATATCAGTCTTTCAGTTTTCCAGTTCTTACCGACGAACATCAAACCTATCAAGGACCAATGTCTGGAATTAGTTCAGCGTTAAAAACATCAATAATAGACTCAAACGCGGATCAATTATTGATTTCAAGTTGTGACTCGCCAAGCCTTCCTAGTGACCTTAGACAAAGATTGCAATCTGATCTATACAGGGAGACAGCGTTACACGCTTGTGTCGCATACGACGGCAAACGACGCCAGAATCTTCATTGCCTGATACGTCGCAACGCTTGGCCGTCTCTACTGAATTTTTTTGATGATGGCGGTCGTGCAATGCACCGTTGGTTCAACCAAGTAAATACAGTGCAAACCGATTTTTCGAACCAGGCTCATTGCTTTACCAATATCAACACCATCGAACAACTTAGGCTAGTTAACAAATGAGGCTCCCCGCAGCAAGCCAGCGGTATTAGTTAGTTTCTTCCCAATTGCCTATATCTTTCGCTGTACCCTCGCCGCCGGCAACGCCGTCTGAACCAAAGCTCCACAAATCATAGCCGCTTGGGTTGCGCGTGCCTGGTTGCTGGTACTGATACTCTTTACCCCAGGGGTCTTTTTCAATTCTCTCTGCATATCCAGTCCAGTTCGATTTACCTGGATTGGTAACCAAGGCCTGCAAACCTTCTGATGTCGAGGGGTATACAAAGAGATCAAGTCTATACAAATCAAGTTGAACTCCAATTTGACTAATATCGCTACGCGCCTTTGTTATGAATGCTCTATCTCGATTTCCAAATACATTTGGTAACACCACAGTAGAAAGTAAGCCAATAATAATCACAACAACCATAATTTCAATCAAGGTAAAACCTGCTTGAGATTTAGCTATCCGTTTTTGAATCTTCATATCTTTCATACCTTCTATTTTCTTAAACATTAATCAGACTATTTAATTGGGACATCGGTAACAAAATTGCCAAAATAATGGTTAGAACTAAAGAGCCCATAATTAAAATCATCATCGGGCCTAGTAAGCTCACCATCATACCGACACGAGTTTGCATCTCATTTTCGGTCGCCGTAGCCGCTTTTTCTAACATATGGCCTAGCCGCCCGCTATTTTCACCGCTGGTTACCATATGCACCAATAATGGTGGGAAATTACCATTACGCTCAAGCGCACGACCAATAGGCACACCTTGAGCAACTTCTTCGGTAGCGACATGCAGGTCTTTCTGCAATACCATATTCGTCATTACGCCTTCACTTGCTCTCATCGACGATAAAATAGGCACGCCTGAACCGACCATAATTGAGAGAGTTCGAGCCATTCGAGCTGAATCAACATTTTGCACCATTTTTCTAAACCCAAGCGTTTTTAAGTACAAAGTATGAAGCCAAGTTTTCGGACCTTTCTGACTAAATAAATAGCGAAGCCCAAGTATCAATGCAACTAGACCTATCCCCATGATAGTGCCATAACTCGACATGATTTCTGATAATTTGATTACAAATTGGGTAAGCGATGGTAATTCTTGATTAATATCATCATAGACAGCAACTACCTTTGGTACTACAACTGTTATCAATACTACTAATATTCCAGCGCAAATAAAGAATAAAAATATTGGGTAAACAATGGCTTGTGTGATTTTTTGTTGCATTGCATGACTATCTTCTAAATAATCGGCTAGACGATCCAACACATTATCGAGAGTACCCGACTGCTCGCCTGCGGAAATTGATGCGCGATAAATTTCAGGAAAACTATTCGGGTATTTGGCAATAGCATCAGATAAAGAATAACCCTCAGTTACTGAAGACCTGATATCGCTCATTACCGACTTAATCTTACGCCCTTCAGATTGTTTAACTATAGCACTTAAAGTTTCTTCGACGGTCATACCTGATTCAAGCAAAGTCGCCATCTGACGGGTAATTATTGATAAATCATTGACCTTAATCTTAACTCGACTATTTACTTTGCTACGTTTATCCGATTTGCTCGCGACGCTATCTGAAACCGCATTAACTTCGAGTGGGACTAAACCTTGGGCTCGTAACTCTGCCCTAACCTGCTTCGCATGATCGCCGGTTGTGATATTTTTTATCGTTTTGCCCTTAGCATCAAGAGCTTGATATTCAAATGCACCCATGATTGTCTCCCACCTATTTTACGATTGTGTCACTCGGAACACTTCGTCCAGAGTAGTCTCGCCCTCTAACACTCTATCAAAGCCGTTGTTCATAAGGCCTCGCGAGGTTCTACGCGCATGATCGGTAAGCTCATTTTCGGAAGCTTGATCGTGAATAAGCCGACGCAGGCCGTCATCCATATCAACTAATTCGTATATACCTATACGGCCTCGATATCCAATTTGATCACATTCACTACACCCTTTAGGTTCAAACAACTCAAATGAATCACCGGGTTTTAAACCCAGTAATTCTCGCTCAGCCTCATCAGGTTCGTGCGGCTGCTTACAAGTCGGGCATAAACGACGGACTAAGCGTTGAGCAAGAACGCCAACTAGGCTTGAGGCTATTAGAAACGGCTCCACTCCCATATCAACTAGTCTTGTTACTGCTCCGACGGCGGTATTAGTATGTAAGGTAGACAACACCAAATGGCCGGTTAAACTCGCTTGTACCGAGATTTCAGCAGTTTCAAGATCCCGGATCTCACCAACTAATACAACATCGGGGTCTTGTCGTAAGATTGAGCGTAAACCGCTGGCAAACGTCAGGCCAATCTTGGAATTCATTTGTGTTTGACCAACACCGTCGAGATCGTACTCAACAGGGTCTTCAACCGTTAAAATATTGAGCCGTTTTCGATCTAGCCGATGTAACCCCGAATAAAGAGTCGTGGTCTTACCCGAGCCAGTTGGTCCCGTGACCAAAAGAATACCATTAGGTTTACCAATTAAATTTTCAAACCGTTTGAGTATATCCTTAGGCATACCTAA
>CAZFVP010000084.1:4711-9435 GCA_964522345.1 uncultured Gammaproteobacteria bacterium | reverse complement strand
TAGTACGAAAATAAAAAGACTCGCTGTTATTATTATTTTTAACGAGTCTTTTCATTTTCATGAGTCGTGCTATTAGTTGCACTCTCCTCACTCCTAGGCGACTTGGGTTAGACCAATGTCTGGAACGAAAATTACCTAAAATTTAGGCGCTTGTCTACGCTTTTATAACCAAATGTTACAAGGGACATAAACAAAAGTAATATGGTTGACCAGGTGTCCAGTTTCATGCCGTTTTCATACATTACATACTTGGCCAATGACCATTATTTACTGATAGAAAGCAGGGTTAAGCGCTCGCAAATTTACCCTCGCCCGCTATAATATCTACTCTGAATTTAGGCGGCATGCTCCTACATAAATGTAGGCTCCGCCTTTTTTATAGCTAGCGCTAATTATTAATAGAATAGAACTATAAATAGTTAAAGCTAAGAACTTTGACCAATTATAGTTAAGATAGTTAATCACGATGAGTAATGTACTAAGCTTCCAAGACATGATTCTGCGATTGCAGCAGTTTTGGGCCGATAACGGTTGTGTGATCATGCAGCCAATGGATACCGAGGTAGGTGCTGGCACCTTCCACTCCCCAACCTTCTTAGGCGCAATCGGTCCAGAACCAATGAATGCTGCTTATGTACAACCATCTCGTCGACCAACAGATGGTCGTTATGGCGAGAACCCAAATCGCTTACAACATTACTTTCAATACCAAGTAATTCTCAAGCCATCTCCGGACAATATTCAAGAGCTCTACTTAGAGTCAATGAAGGAACTCGGCATCGACATGTTGAGTGACGACGTTCGCTTTGTCGAAGACAATTGGGAATCGCCTACCATAGGCGCATGGGGGCTTGGCTGGGAAGTTTGGTTGAACGGCATGGAAGTCACTCAATTCACTTACTTTCAGCAGGTTGGTGGTTTAGATTGCCGACCCGTTACAGGCGAGATTACTTATGGTCTAGAGCGTATCGCTTTATATCTTCAAGGCGTCGACAGTATTTACGACCTAAAGTGGACCGATGGTTTCACCTATGGCGATATTTATCACCAGAATGAAGTTGAACAATCAACGTTTAATTTCGAGCATGCGAATGTTGAGGAGCTTTTTCATCAATTCAATGCGTGCGAAGCCGAGGCAAAATACCTACTAGAGCAAAAACTGCCATTACCAGCCTATGAGAAAATGCTCAAAGCATCTCATGGTTTTAATATGTTAGACGCTCGCCACGCGATCGGTGTGACTGAACGAGCTCGCTATATCGGGCGAATTCGTACCTTAGCCAAAGGCATTGCTCAAGCCTATTATGAATCACGCGAGGCCTTAGGGTTTCCACGTGGTCGCTCAGCAGGAGAATCATAATGACTGATACTCTATTAATCGAACTCGGTACCGAAGAGCTACCACCAAAAGCCCTAAAAATACTCAGCAACGCATTTACCAGCGAGTTGCTTAACGGCCTAGTTGAAGCAGAGTTTATTACGCGAGCTGACGCTGATACAGCATCACCGTTTGCGTCTCCGCGTCGTCTAGCGCTCTCAATACCAAATGTTATTGCAGCGCAACCAGACCAAACAGTCGAACGCCGAGGGCCTGCGGTCAAAGCCGCATTTAAAGATGACGGCGAGCCAACACCAGCCGCGATGGGTTTTGCTAAATCGTGCGGCGTTGAGGTCACAGATCTTAAGCGTTTAAAAACCGACAAAGGTGAATGGCTGAGTTTCAATATTCATCAAGCAGGCAAAACGCTTGATGAATTACTGCCGACTATTATAGACCAAGCGATAAAGCGCTTACCGATCGCTAAACGTATGCGTTGGGGCAATGGTACGGCCGAGTTTGTTCGCCCGGTAAAGTGGTTAATCGTTATGCATGGTAGCAGCGTGATACCGGCGACTATTTTAGATATAAAATCTAGCAATACTACATGTGGACACCGCTTTCATAGCGAAGGTGAACTGATCATTGATAGCGCAGAAAACTACGAACAAATATTGCTAGAGCAAGGTCATGTGATTGCCGATTTTACTAAGCGACAAGGTATGATTTTAGAACAGGCGCAGGCGGCTGCGTCTAGCGTCGGCGGGTCAATTGAAAATGATCAAGCTCTACTCGACGAAGTCACAGGTTTAGTCGAATACCCAACTGCAGTAATTGGCAGCTTTGACGAGGAGTTTTTAGAGGTTCCTCAAGAGTGTTTAATTTCGTCAATGCGTGATCATCAAAAATATTTTCACGTTATCGACTCTGCAGCTAAGTTAATGCCGCACTTTATCACCATAAGCAATATTCAGAGTAAGAATCTTAAGCAAGTTCGTTCGGGTAATGAAAAGGTGCTGCGTGCCCGCCTATCGGATGCTCAGTTCTTTTGGGTCACCGACCAAAAAATAAAATTGGCCGATCGTGTAGAGCGCCTCGACAACGTTATGTTCCATGCAAAACTTGGGAGTGTTTTAGAGAAATCACAACGCATACAAACGCTTGCGGGTACGTTGGTTAGTAAAATGGGCGGCGACTCTTCAATTGCAGAACGTGGCGCTCTATTAGCAAAAGCCGATCTCGTGTCAGATATGGTTGGTGAGTTTGATGAACTACAAGGTATTATGGGTCATTACTACGCTGATCGCGATGGCGAACCCGCTCGTGTTGGCGAATGTGTAGAGCAACATTATTGGCCAAAATTTGCAGGTGACCGTCTGCCAACAAGTGTCGAAGCTCAAGCGGTGGCATTAGCCGACAAACTAGACAGCTTAGTTGGCATTTATGGTTCTGGAGAAGTACCAACCGGTGATAAAGATCCCTATGGCCTTCGACGCGCCAGCTTGAGTATTTTACGTATCTTAATAGAACAAGAACACGCATTTAATTTATCTGATTTAGTTGCAGAGTCCGCAACCATTTATCAAAACGCGCAAAACATTGAGATCGATACCGCCACTCAAACCGCGATTGTTGGGTTTATCCGTGGTCGTTTAACTGCCTTTTACCAAGCTCAGAATATCGCAACTACGACCATCAATGCAGTCATGGCATGCGAGCCTGATAGTCCATTGGATTTTGACCAACGAGTAAAAGCCGTCAGTTCATTTAGCCAAGTTGCTGAGGCTGCTGATTTAGCTTCGGCGAATAAACGAATCAGTAACATTTTGAAAAAACAAGACAGCAATATTTCAAATATTGTTAATGAGGCTGCATTATCTGAAGCAGCTGAAAAAGAGCTTTATACAGTAATAGAAAGTATCGAGGCCGACTGCGTAACCTTATTTGAACAAGGCAACTATCAGCAAGGCCTGGAAAAACTAGCAAGCCTACGCACACCTGTCGATAATTTCTTTGAACATGTAATGGTGATGAGTGAGAACGAATTAGAGAGACAAAATCGCTTAGCTCTGTTAAAGCGCATGCAGCGCCTATTCCTCGGCGTTGCAGACATAGCGTTGTTACAATCCTAGCGTTGATTCAGTCATTACTGTTTTGCCACAAACTAAGCAAATGAAATTGGTCATTCTAGATCGCGACGGCGTTATCAATAAAGATTCGTCGTCTTATATCAAGAGCCCTGAAGAATGGATACCAATTAAAGGTAGCTTAGAGGCAATAGCACGTTTATCTCAAGCTGGTTATGAGGTGGTCATCATCACCAATCAATCTGGCGTTGGGCGCGGCTTGTTTAGCGCGGACATGCTCGCTCAGATTCATGTGCGCATGATTGACTATGTTCAACAATACGGCGGCAAAATTCAAACTGTTTTGTTTTGCCCACATCACCCTGATGAAGGCTGTGAGTGTCGTAAACCTCTTACTGGACTGTATCAGGAACTCGCCAGCCGGCTAAACGTCAACTATGGCGGTGTTTACTCTGTTGGTGACTCAATTAGAGACTTATTGGCTGCGAAAAGTGCTGGTGCCAGCCCTGTATTAGTCAAGACAGGGAATGGCCGAAAAAGTTTGAAGGAAATATCTAACGATTCTCGGATACAATTAAACGACATCTTAGTTTTTGATAATTTGGCCAGCTTTACTGACGCGCTCATTAAAGAAGAAATATAGATGACTACCGCAAAACCGTCATAAAGAGTTATTCCTCATTACACCTATGATTTACATTCGATCAATTTTGTTTTACTTAGGCGAAGCACTGTCTACTATTCCCTTTATGTTTATATCCATAATGGCATTAGCGTTTCGACCGATCACACGGTCTTGGATGATCGCGGGCTGGGCCAAGTTTGTAACTTGGTGGCTTAGAATCACATGCGGCCTGACCCACGAGTTGGAAGGCATGGACAATATTCCCGAAGAGCCGTGTGTATTTGCTTGTGCACACCAATCCACCTGGGAAACAATTACGACTCAAACATTCTTACCTGCGCTCGCCTGGGTACTTAAAAAGGAATTACTCAGCATTCCAGTGTTTGGCCTAGGCTTACGCGCGAGCGGGCCGATAGCGATTGATAGATCAGATCAAAAAAATGCTTTAGACCAAGTAGTAGAGCAAGGAATTGAAAAGTTTAAAGAAGGCCGATATGTGTTGATCTTTCCGCAAGGCACACGCACGGCGTATGGTGAGTCTGGTCGGTATAAAAAAGGCGCTGCGAAACTAGCCATAGCTGCTAATAAACCTATCATCCCGGTTGCCCATAACGCCGGTAAATATTGGTCACGAGATAGCTGGTGGATTAAGCCTGGAACAATTCGTTGTATCTTCGGCCCACCAATTGACGTA
>CAZFVP010000084.1:2167-4611 GCA_964522345.1 uncultured Gammaproteobacteria bacterium | reverse complement strand
CCTGATTCAAAAAATCGCTAGTAAAACTAATAGTCATCTAGACGACGAGATAATTGCCGATCTTCGTAACCCTATTTTTAGCACAGTACTCTGGTTTGGCTTAATCGTTGCAACCAAATCTACAGGGTATGTTGACGGTCTCGCTGCTTACTTAAGTCCGTTCGCACTTTCAATGATCATTCTGGTGTGGACTCGGACTACCTTAACGGTCAGTGGCAAACTAATCACCGCAATGTCTCGCGATGCATCTCGCTTCAAGAAAATGGATGTCCGAACTGAGCCGTTACTAATTATTAGCAGCAAAATCATTTTAATGATTATATGCTCTTATTTAGTATTGGTTATATGGGGAATCAATCCGGTAGGCTTATTAGCATCAGCAGGTATAGTTGGTATCGCGGTTGGTTTTGCAGCAAAAGATACACTAGCAAACTTGTTTTCAGGTGTCTTCATCCTCGCCGACCGCCCTTATAAACTTGGTGACTATATCAACCTAGACAGCGGTGAACGTGGCAGCGTTACGCATATAGGCATTCGAAGCACACGTTTAATTACTCGTGATGGTATCGAGGTAACCATTCCAAACGGCTTAATTGGCAATCAAAAAATTGTTAATGAAAATGGCGGCCCCGGACACTCAATGCGCATTCGGATTAACCTTCAATGCGCTTATGAAGCCGACCTAGAAAACGTTGAAGAGGTTTTAATGAACTTAGCTAATGCGCACAAAGAGATCAAAGCGCACCCTGCACCGAGAGTTCGCTTTAGAGGGTTTGGTGAAAGCGGCGTTGATGTCCAACTCATGGGCTGGATTGACGAGCCGCGTGATCGCGGCCGCATTTTGCATACTCTTTATAAACAAATACACGCCAGCTTTAGAGAGCACAACCTTGAAATTCCTTACCCAAAACGCGACCTAGCCATCGTCAAACAAACGGGCTAGAAATGGAACCATACCGTCGCACCAGAAGGCTAGACGCGCTTTGGGTTAACCTTTCGAAAGCGGGTTAAATCAGAGACTCCCTAAAGATAACCTTTTAAGTAGAAGGCGTTTGTTTTGCTGCTCGACCGTTTAGCGTTGAACCGCAAGGTCCCGAGTTAGTTAAGCTAACATCAACATGCCTTCGCGCAGTAGAAATTTGTACGCAGTCACCTTTTTTAAGTTCAAGATTTTTCGACAAAACCTCAATTGCATTACCGCGAGAAGTGTCAATTGTATAACGCATACCGGGTTTACGAGTTACCACTTCTTCTGCGCTAGCACCCACCGCGGAGCCAACCAGCCCGCGAGCTATAAAACCGAAAAACGAGTTGCTTGTTGCATCTTGAATTGCCGCCGCTGCGCCTACATATGCACCCACACCAGATTGTGAGCCACCGATAGTCACCGCTTCAGTACCAGTAATAGTGCCGTAGCTTATGGATTTATAGGCCTGGCCTCGCGGTACAACCTTACCGTTCGAGGCACACCCGACTAGCAACATCGTAACAAGCGAAACTATAATTAGTTTTGAGTTCATTAGAATCTCCGAAAGTTAGCTTAGCTTTTGAAACAAACTAAACTACTTCGAGCGACAATAATAATTAACCTTCAAGATGGTAATGTTTGACTACTCAAGCATTAATTGTCACTGACTATTAACTCAATGACAATTAATCGCTTAGCACTTTGAATTGATACAACGGTGCATCAATTAATCTCGATAAGACGGGTCCATTCTATCAAGCTTTCTCAGCAATCCTGGCCAAGCCAATGCTCCGCCAAGGCCGTTTGTCGACACTTGCGCTTGTTCCCGCATCGTTGTCACTATTTCTGACGGGACTTGAATCAAGTCGCCAGCGCCTTGCGTTCTTATTTGGATCGAGCACGCGGCTTCCATAATATACATCGCTAAAAATGCATCAGCGATAGTCGGCGCGCAAGTCAAAAGGCCATGATTTCTAAGAATCATAAAATTAGAGTCACCAAGATCGGCCACCAAACGAGGCTTCTCATCATCACGCAATGCTATACCTTCATAATCGTGATATCCCAAGCCAGCAAGCACGAACAACGATTGTTGTGATAATGGCAATAGCCCTCTTTCTTGCGCAGAAACGGCGGTACCGTTAAGTGAATGCGTATGCATCACACATTTCGCATCATCTCGCCCAGCATGGACAGCGCTATGAATAGTAAAACCAGCAGGATTAATGCTGTACGGTGAGTCCATCACTTTATTACCGTCCATGTCTACCTTCACCAAACTACTGGCAGTAATTTCTTCGAACATAAAACCATACGGATTGATCAAAAAGTGATGATCCGGCCCCGGCACTCGCACAGAAATATGAGTGAACACTAGATCATCCCATTTATACATTGCCACTAAACGATAGGCGGCGGCTAAATCTATACGAAGCTGCCATTCTTCATCGCTGACTAAATGCTTAACGGAATCAAT
>CAZFVP010000084.1:0-2067 GCA_964522345.1 uncultured Gammaproteobacteria bacterium | reverse complement strand
AAACTGGTAGGAATATCACGACAAAGCATTAATAAAATACTCAAAAAATGGGAAACCGATGGCTGGATTCGGCTCGCTTATAGTTCGGTCCTTATAGAAAAAGAAGCTCAGCTATATGATTTAATTCAATGCTAAGCTCCACTTTTTAACTATTATTATAGTCATCTAGAAATTCACTAAAACCGACGGTATCCGCAGCCTCAAGGTCGGATTGTTGTTGCAATGATTGCGACGCGAGCTTGACTAATTCTTCTTGAAAGGTCGTATTTTGGTCCAGGCTAGCAAAGTGAACTTGATGCTTATCAGCTTGCTTACCAACAACATCTATAAACTCGGTACCCGCATTAATTAACTCCATCATCGAACCCGACGGAGTTAATGTAGGATCATCCACTTTAGCCTGTTGTGCATAAACAGCGGAGCTATATTCAAAACTACCATGGGCCTTATCAAGTAATTTAGCGACACCCATTATGCTGTCCAGCAGGTCGGTGGCCGCCGCCTTAAATGGCACTTCTTCGGACCCAACTGTCAATGTTAACTCAGGGTCACGACCTCGAATGATCACTTCGCGCTGATTGCTCTTGATCTCAGGGCAACTGGTATCACTGGTTTCGGGGCATTGCGAAAACAAACAATAAAGAATAAATGCGTCTAAAAAACGAATCTGCTGAGCGCTAATTCCCTCGGCAAGAAATGGGTTGATATCTAGGATTCTCACCTCAATATATTCAACGCCGCGATCCCTCAGTGCGGCAATCGGCTTCTCACCAGAGTTCGTGACACGCTTAGGTCGAATATCGCTGTAATACTCATTCTCTATCTGCAAAACATTAGTGTTGAGCTGACGATACTCTCCATCTACCTTGACGCCAATTTCTTGGTAGGCGTCGTATTTATGTTTCATCGCTTGAGCTAAGGTAGTTACATAATCATCTAATGAACCGTAGGAAACATGAAGCGCTTCTTGAGCCGAATTTTGATAGCCTAAATCACTCATTCGTAGGGACGTGGCATATGGCAAACCATATGTGTTATCTAACAATCTATCGAGCCCATGCTCTTCTTGCTTACGACCATCTAAAAATGATTTGTCTAACACTGGTGAGGCGCCAAACAGATAGTGAAGAATCCATGAGTAACGTCGGAAATTCCTAATCAAAGAAAAATAGTGTGCAGACTTAAAGTCTTGCAGGGATTGTTCAACCTGTGGGTCTTGCTGATTAAGTTTTACTTGGTACGCTTGCCAAAACGAATCTGGCAACGAAAAATTATAGTGAATACCCGCAATAGACTGCATTATGCGCCCATAGCGTACACCCAAGCCCTGCCTATAAACGTGCTTTAGAGTGCCTACATTTGAACTACCATAGTTGGCAATTGGAATACTAGCGTCGCCATCAAGTTTGCACGGCATGCTCGCTGGCCAAATACGCTCTTGTTCGATTTTACTGGAAGTAAACGTGTGTAAATCACTTAAATACTCTACTGTTTCTTCTACTCCATTTAGCACAGGAGTAATGAATTCTAATAAAGCCTCAGAATAATCGGTGGTGATACTTGGGTGTGTCAGTGTTGACCCAAGAGTGGCTTGATGCGCCGTTTGAGCCACACGCGATTCCGGGGTGACCCTTAAGCCCTCTTTTTCAATGCCGCGTACTATACCTGACAAGGTATTTGCGAGCTCGTCATCAACTAGAGACAAGGTAGAGGTGCATTCTGAATTGAGCATAATAATTTTATGTATCTTAGCGGTAATCACATATTGTACTGAACATTAGTGTGCAATGTTGTGACGAATCATGCCCGATTAGCCATGTTTCTTGACCTATCGCACAATTCGAACATCAAACTGCTTAAGCCATGCCAATCCTTGACCGCTCATGAGCTCTGTACCTAGTTCTAAACCGGCAATATACCATTGTGGTTCGATACTTTTTCTATCAATGGCTCGTTGAATCAACGAATGAACATCAAATTCAACTTTCGATGACGGTTTAACCAATCTGAATGCTATGTGCCTCCACTCTTGCTGATTTAAGCCAGACTTATCACTCCAATTAAGCT
>CAZFVP010000083.1:0-9437 GCA_964522345.1 uncultured Gammaproteobacteria bacterium | reverse complement strand
GACTCGTGAACCTATGTTCGGCCCAGGATTATTACTCGCATCCTCAGCGTCAAAAAGAGTAAACGCCAAAACAACTTGCTGACAGAGTCTCCAGTTCAAGCCGACCATTCGCACCTGTATTTATCTTGACTCTAGGTAAGTTGACCGTTCATTGAGTTGGCCCCTTGCCCTATTCCTACAATGATTTCGTCTCCCTGAATTACGCCACTGCCAGTAGCACTAACTACACTCGAAAAAATTCTTAACTCAACATCTAAAGGGCGTTGGTTTATTTGGTAGTTGAACGTTGCGCTGAATGATTCCCCTACATCGACATCACTTCCAGCAGGAGGGCTGAACGAGGATAATTATAAGGCACACTCAACATCGAGGTTGCTCGTCAGTGGGGTATCGCCTTCTTCTGTTACTGGAGGCTCACTTTCACTATTCGACGGATCATTAAGTAACAAACCAATAACAGGGACAATCGCTCCATCACTCAATGAAGCTTACGCGTAAGCTCCACTGACAATAAGAAAGCTTAGCGCAAGGCAAACTAATTTAACTAGTGCTCAGGCATTTTTGATAAAACGTATCATTTAGCTGCCCCTGCATCCTTCTTTATAACGGTATTAGAATCGTATATTGCCGTCGACCCGCAACGCTTTTTAGCCTAACAAGAACCAACCATAATAAAATAAATTGAAACAACTAATAGACATACGCTAATCCTCAAACACAACAATATTATTAACCTTAGTTAAACGATTAGCCAAACCCGTTTTTAAAGCGCTACCAAAGCCAGTGTTTTGCAAAAATTCATCAACATCACTTTTATCTTCAAGCGATTGGTAAAAATCAACGGGCCGTTTAAACATCCAAAGCGAGAACGGCAATATCGCTCGTTCCCCAACAACGTTTTCAACGGTAAAATTGTGCATGCCAATAAAACGTTCAACTTCTTTGGTGTCAGCATTTTCCGTACGCCACTGCGTCAAACGCTGATCTGTATCTAACAATACTGGAAGCTGCTCATTCGCCATTCTACGAAGAACAGGAAGAAGCGTTTCGGGAATTTGATCATCGTTTACGAATTCGCCTTGAGGGACCTCGTCGCTAATCATTCGCTCGACCCACTTAAAAACTTCGGGTGCGATGCGTTTCATCAACTCACCTGGAGCTGGGTCACGATATAGATGGGCGTACATCGGGCCGATTAACCCAAAGTCACCAATCGATGGACGTCCACCCAACAAATAATCGTGGTCTTTAAAGTGCGTATTCAAATCACTTAAGAGTTGTTCATAAGACGCTTCGACTGCGGAGATATTGTGCTCTTTTATTCCAAGCCTTGGAACAAAGCCTTTAAATTTAGCGCCGACTATCTTACCTAGAAAACGTTGGAAAAATTTAGGTGCACCGGGCAGAACCATACTACCGAATTCAGCATAGATAAATTTTTCATTCTTTTCAGGGAAATTCCAACGATAGTGCATCGCGGGAATTAACAGCCATTCATCACCATATACTTCAAGCAATAGCGAGGCCAGTTTTTGCTTCGGCGTTGTAGGATAAACAGATTGATCAGGGTACCGTTTCTCCAAGGCATCGATAATCACCGTTGTATCTTGAACAACCACATCGTCTTCGGTTTGAATAACAGGTATATAACGTACCCCCGTTCGAGGGATAATGAAATTCTTATACACCTTGATTGATGAGGTAATTTCCTCATATTCAATGCCTTTTTTTCTTAAATAAGATCTCGCTTTTCCAGTATAAAGCGAGAACTGTGAGCCATATAATTTGATCATATTATTTGCACTAGGGTTAAAGGGTTATCGGCGAAAAAGTAGACTTACTTAGGCAACCTCAAACAGGCCCGCCGCGCCCATACCGCCACCAACACACATAGTGATAACCACGTATTTCACTCCTCTACGCTTACCTTCGATTAAGGCGTGGCCAATCATTCTTGAACCACTCATGCCGTAAGGGTGTCCAACAGAAATTGCACCACCGTTCACATTAAGTTTATCATTATCGATACCGAGCTTATCGCGGCAATAAAGAACTTGTACTGCAAAAGCCTCATTCAATTCCCACAAGCCGATATCGTCAATACTTAAGCCATTAGCCTTAAGTAGCTTCGGTACCGCAAATACAGGGCCAATACCCATTTCATCGGGTTCACAACCCGCGACCGCCATTCCACGATAGATTCCAAGCGGCTCAATATTACGTTGCTCCGCTACTTTAGCATCCATTACAATTTGTGCCGACGCTCCGTCAGATAATTGCGATGCGTTACCCGCCGTAATAGTGCCGCCTTCGACCACGGTTCTTAAACTTGCCAAACCATCGAGTGTTGTTGCTCGTAAACCCTCATCCTGGCTAACCGTGACGTCTTGCTTGGACGTTTCCTTAGTCTCTTTGTCATAAACAATCTTTGTGCAATCAACCGATACCAATTCGTCGGTAAAGTTCCCTGCTTCATAAGCTGCGATTGTACGCGTTTGCGATTGCAAGCCATACTCATCCATTTGCTCACGAGTGATGCCATAACGATCGGCGACGACCTCAGCAGTTTGTAACATTGGCATATAGATGTGCGGGTGTCGCGCGACCAACTCTTTATCTACCGCACGATGTAAATTCATCTTGTCATTCTGAACAAGACTGATGCTATCAACACCACCACCAACTACCGTAGTCATGCCGTCACAAATAATTTGTTTCGCTGCGGTGGCAACGGCCATTAAACCAGAAGAACACTGGCGATCAATTGACATGCCCGCAACGGTTGTCGGCAAACCAGCACGTAATGCTATTTGACGAGCAATATTACCGCCCTGAGCACCTTGTTGAAGCGCTGCACCCATGATGACATCATCGACCTCACTAACATCAATACCTGCTCGTTCTACCGCAGCACTAACCGCGTAAGCTCCGAGCGTTGCACTATGTAAATCATTAAAACCACCTCGATATGCTTTACCGATTGGGGTTCTTGCAGTGGATACGATAACCGCGTCTTTCATATTTTTTCTCCTGATTTTTAGTAAATTCTCAATTCGGGCGAGAACAACAATTTTTAGGCAAGTGCCAAAGGTAGGCACTTGCGCATTAAAAAAGTCGCTTGTGTAAACTTAAAACTTGGATAAGTGTAAAAAGCCTCACCAAGTTTATCGCCAAGTTGACGTCGAGCTGCATACGACTTAATAGTTTCTACCAATATCATGCCACACTGATCATCGTGAGCCCTAACATTGTTCCAAGTGGTTTCCAGACTCAATTGATCCATTCTGGCAAATCGCTTAGCTAAAGTGAAACACCACGGCCTTCATATCATCAATATTTTATTGGCATTAGCTCCCGTAAGCTACTTGATTAAATTGGTGTTGGAAAAAATCACCATTACCAAACATCAAATTAATCATCATCATACGTTTATGATAATGCCCCACATTCATTTCATCGGTTAAACCCATACCACCATGCAGTTGAATTGCTTCATCGCCAATGTGTTTACCGTTTTTGGCAACTAAAGTGCGTAGAGCGTTAACTATTTTACTAGACCGATCGGCGGACGTTCGCTCATCGGTAAGCTCAACCAAAGTGCCGACTAATAGCGACTTAGCTTGTTCGTAGGACATGAACGTGTCAACCATACGATGCTGCAATGCTTGAAAAGAACTAATTGTCACGCCAAATTGCTTGCGTGTTTTAGTGTACTCAACGGTGGTACGGTTCAGAACCTCCATAATACCGACGGCCTCAGCACACAAGGCTATGTGGGCGATTACTAATACCTCGTTAATCACTGAGGTGGCAGCGTCAAGCTCACTGATCAATTGACCACTTACATCATTCAATTGAATATCCGCAACTTGTTGACCATCCATCAAAGGGTACGCGTTTACCTCCACACCTTGAGCATCAGAATCAACTAAGAAAAGGCTTAAGCCGCCTTCATCAGTTTGATCGCCACTGGTACGGGCGACTACGATAAGTTTGCTAGCGTGCGCGCCACCTAGCACAACTGATTTTTTGCCATTGAGTACATAGTCCGAGCCTGATGGCACTGCAGTAGTGGCAATATTACTCGCATCAAAGCGCGCCTGGGGCTCATACATGGCAACCGCACCCATGAGACTTCCATCGATTATTTGCGGGATAAGCTCTGCCTTTAGCTCGTCGTTATTGCTACGCTCTAGCAAGCCGCCGAACATAATTAGATTAGGAAAAACCGGTTCCACAACCAAAGCTTTACCGAACTCTTCCATCACTGCGGCAATATCGATTACGCTGCCGCCATAGCCACCATTCTTTTCAGAAAATGGTACCGATAACCAACCTAGTTCGGCAAATGTACGATAGTGTTCATTACTAAAGCCATTCTCAGACTCGGCGCCTAGTCGACGTTGGTCAAAGCTATAGTTATCTTGCGCCCAACGGACGATGCTTTCTTTGAGCAGGTCTTGCTCTTCGCTGTAATTAAAATTCATTTCTTACTCCTTTTTACAAACCCAGAACGGCTTTAGCAATAACGTTGCGCTGCACTTCATTTGAACCACCGTAAATGGTCGCTGCGCGGCCATACATATAAGCACGGCGTGAGTTTGAACCGCGGCGATGCAAATCGTTCTCGAAACTATCTAAATGCAATGACCCTGAATACGCACCAATGGTTTGCATACGCAATTCTTGTAATGCCTGTTGAATTTCGGTGCCTTTGATTTTTAGCAATGACGATTCGGGGCCCGGTGTATCACCAGATGACAACTTTGCTAACACGCGTAGTTCCATGTATTCGAGCGCCATTAATTCGATTTCTATATCAGACAATCGCATTTGAAATTGAGGGTCATCAATCAATGCCCCTTTATAATTAGTTTGCTGCTTAGCAAGCTCAATAATGTCACGTAACCAACGACGACTATCAGCAACGCCGGCAATTGACGTTCGCTCGTGCGCAAGTAACGCTTTTGCATAGGTCCAGCCTTGATTCTCAACACCGATCAAATTTTCTTGTGGAACGCGAACATTGTCGAATACCACTTCATTTAGAGAGTGATGATTATCAATCGAATGAATTGGGTTGACCTGAATGCCTTCGGATTTCATGTCTATTAATAAAAAGCTAATTCCCTGCTGACGCTTCTCAAAAGTGCCCGTGCGAACAAGGCAAAAAATCCAATCGGCATACTGTGCGTAAGTTGTCCAAATTTTCGCGCCATTAACGACATAGTCGTTACCATCTTTGACGGCTTTAGTTTGTAATGCGGCAAGATCCGAGCCAGCACCTGGTTCAGAATAACCCTGACACCACCAATCTTCGTTATTCAATATTCGCGGCAAGAAACGTTTCTTTTGCTCGTCATTTCCGAATGTAAAAATGACTGGAGCAACCATCTTTACTCCAAACGGAATAACGTCAGGAGCACCAGCTTCACAGCGTTCTGTCTCGAAGATAAATTTTTGCACCGGACTCCAGCCAGTACCGCCGACCTCTACCGGCCAATCTACTGCAAACCAGCCCTGCGCATTAAGTTTATTCTGCCACTCTATCGCTACGTTTTTGTGGTCTTCACCAGACTCTACTTTTGCTTGCAAATCGGGTGTATATGCACTGCTAAAAAAACTTCGAACTTCTTGTTGAAATTCGAGATCGGCCGATGAAAAATTATTATCCATCTTGTCTCTCCAACTTATATTTGACTAATTATTAGAGAGTGAGTGTACTACTCAAAGCGTGAAAACCTCAGAAGAAACTAACCTTCTCGAGGTGAAATTAGAAACGGTTTTCTATTAATCGAGAGAAATAGACATTACGCTCTAGAATGCGGGCATTTACAGTTATTCAAGACTAACAAATAGACATTTAAATTCAAATATTACAACCTAATCGTCCCTAACTAGCCTAGTACCAATTGAGTTATCGCCTTGAGAGATAGCTAAAAAGCTACCTTTTGTCGCTGCATTAGCAATGGCAATTGAACCAACTCCTTGGCTTAGAAGGGCAAGCGACTCTTGCACTTTTGGAATCATTCCGTCGGTAATTATGCCACTTGAAATCAAACTTTCGGCCGAACTTGGACTTACTTCGGAAAGCCGACTTTGCGGATCAGTGATGTCTTTATATATACCTCCAACCATGGTCGACAAGATAAGCAAATCAGCGTCTAAACTATTCGCTATCGCAGACACGGTGGTATCGGCATTAATGTTAAAAATTCGCCCATCTTGGCTAACGCCGAGAGAGGCAATAACTGGAACCACATTCAGAGCAAATAAGCCTCGCAATAAATTCGCATTGATGGAAGTAACATCACCTACTTCGCCCATATCAACTAAACCATGTTCGAGGAAATTCATCGGCGGCCTTCTTCTAGCTTCTATTAATGAACCCGATGCTCCATGACAACCAAACGCATTGATACCAACACCAAGCAAAGACGCAACTAGATCTACGTTAACTTCTCCGCATAACGCTTGTTTTACAACCCTTAAGTCTTCAGCCGCGGTAACTCTTCGACCGTCTATTTTAGTCGGCACAAGGCCGTGCAGGTGTTGCAAAACGTTTAGCTGTGGTCCGCCACCGTGCAACACAACACAGTTCCAGCCAGCCTCAATTAAGTCTTTGAGATTAGCGGCAAAACCGTTACGATCAGCCTCATCAAGCAGCATATCGCCACCGACTTTGATTACCGCTATTGGCTTGGTCATAATACTCAGCCTTTACGGCCACATACCAGGCTGTTGCAACTGATGGGCGTTTTCCAAACCAGTCATCAAATTAAAATTCTGAATCGCCTGACCCGCCCCACCTTTAATTAAATTATCAAGAGCTGCAATAGCGCATAAAGTGCGTCGGCCTGTTATTGGGTCTGTTTTAATATCCAAGCCAATCTCTATACGCAGTGTATTCTTTACAGAAACGACTTCGGGTGTCATACCTTTAGGCAATACGCTAATTAACGGAAAATCAGCAAAATAAGCTTGGTACTGAGCACGTAGCTCGTCTTCACTTATATCTTCAGGTGCATCCAGTTGTGCGACCGACATCATGCCACGGGGCAACGGCGCCGATACTGGTACAAAATCAAGCGACACTTTGTGACCACCGGCGGCAGCTAACGTTTGAATAATTTCAGGTTCATGCTGATGATTAAAGACTTTATACGCCTTAATATTATTGCTGCGAACGGTATGATGGTTACCTGCTTGTGGATGCACACCGGAGCCACTTGAACCCGTTAATGCTACTAAGCGGACGTTTTTTCCACTAAGTTGGCCCGCCTTTGCAAGCGGCAATACAGATGTCGCTATGCACGTTGCGAAACAACCCGGATTAGCCACGTAGTTTGCGTCTCGAATTTCGTCGGCATATAACTCGGGCATACCATAGACAAAACTCCCTAGACGCTCTGGGCACGGATGTTCAGGGGCATAAACACGGGTGTAATCTTCCAAGCTTTTCAAACGAAAGTCACCGGATAGGTCGATAATTCGTACGTCGGTATCGAACAACTCCATCGCCACTTTGGCGGTTATGATGTGTGGCATCGCTAGGAAAACAATATCTGCGCCTTTTACACACTCGGTCGGAGGTATATCTTCTAAGACTAAATCACTCATACCAAAGAAGGTGCGATGTACATCGCCGATATTTTGACCAATATGGTCCTTACTCGAAACACGCAGCAGTTCAACGTCGTCGCGAACCAATAGATTCCTGAGAAGTTCGGCAGACAGAAATCCAGAGCCGCCAATGATAGATACCTTAGTTTTTACAGTCATAATTATTTATAGAGTGGTAGGCGCGACAACTAACATCGCACGTTGGCCTATGGGCACATTCGCAATAGGGAATACGAAGCGCTCCCCATCTTGCTTTGTTCGATATTGATAATCGACGTCAGAGGCAAGTAAACTGCCTTTAGGAAATTCTGTGAAGTTCTTAGCATCGTTAGAGAAATGCAATTTAAAAGCCTCACTGCGTTTTATCACTTCTTCAATAACCGAAAAAACCTGAATAACATTCGGCTCGTATTCAAAACACTCAACTCCAGAAATAAGTTCTCTTAAGCCTTGAGTTGCTAAAGAAAAATTCACCATATCGTTGTCTCCAAATTTGCGAACACGGCCTAGCTCCACCGTAAATGAATTCGCCTCAAAGCTATTGCTGGTGAAATATGAAAACGTGCCCGCTGGCTTGTTGGACAGTAATATAGCGTCCAAGCCGCAATGTTGAAGGAAGCCTATTTGAGCTTTAGACCATTGGCGGTCGTGCAGATACGGATAGACAGCAAATTTTTCAAGTTCTGACCCGCGTATTGCTGTATGCAAGTCGTAGTGCAAACGTGGTTCATCACCTTGGCTATAAAACTCAGCTACGTAGTGTTCGATTAATCTGGCCCGATTAGCTTCAAGCGTTGACGACCCTACATGTTTACCAGAGAAAAGTCGATTCAAGTTTTCTTCGACAAAACGGCTAGCATTATTCGCGGCCGGTGGGTTGCCAATAATCAACAGCAGCTCATTGCGAACGATAAGCGCACCACTCTTAATTTCGGTAAACAATTGCTCAACCATTTCAATCGGTGCTGTTTCATTGCCATGAATTCCGCACGAAATAACAATACGATATTCACCTTTTTCGGCAGGTGAAACTCGCAAAACCCCGGTATCAAGAAGCTCAAAGCGAACGCCGTCGCTAAGCTGCGAAGAATGTGGTTCTGCACTTAGAGGATTATCGAGAGTTGTTTTAAGAAAACTCATTTTTGAAATTCGTAGAAGGCCCCTAAACCGAATAATTGAGTCAACTCATCTAAAGCAGCAAAATTTTCTTCAGCCAATCTAGGGTCAACTAAGTCATCAGGTTGAATTTCCTCTCGATAATGCTTCTCAACCCAGGCGGTCAATTGAACGACCATGTCGTCATTCAAAATAAATCGAGAATTGGTGGCATCGAGTTCAAGCTGGTTTAGAGCAACCCTAAGTCGCAAACACGCCGGGCCGCCACCGTTTTGCATACTCTGACGAACATCTACGAACTTAATCTGCTTAATCGGTGTTGATTGAGTTTTTAACCACTCCAGATAAGCATACACTTCAGGATTTTCGCGGCTCTCTTCAGGTAAAATTAATGTCATGCCATCTTGATTTGGCAATTGAACCAACTGCGAATTAAACAAATACGACTTTACCGCTGACTCAAGAGAAACCATCTCAGTGGGTACTTCGACAAAATGTAATTTATTAAGGTTAGTTACTTGCTTATTCGAGTTAGGCATTTCTTGCAACTCTTGAAATCTACTCTGCAAGTCAGCTTGCATCGCAAGCTTATCGACAAAGGCTTCTTCGTGCATAAAAAAAGTATTCAAATTCGACACGCTAACAACATCATTATGAAATGCACCCGCGTCAATTATCTTAGGGTTTTGTTGAGCGAA
>CAZFVP010000082.1:2550-9782 GCA_964522345.1 uncultured Gammaproteobacteria bacterium | reverse complement strand
ATTTAAGAAAACGTCCACACAAATTGTTTGGTTCAATTTTTAAAAGAGCGGTGTTTGATTTTTCGCTTTCGCTAAATTTCAAACTAGCGTTGTAAAACGCCTCTTGAGCTACCTCAAGGGAGGTGAATCATACTCGCTTGACCGGCAATGTCAACTATTTTTTAAAAAAATTAAACAGTGCCAAACCGTTACAAACCCTTGCTTTGAAGCGTTTGCAATGATGTCTCAAGGGAGCTGAATTCTACTCGTTCCAGCCTGCTCGTCAACACCTTTTTCAACTTATTTTTGATCAAGTTTTTTAAGTGTATTCGAAGCCGTTTTCAACGCTTTTAAAGCGCATCCATTGTCTCGAGGAAGGCGCATTCTACGTTTTTATAGCGCTTGGTCAACATCTTTTTTGTTTATTTTTTTAGAGAGTGCTTTTATTTAAGGGAAGACCTTTAACTACCGCCATTTTAGAGCGATAACTTTTTACAAATTGCATCTTGCTAACATTATTTATTAGTTCCTGCGCGACCGTAGTTATCTTCGAAACGCACGATATCATCCTCACCTAGATAAGAACCTGATTGAACTTCGATAATTTCCAGTACTTGTGATTCGCTTGGATTACGTAAAGCATGCGTGGCTCCTATAGGAATATAGGTTGACTGGTTTTCATTAAGCAACATAGTTTCATCACCATTCAAAACTTCTGCAGTTCCTCGAACCACAACCCAATGTTCAGCCCGATGGTTATGCATCTGCACTGATAAACGCGCCCCAGGCTTAACTTGAATTCGTTTAACTTGAAACCGGTCGCCAGTGTCGATGGAGTCATACCAGCCCCAAGGGCGATAGACTTTGCGATGATGTCGAGCTTGGGTTCTTTCCAATGATTCCAGTCGACTGACAATAGCTTTGACATTCTGAGAGTGCTCTCGATCTAATACCAAAACTGCATCGTCTGTTTCCACTACGACCAGATTATCAACCCCGACTACCGATACTAATTTGCTCTCTGAGTAGATATGAGAGTTTTTGGTATCGACCGCAATTACATCGCCACTTATAGCATTGCCATTCTCATCTTTTTCAGAAACATCCCATAGAGCCGACCATGAGCCAACGTCACTCCAGCCAGCATCAAGTGGAACCATTTTCGCTTTATCTGTTCTTTCCATCACAGCGTAATCAATTGAAATAGATGGGCTCTGGGAAAAAGCCTCTAGATTGGCGCGTACAAAATCTAAATCTGGTCGCGACTCTAGCATCGCCTTTTGGACGGCATCAAAGACTTCAGGCTCAAAGCGCTTCAACTCATTTAAATACTCTGAAGCCTTAAAAACAAATATGCCTCCGTTCCAATAATAGTCTCCACTATTTATATATTTCTGTGCCTTTTCAAAGTCAGGTTTTTCTTTAAAATCGGCCACGTCGAAGCCAAAACCACCAATAACCGGGCCAGCTTTAATGTACCCATAACCTGTTTCTGGGTTCTGAGAAACGATACCGAACGTCACCAAACTCCCTTCTTTAGCTAACGCCTTCGCTTGATTCACAGAGCGACGAAACTGATCTAAATCCGCAATAATATGATCTGCTGGCATTACCAACATAACTTCATTAGGGTCTTGGGTAGCAATGGAAAACGCAGCTAGAGCGATCGCAGGCGCTGTATTTCGACCTTCGGGCTCGAGTAAGATTTGCACGTCTTTAGCACCCACTTGTTGTAGCTGTTCACCGACTATAAATCGATGTTCTTCATTGCAGACGACAATACTTGAACCGATATTGTTAATGTCAGCGGTTCTCATAACTGTTTGCTGAAGCATACTTAACTCAGCATCAACTAAACATAACAATTGCTTGGGATACATGCCTCGAGATAGTGGCCATAATCGAGACCCTACTCCGCCTGACAAAATTACCGGTATCACTCGCTAACCCCTCTTAAACTAGATTCATTATCTAAAAACCACTTATATGTGCGTGCCAAGCCCGACTCTAAATCAATCTGTGCCTGCCAACCGAGTTTGTGAAGACGGCTTACATCTAAGAGCTTTCGCGGAGCACCATCTGGTTTACTATCATCAAAACGCAATTCGCCTTTAAAACCAACTACGACCTTGACTGCTTGAGCTAACTCAGCAATCGTACAATCTACGCCCGTGCCAATATTAATATGAGAAAGCCGTGCTTGAGTCGCCGCATTATATTTCTCTGTTGCCAAGTTCATAATATGGATTGACGCGCTTGCCATATCATCAACGTGTAAAAATTCACGCATTGGTTTACCTGACCCCCATACTGTTACGGCTTTGTCGTCATTCATCTTAGCGTTATGAAAGCGCCTCAACATAGCCGGAATCACATGGCTATTTTGAGGGTGAAAATTATCATTTTCACCATAAAGATTCGTCGGCATAACGCTTCTATAATCCACTCCATGCTGGCGATTATAGCTTTCACATAATTTTATACCGGCGATCTTCGCAATAGCATAAGGCTCGTTAGTCGGTTCCAACTCGCCACTGAGTAATGAACTTTCTTGCATAGGTTGCTCTGCAAGCCGTGGATAAATACACGACGAGCCCAATAACAAAAGTTTTTTAACACCATTGCTATAGGCACTATTAATCACGTTGGCTTGAATCATCACGTTATCGTAAATAAAGTCAGCCGGGTACTCATTATTAGCGTGAATCCCTCCGACCTTGGCGGCCGCCAGGTACACTTCATCAATCGACTGATCATCAAAAAAACGCGCCACAGCATGCTGATCAATCAGGTCCAACTGTTGCTGGCCACGAGTAATTAACTCTATTTCTGGATTACCTTTAAGTAGGCGAACTAATGCCGAGCCGACCATGCCTCGATGACCCGCAACAAACACTTTCTTAGTCATTAACGAAGAACTCACTCATGGGTTGTTGAAACATCAAAACCATGCCTTTTTAACAAAGAATTTCGTTTTGCAATCGCTACATCACTTGCTACCATTTCGGCACACATATTCTCAACTGTAATTTCTGGTTGCCAGCCCATTTCTTCGCGTGCTTTGGTTGCGTCACCAAGTAAAGCATCAACTTCAGCGGGGCGAAAATATCGTGGGTCAACCAGAATAATCTCATCACCCACGCTTAAGGACGGTGCTAGTTTAGGGTCAACCGATTTAACCACGCCGATCTCATCGACACCTTTTCCGGTAAACTCTAACTCAACTCCAACCTCTGCTGCCGCTAAGCGTACAAAATCGCGGACTGAAATTTGAGAGCCAGTGGCTATTACATAATCTTTTGCCTGATCTTGTTGAAGCATCATCCACTGCATGCGCACATAATCTTTTGCATGCCCCCAATCTCTCATAGCATCCATGTTACCGAGATATAGCTCTGATTCTAGACCATAAGCAATATTAGCTAAGGCGCGAGTTATCTTGCGAGTAACAAACGTTTCACCTCGACGTGGAGATTCATGGTTAAATAGAATGCCGTTACACGCGTACATACCATACGCTTCTCGATAGTTAACGGTAATCCAATATGCGTATAACTTAGCCACCGCGTAAGGCGACCGAGGATGAAATGGTGTTGTTTCTTTCTGTGGAGTCTCTTGCACCAAACCATATAATTCCGACGTTGCGGCTTGATAAAAACGAGTCGTCTTCTCTAACCCCAAAAACCGAATTGCTTCTAATAACCGTAAGGTTCCTAGGGCATCAACATCAGCAGTGTACTCAGGCACTTCAAACGATACAGCGACATGGCTCTGGGCTGCCAAATTATAAACTTCGTCAGGTCGAACTTCTTGAACTGTGCGAGTCAGGTTAGACGTGTCTGACAAGTCACCATAATGCAAAACTAGTTTCGGCGTCTGTACGTGAGGGTCTTCATAGAGATGGTCTATTCTCTCGGTATTAAACGAAGATGAACGACGCTTGATTCCGTGAACTTCATAGCCTTTGGCTAACAAAAATTCAGCTAGATAAGACCCGTCTTGGCCGGTAATACCCGTAATTAAGGCCTTTTTCATTTTACGATTATACCTCCCTTATATGGTCAGAACTGATGAAGCACTTAATGCGCCGCGATAGGTTAAGTAGTGTATCCAATTGGAGTTGAAAAACAAAGACGCGCATCGAAATCCGCGTTTAGCTTGAAGTAGTGATCGAGAGTTAGGTAAATGATATTTTCATGCCATTTGCATCCGCCAACTTGATAATTCAGTATGCAAAGACACGTTGGCCAAGCGTGCTTGCTACTTAAAAAAAAGTAAAATTATGTATAACAGACTCCGATCTTTAGGCGTATATGTACACGCCCATGTATAAACAACCTATAATCAAGTATTCGAGGTAAACGATGTCGAGCAAAAGCTGACATCCTTTCTCACTCTTCTTTATGAACGATTAATCAAACTTCTATCACTTGAGACCGCAACCTATGGCCGACAATTTTCTTTGCCCAACACCAGTAATATGCCCGCCTTCATTGTTAAACCGAGCGGCACCTCTACCCCGAGCAACTACGGCTGTGGTTAATGCCGGCTCTGCGGTAGTAATGCGCAGTGTAAAAATGGCGGTCGATGAAAACTTAATAACACCAGTTTTGGTTGGCAATAAAAGCAACATCAAAGCGTCAGCGAAAGAAATGAATTGGGATATCTCAGGTTTTCGTATCGTGGATGCTGATAATGAAAAGTCTTCAGCACAAGCAGCTGTAGCACTTGCTAGAGGCAACGAAGTTGCTTCACTAATGAAAGGCAACATCCACACAGACAACCTTCTCAAGGCCGTTATCAACAAAGAATTAGGCCTTAGAACGGGCACACGCTTAAGTCATGTTTTCCATATGAGTGTGCCAAATTCAGATGCCTCAATTTGCATTACCGATGCGGCTATTAACGTGCTACCCAGCGTTGCTATCAAATTAGATATTGCTCGAAACGCTACCAAATTAATGCACGCCATAGGCTACACACAGCCCAAGATTGCCGTTATGTCAGCGACTGAAGTGGCAACGCCGGCCATGCCATCCAGCATGGAAGCAGCCGAGGTTGTTGCCGCCGCAAATGAAGTCGAAGGTGCGTTGCTAGGCGGGCCATTCGCATTTGACAATGCCGTGTCGCCGGCCGCCGCGAAGCTTAAGAAGATTGATCACCCAGTTGCCGGCAATGCCGACGTACTGTTGGTTCCCAATATAGAAACTGGCAACGCTCTTTTTAAACAAATGGTTTACTTTATGGGAGCTGCCGCTGCAGGCATCGTGCTCGGTGCCAAAGTACCCATTATACTCACGTCAAGAGCCGACCCTGCTGCCGCACGCTTAGCCGCAACCGCACTTGCCTCGATCTATGCCAACGTCGAGCGTAATGGTTAAACGATCAATACTAATGTTTACATGCGAAATCTATTTTCGTGGCAAACCACGGAAAATTTGACCTGCGCAAGATTAAGCTTCCAATTTCATCGACGAAAGTTGCCCTGTAGATTCTGTATACCGCACCCCTGAACAAAAAAGCCCCTGGCATTTCTGCTCAGGGGCTTTTCTAAATTTTCAGCTTGTATCAGGTTAAACTTCTTACAGCTTCTCCTTAATACGCGCTTTACGACCAGTAAGTTCACGCAAGTAATACAGCTTAGCTCGACGAACAGCGCCACGACGTTTAACCGTTACCGAATCAATAAGAGGACTGTGAGTTTGGAAGACACGTTCAACACCTTCGCCGTATGAAATTTTACGTACAGTAAACGCAGAATGTAAGCCGCGGTTACGCTTGGCGATTACAACACCTTCGTATGCTTGAAGGCGCTCACGAGTGCCCTCTTTAATCTTTACTTGAACAACTACTGTATCGCCTGGACCAAAATCCGGAATATCAGCATTCAGCTGCTCGTTATTAATATCGTCAATCAAGTTACTCATTTTAATCTCCAACTCTACTATTCAACGCGTTATTGCTTGAAGGAAGTATCGTCTATCCAATTCAATCTATTATTTCTTACTATATTCATCCAACCAAGCTCGCTGCTGCTCAGTTAGTTCAATCTTTTCTAACAAATCAGGCCGACGCTCTAAGGTTCGCAGCAATGCTTGTTGTTCACGCCATTTCGCAATGGCTTTATGGTCACCGCTAAGCAACACATCTGGCACCTTTTGACCAGCATACGTCTCTGGTCGCGCATAGTGCGGGCAATCTAACATGCCTTGCGCAAACGAATCTTGTTCAGCCGATTCACTATTGCCTAAGCTGTCTGGCAATAATCGTGCTATCGCATCAATCACCACCATGGCAGGCAACTCGCCACCTGATAACACAAAATCACCAATCGAGTATTCTTCATCTACATGATGCTCGAGTACACGTTCATCTATGCCTTCATAGCGCCCTGCTAACAGAATCACTGAATCTCGTTCAGAGAACTCTCGCGCAGTGGCATGATCAAAGCGCTTACCTTGCGGGCTTAAGTACACGACACTTGCACCAGGTTCCGCTTGAGCCTTTGCAGCCTCGATAACTTTAACCATTGGCTCAGGCTTCATAACCATGCCAGGCCCACCACCATAAGGCCTGCCATCAACAGTGTTATGTTTGTCCTCAGCGTAACCCCTTGGGTTATAAATGGTTAACGATAATATATCTTTGTGTATCGCTCGACCTATTACGCCATATTCAGTAATCGCACTAAACATTCCAGGAAAAATTGAAATAACATGTAAATCCACTTTCCTGTTTTCTAACCTAATCTCTACCTTCTAATCTTCAAGAAGAAAAGCGGGGTCCCAATCAACTAACATAGTTCCCGCTTCGACGTCTATTTCTAAAACAACCTCATTGGTATAAGGAATTAGCACATCAGCTTTACCTTCTTCCGCATTCTTACACACCAAAACATCATTGGCGCCCGTCTCAAGAATGGAGTGAACTTCACCTATGGTGCTTACTTCATTCTTAACCATTAAGCCAATCAACTGCTGCCAATAGAACTCACCCTCAGGTAAGCCAGGCAAATCACTTTGCTTAACAAAGATCACCTGACCACTCATGGCCATGGCTTGATCTCTATCGTTAACACCATCTAATTGAGCGACGATGCCCTGACCTTGCTCTCTGCAACTAAGCACCTTAATCGGTGCTGGGTCAGCTTTAGAGCGAGGCTTTTGTAAGTACCAAGTTTTATATTGGCTAATGTCGGCGCGGTTACGAGTATAAGAATGGAGCTTAACCCAGCCCTTAACTCCCCAAACACC
>CAZFVP010000082.1:0-2450 GCA_964522345.1 uncultured Gammaproteobacteria bacterium | reverse complement strand
AGCGGCAGCTTTCGCTTCAGCTGCTTCAGCATCGGCTGCTTTTTTAGCTTCTGCTTCGGTTGCTTCTTGAGCCTTAACCGCCTCAGCTTCAGCTTTTGCCGCTGCGGCTTTCTTAGCATCTGTTGCCGCTACTAATTTGGCTTTCTCGGCTTCCAGTGCTTCTGGACCTTTAGCGAATTGCTTCAAAAGACTCGCTACACGATCCGACGGTTGTGCGCCTTTGCTGATCCAGTATTCAATACGATCAGTGTCGACGCGCAAGCGCTCTTCACCACCAACCGCACGTGGGTTAAAGAAACCTACACGTTCAATGAAACGACCACGAGGTGCGCGTCGTGAATCTGCTACCATAATGCCGTAGAAAGGACGTTTTTTAGCTCCGCCACGGGCTAAACGAATTGTTACCATAATGTGTACTCTGTTTTTAATGTGTTCGCTGACCCTAAACAGGCCCGCATTTGTTTAATTTCTTTAAGACTCATTAAGGCTCATAGTACTGTGCCTTTGACCGAGTTTTTACTTCGAGCAGGGGTTCACCCTCACGAGGCGCGCGATTTTAGCCCTTAAAGCAAGTAAATGAAAGGTTTTTGACGCAAATTTGAGGAAAATCTATTGGTTTAACGCTTTTCAACAAGCCTTTCGTATCAGAACTACGTTAAGGAGCTGAATTCTAACCAAAAACGCTAACATTGTCTCGACTTACAAAGCGGTTTAAATCTAAATCCGACGCGGAAACCTAAGTTTCGATAAACCACAGTATTTAACGCGCTAGCGCTTGTGTTAATCGGCCCACACTCTTAGAATTCGCGCGCCTAGGCAATAAGTAACAATTCTATGCCTTCTTTTAATTGATTCATAACCCGAGCACTTCTAATGTTTGAGAATTCAGCCTCACGCCGCAGCACCATTAAAAATGATGTTCTGTCTGGCCTTACCGTTGCCCTAGCTTTAGTGCCAGAAGCGGTTGCCTTCGCATTGATTGCTGGGGTTGAACCTCTTGTAGGCTTATACGCTGCATTTATGGTCGGCTTAATCACTGCGGTAACGGGCGGGAGACCAGGCATGATCTCTGGTGCAACTGGGGCACTAGCCGTCGTTATGGTTACGCTTGTTGCCGATCACGGAGTGCAATATCTGTTCGCAACGGTCGTATTAATGGGCTTGATTCAAATAGCAGCGGGAGCACTTCGAATTGCGCGTTTTATTCGCTTAGTTCCGCACCCTGTAATGCTGGGCTTTGTAAATGGTTTGGCAATCGTTATTTTCTTAGCTCAACTGGGTCAATTCGGCGAACCAGGTCAACCCGGTTGGGCCGCAGGCACTTTTCTAGAAGGAAGTATCTTAGACGTTGCGTGGTTAGCCACAGATCAACTCACCATTATGTTAGCTCTTGTTTTTGCAACAATGGCCATTATCAAATTCTTGCCACTATTAACTACCATGATCCCATCGTCATTGGTTGCCATCGTTGCGGTGTCGTTGGCCGTGTTCGGGCTGAATATCGATACCAAAGTTGTAGGCGACGTTGCTTCAATTGCTGGCGGTTTACCGACATTTAGTGTTCCGTCAGTTCCATTTAACCTTGAAACACTTGGCATTATTTTACCTTATGCAATTATCTTAGCAGCCATCGGTTTAATAGAGTCATTGCTTACATTACGTTTGATCGATGAAATTACCGAAACACGCGGCAACGGAAATCGCGAGTGTTTTGGTCAAGGCTTAGCAAACACGGCAACGGGTTTCTTCGGCGGCATGGGCGGTTGCGCGATGATCGGCCAAAGCATGATTAATGTTAACTCGGGCGGCCGAGGCCGGCTCTCAGGAATTACTGCGGCGCTATCACTATTAGCCTTTATCTTATTTGCTTCTTCACTTATCGAGCAAATCCCAATTGCCGCCTTAATCGGCGTTATGTTTATTGTGGTTATCGGTACTTTTGAATGGAGTAGTTTTCGAATTATTCGACGCGTGCCAAGACAAGATGCATTCGTTCTAATCATCGTTTCGGCAGTAACTGTATTTACCGATCTAGCCATTGCAGTAATTGTAGGCGTTATTATTTCTGCACTTGTTTTCGCATGGAATCATGCTAAGCAAGTCACGGTGGAAAAACGAGAAAATCGTTACGGCTCTCATTACTATACGGTGCACGGGCCTCTGTTCTTCGGTTCTACCGCGTCTTTCTCTGAGAACTTTACCCCCGCCGATGATAACAAAGACGTCATTATCGACTTCGCTGATTCTCGTGTAGCAGATCACTCCGGCATTGAGGCAATTGATGCCCTAGCGATGCGTTACAAAAAGAATAACCGAACTCTTCATCTAATACATTTAAGTCCTGAATGTAAAATTTTACTAAAGAAAGCCGGTGACATGGTTGAGGTCAACGTCGTAGAAGACCCTAGCTATTTTGTTGCGGTTGAAAGTGCCGACTGGGGTGATGAGCC
>CAZFVP010000081.1:7150-9865 GCA_964522345.1 uncultured Gammaproteobacteria bacterium | reverse complement strand
AACCCTTTTAACTCTCTTTGAATGCGTTCGGGTATTTCAAATTGTGCAGAATGTCCTGCGTTTTCAAATACAACTAATTCTGCGTTTTGCAGATTATTTGTAAACGCTTCACCGTATGCAAGTGGCATTATCGGGTCGTGCTTACCCCAAAGCACTAGTGCTGGAGCTTCAATTGACTGAACCGCTTCGTTCAATCTGAAATCGTCGCCGGTTTCAACTTGTTTGATTAATCGGTTGATAAACGGAATGCTCGCATTAGTTTCGTTAACTAAGTGTTGCAGTACTGGTTGCGGGAAAGCAGGTGGCGTGACAAAGGCGCTGTCGAAGAAGTCTCTTAGAAACTGAACATCTATTTTATCTGGGAAGTAAACGTAAACTGATTCGTTTTCTAGTTGCATGCCGGTGGCGTTTAATACAACGAGGCCTCGGGTCTTACTTGGGTATCTGGCTGCGAAGGAGGTGGCTGTGTGACCACCCATTGAGTTACCACCAATAACTAACTTGGAAATGCCTAGTTCATTGGTGAGTTGCTCAATGAACTTGGCTTGCCCTGCGATGCTGTAGTCGCGGCCTTCGCTTTTGCTATTTTCGCCATGAGCTTGTAAGTCGGGTAGTACAACGTGGTAACTCGCAGACAGCTCACGAATGGACGTAACGAAAGAGTTTTTATCATCGTTTAAGCCATGCAGCAACATTAGTGTTGGCTTTGACGCGTCGCCCCCTTCGTAATAGTGAGCGGTGTAACCATCAATGTCGACTGATTTTTTTAATAAGCCCGCGCCACTGGCTGATAGTGACTGCACCGCGCTCATCATCAAGCCGGGATAAATAAAGTAGATAATACCTACCGCTAATACCACCGTTGCGAATAGCCCGCCAATGACTTTGAGTACGGTTTTCATCGTTTAATTTTCTTTTGGCTTATTGTTGGCTGGTTTCGCGAATGGCTTTGAATTCATTACCTTCGCTCCATTGTGGCCAATCGTTGGAGTTACTAATGGCCACGCCGATTTTGAAATGGGCGTACAAGTCTTGCATGATGCCGCCGTTATCCCATTCAGGATGAACTTCATCAGCCGCTTTGTGGTAGCGCTCTGCGAGGTAGCGTTCGGATTCGGCCTCACCATAACCCTCTGGTTTGCCACGGACCATTATGCCTGCTTCCGCGTAGAGCATAGGCACACCCTTTTTAGCCAAGTTGAAATGGTCTGAGCGGTAAAAGAAGCCTTTCTCCGGGGTTGGCTCTTGAACCAGTGTGCGACCTTGCTCTGTGGCGACGGTGCGTAAATAGTCATCCATTTGTGAGTTACCAAAACCGACGACGACAATGTCATCAGTTGCGCCAGCGGTCGACATGGCGTCTATATTTATACCCGCCACAGTTTTATTCATCGGGAAGGCTGGATCTTCGGCGTATTGCTTTGAACCAAGTAACCCAGATTCTTCAGCTGTAACGGCAAGAAACACAACTGAACGCTCAGGTGCTTGTGGTAACGCCTTAAACGCTTGTGCCATTTCGATAATGCCTGCAACACCGGTCGCATTATCTTGAGCGCCATTGAAAATTGTATCTTTACTTTCGAAGTCTAACTTCACACCTAGGTGATCCCAGTGAGCTGTGTAGATAAAGGCTTCTTCCGGCCGCGTACGGCCTTGAATATAGGCGCCAACGTTGTACGAATCTGATTTGCGGCTGGCTATTTTTAGAGCGCTACTTGCCGTGCTGGCCATTGGTACCGGCTTGAAACCTTGTTGGCTTGCTTTCGACACCATCTCTGAATAACTCATCCCGTTTTTACTAAAGAGGTTTTCAGCCGCGGTTTGTGTAATCCACGATTCTACGGCTAGGTTCCCTGCATTGCCGTCGGCCGTGAATAGGGTGTATTGAGGCCCGGACCAACTGCCACTAACGACTTGCCACGGGTAACCCGCGGCTTTGTTTTCGTGTACGACGATTGCTCCAGCTGCGCCTTGGCGTGCGGCTTCTTCAAATTTATAGGTCCAACGCCCGTAGTAGGTCATGGTGTTGCCTTTGAAAAGCTCGCCCTCAGGGGAGCGAAAGCCGGGGTCGTTAACTAGAATTACTGCGGTTTTACCGGCCATATCGACACCTTCGTAATCGTTCCAATTGTATTCAGGAGCGACCACACCATAGCCAACAAAAACCAGCTCGGAGTCTTTGATTTTCGAAGAGTCTTCACTACGTGACGTAAATACAATGGAATTCTTTCTGTACGGTAACGATGTGCTCGACCCGTCGGAATGACTAAATGTCAATGGCGGGCTGTTAGTGACATTGAGCTCCATCAACGACACCGCTTGTCGATAGCTGTTGCCAAATGCAGGTGTTAGACCGAGTTTCTTAAACTCGCCCTCTATATAACTGACCGTTTTTCGGCCACCCGCTGTCGCTGGTGCGCGACCTTCATATTCGTCAGAAACAAGCGTGTTTAGATGCTGCATGAAACCTGCTTCATCAATTTTTTTGGAGGCGGATTCAATCGAAGTCGAGTCGATTGCTGTTGAGACTTTTGCAATGGCGTCTGCATTGTTACTCGCCGTTTCTTGTGCCGACTCAAGATCACTTGATGGCTCAGAGTTAGGTTGTTGTTCGCATGCTTGAAGCATTAGTATACTGCTTACTAGGGCAATTGAACCCCATTGAGTTAGCTTGTTCATTAAACTTACCTTTGGTGTTTTCGTGGAGGAGTGAGG
>CAZFVP010000081.1:3834-7050 GCA_964522345.1 uncultured Gammaproteobacteria bacterium | reverse complement strand
CTTCTTCTTGGTGACTTTTTTCTTCGAAGCGGCTTTCTTTTTTGCCTTTTTCTTAATGGGCTTAGGAGCTTGTTCCGTCGCTGCGGCGACAAGATCATTGAAACTTGCTCGCATGCATTCCATAAAGAAATCCACATCAGGCATTGTGCGCCTGCAGGATGTTGCACTGAAAGAAATGCTGCCATTTTGACTGGTCACAGCGATAAAAAGACCCATGCGATCTGATAGCGGGCCTAAACCCATCTGCGTGACTAAGGTTGCTCCATTCATATAAACAGGGACTTGCGGGCCCGGAACATTTGAAATGCACACATTGGTCATGCGACCAGCCATTTCTGAGCGCATCATTAGGCGCGCTGCTAACAACTGGGTGCTAGCGGGGATATGCCGAGTGACATCAGTCATTAAGCGAGCCGAGATACCTCGGCGCGCGGCTTTTTGTTCTTTGGTCTCAGCCTGGATAGCAGTTAACCGTTCTACTGGATCGGCAATGTTGGTGTGCAACAAGGGAGACATAGTGCTGATGTTGTTCCCGGGCTGCTCCGTTTCTTGCAGGCTACCTTTGGGTGCGCGCACGTTAACCGGCACAAATGACCGTAAGCTTTCGCTCGGCAGCTCTTTATGATGACCTAGATATTTACGAAGCGCCCCCGAGCACACAGCCAAGACAATGTCGTTGATCGTGGCCCCTTCAACTAAATCTCGTATCGGTTTGAGCTCAGTAAGTGAAAAGGCCGTAGAGTCGAACACACGGTGTGGCGAGGTCTCAAGGTTGAAACGAGTTAAAGGAACCGTTGCTTTCGCCTCTCTTTGTTTTTCGATAAAGCGGTCTTTCGCGGTTTGAACCATACTCGGCGCATACTTCATTAGTGATTCAGCGACTTTAACTGGAGAACGTAAACCGTTAAACAAACCGCGGGCTGACATTTGGAATGGCGTTGGTTTTTCATTGCGCGCCGAGTTAATTCGTTGCTTTATCGGCATTACAGGCGTGCCTTTTTGGTCAATGTCCAACAAGCCTCCAAAGAAATTAACGATTGCCATACCATCAGCGGCGGCATGATGAATCTTGGTAGCAATGGCGTACGAACCCTTCGGGATGCCGGGTATGTTATCAATGCCTTCAATCACGTACATCTCCCAAGGAGCTCTTTGCATATCAAGTGGGCGTGAATGAAACCTAGCGAGATGAATACATAATTGACGCCAGTCAGCTGGATGGGGCAAGCGACCATGGCGCATGTGGTATTCGATGTCAAAGTGTTCGTCGTCTATCCAGTATGGGTAATCTAGCTCAAGTGGCACATGATATATGCGACGTTTGTAAATCGGCGAGGTGTGTACGCGACTCCGTACATGCTCGATTATTTGCTTGAAACGAACCGTGCCTCCAGGTGCTGTCGAAGGGTCAAAAATAGCCACCGATGTAACCTGAGATAAACTCTTATTGGTTTCCATATAGAGGAATTGTGCGTCTTGGGCCGATAGCTGTTGCATGTGTGTTTTATGTGTGTGGTGAGGCGTTATGCCGTGGTGCAATAATCTTACTCTAAAATGCTTGCCTACTGACAGTGTTGATCTTGTTAGAAGGTGAGTTTATTTGTAACTTTGATGAGCATTTAGCTATTCTTCTATAGATGCCGTAAATGTTTCTGGCTAAGTTCGGTCTTTCTTGTAAATAACGGGCTTTGAGGTAGTATTGGAGATTAGTAGTGAAATAGGTGTTCAGTTGAAATAGTGCACAATAATTTTATAAGCAATTCTCACAAATATAATAAACGCTCTTGATGCCTGCATGGATTTATACAGCAAAGTTACCAAAGAAGTAGATGCATTACCAAATGGCCCTGAAATTGGAGCATTTTTTGACTTCGATGGTACGGTGATTTATGGCTATTCGGCCACCACATACTTACGAGAGCAAATAAAGCGGGGTGATGTTTCTCCGCGGCAATTAGTTGAGTTAATTAAAACCATGACTCAATTTGGGTTGGGCAACATGGGTTTTTCGGCGATGATGACGATTGCATCGCAGTATCTTCGGGGAATTTCAGAGGAAGACTACTTGGAATTTGCGGAGAAATTATATTCTAAGCATATCGCTAAACTGATTTATCCCGAATCTCGGGCCTTAATTGAAGCTCATATCCGAAAAGGCCACACAGTTGCTTTAATCAGTGCCGCCACGCCATATCAGATAATGCCTGCCGCTCGGGATTTAGGTATCGAGAACGTTAAGTGTTCGAACCTAGAGATTGTCAATGGCAAGTTTACCGGGGCGGTGGTTAAGCCAACGTGTTACGGAATGGGTAAAGTAGACGCCGCTGAACAGTTAGCTGAACAGTACGATGTTGATATCAGCAAGAGTTACTTTTACTCTGATAGTGACGAAGATATTCAGTTACTAGAATTTGTTGGTAATCCGCGACCGTTAAATCCGAATAAACGTTTGCGCAGAATTGCTAGAGGTCGAGGTTGGCCTGTACAAGATTTTAAGAGTCGCGGTAAAGCGTCTGTTTTTGACTACGTGAAGACCGCGGCGACGCAAGCGAGTATGCTGACGTCCTTTGCGGCGGCTCTGCCAATTTATGCGTTAACCGGTTCGTTGAATAAGACTCGTAATTTTTCTATCTCGTTGTTCGCCGATACTGCATGTGCATTAACCGGCATTGAGCTAGATGTTGAAGGCGAAGAGAATGCTTGGGCGAATCGTCCTTGTGTATTTGTTTTTAATCACCAAAGCCAAGCAGATGTGGTTATCTTACCAGCATTGTTACGCAGGGATTTAGCAGGGATTGGGAAAAAAGAAATTGGCAATGTGCCTATTCTGGGCAAATTAATGCAGATTGGCGGCACGGTCTTAATTGATCGTGAAAATGCTAGATCGGCCCTAGAGGCAATGAAACCTCTTGTAGATGTACTGCAAAAAGAAGGCCGCAGTGTATGTGTTGCACCTGAAGGCACACGTTCGACATCGACTACCCTAGGTCGCTTTAAAAAAGGTGCATTTCACCTTGCCATGCAGGCTGGCGTACCGGTTGTCCCTATTGTTATTCATAATGCTATAGACGTGGCTCCCCGAGGACAATACGTGTTTAGGCCTGCAACGGTAAAGATAACGGTTTTGCCTGCTGTGGACACTTCGAACTGGCAAGCGGAGACTATGAGTGAGCATGTCGATGATGTGCGTGATATGTTTCTTGAAGAATTAGATCA
>CAZFVP010000081.1:0-3734 GCA_964522345.1 uncultured Gammaproteobacteria bacterium | reverse complement strand
AAAACTAAACCTAAACCAATAAAACGTAAGGTAAAGGCAGTAGAACCTAAGCGAATGCCTCGCAAGAGGCCGCGTAAAGCCAGCGCCCCCAAAGTGTCGGCTCGAACATTGGATAGTTAACAAAAAGAAAAATAATGACATCAAATCCCTGGACGCAAATAGACTCAGAACGAGTACTATTCATTATTGATGCAGAACATGATGTTGAGGAGCGTTTACTTCTCGAGTGGCTTAACGACGCTGGATCTGAGATTGGTTTTGCGGGCTCAGTAAGTCATTGTGTTGTGCCGATAGCTCACGACCCTGAAGATATTCCTACCCAAGGGCTACAGATGGCACTTCAAGTTTCTGATGATACTCTTGTGGTGCCTGTGCGTGTGGTTTGGAAAACCTCGCTTGACGAAATAGATGGCAAACCTCGATTTCGTGATTTATTAAGAGGCAATCCTCGTCGCCCCAGCAAGGCGAAAGCGCAACGTATTCTAGATGCCGACCCATCTCGAGCAGTTTGTATTACTGGTAAACCGGCAACCGCGGGTGACCTATCCGAACGCTACGGTCAGCGTAGAGAGATAGCACAGATCGACACGAATTTGGCTGACTACGTTGCTGAGCAAGCGAGTATGGCATTAGAAGTGGCTGAGCGGCGATTGCGAGGTGGGCGATATAAAGTGCCTAGACAAGTATCCAAGCAAGTGAGAGGCAGTGATCGCTACAAGGCTGGTTTGCTGAAAATTGCCTCTGAAACAGGCGAAACAGAACAGCAGTTACGAGCTAAAGCATTACCTTATTTTAAAGAGTTGGTGGCAACACCGCATAACTTTTGGCAGGACGTTGCGGGGGCATTTAATCGTTGGGTAATTTCACTTGGTTACGAAAATAAGGTTGTTGTTGATGTTGAAAAATTAGAACGTTTTCGCTCAATTGTAAGAGAGAATCCAACAGCCTTATTGTGGACTCATAAAACTCATATGGATGGCATTACCATGCAATCCATTCTGTTCGAACATGACTTCCCTCCACCGCACACCATGGGTGGTATTAATATGGCATTTGCTGGAGTGGGCTTTTTAGCGAGGCGGTCGGGGGCTATTTTTATTCGCCGTTCATTCCAAGACAACCCTTTGTATAAATTAGTGTTACGCCAATATTTGGCGTACTTACTAGAGAAGCGTTTTCCGTTAACGTGGTCATTTGAGGGGACACGATCGAGAGTCGGTAAGCTGATGCCTCCACGATACGGAATGCTGAAGTACGTGATGGACGCGATGCAAGAATCCAGTACTGATGATTTGCATTTGATTCCAGTTGCGATTAACTACGATATGAATAATGACGTTAAAGATTATGCCGCTGAGCAAAGTGGTGCCATAAAGCGACCGGAGTCACTTAGTTGGTTTATATCTTACTTGCGTCGAATGCGTCAGCCGCTAGGTCGTATTTATATTGATTTTGGCGAGCCAGTGGTGGTTAAAAAATCGAGTTTTAATGAGGACCCCTTAGCACTCCAAAAAACCGCGTTCAAAATAGGCGTAGAAGCAAACCGAGTTACTCCAATAACCTTGACCTCATTAATGTCTTTGTCGTTATTGGGCGCCGCTCCTCGGGCACAAACAATTGAAGAATTAGAAGACAATATGCAGGCGTTGCGAGAATGGTCTAAGGATAGAGACATCCGTTTCACCAGTGATTTCGATGATGATAATAGTGATCAAATGCAAACCTTGATTAGCAATATGGTTAATTCTGAACTAATCAATCGCTATGATGAGGGACCTGAAACCGTATATGCGGTGGGCGCTGATCAACACGCGATGGCGAGTTATTACCGAAATACCATTGTTCATCATTTTGTTGCTAAAGCGATTGCTGAACTTAGCCTGATCGAAGCCGTGAATGCAGAAGATGATGCTTTAGAGGCGTTTTGGCGAGAAGCTGACCGACTCAAGGATATGTTTAAGTTTGAGTTTTTCTACGAAGCAACTGACGAGTTCCATGAAGGCATTAAACGTGAGTTAAATCATTACGATGACCAGTGGGAATCAAAAATGGTGAATCGTTCTAGTGTGTTAACGATGTTGCGTACTATGAAACCGCTTGTTGCCCACGCGAGTCTAAAGCCATACATTGAAGCGTATCGTATTGTTGCTGACGTGTTCGCAACTCTTGGTCCGAATGAAACACTTGATCAGAAAGCCGCTGTGACAGCCGCGTTTAAGTATGGACGACAAGCATATCTGCAACGTCGAATAAGTAGTAAGGCATCTTTGGGCGAGATTCTTTTTAAGAATGGTTATAAATTACTCGACAGCTACGATTTAGTAGCTGTTGGAGATACCGACCTTGTTGAACGTCGTAAAAAAATGAGTAAAGATTTAAGAAATTTGTCGCATCGTGTTGAACAAATTCAAGCGTTAACATTGCCCAACGACTTAGAGTCGTAAGGTCGATGTAATTCGATTGAATCGAATAAATGGAAACAAGAACTCTATGAGGAAATTACAAGTAGGTTTAATTGGTGGAGGCTCGTGGGGAACTACGGTCGCTTCTTTGGTGGCGCAAAATACTGATATCTCAATGTGGGCGCGAAGTCGAGACACGGTTGAAGAAATAAATAAGAAGCACACCAATGAAAAATACCTTCCGGGCGCTAAGTTATCTGAAAATTTAGTTGCTCATGAGCATATTGAAAGCGTCGTAGCGCCGGCAGATGTGTTAGTGATGGGTGTACCATCAAATTCGTTTAGAGATGTATTACGCGATGTTCGCCCGCATCTGCGCCCGTGGGTGCCTATCGTTAGTTTAACTAAAGGCTTAGAACGTGGTTCCGATTTGCGTATGACTCAAATAATTGAATCCGAGCTACCAGGGCACCCTGTTGGGGTGCTTACTGGGCCTAATTTGGCGCGAGAAATTATGGCTGGCCAAGCCGCGGCTAGTGTCATTGCAATGGATGACGACATCATCGTCAAAGAGCTTCAGAAAGTCTTTAATAGCGGAGTGTTTCGGGTGTATACCAACGATGATGTCATCGGTTGCGAGCTTGGTGGCGTATTAAAAAACATCATTGCGATTGCCGTAGGCATGGGGATCGGTTTAGGTGCAGGTGACAATACTCGTTCTGCGTTGATTACTCGTGGTTTATCTGAGATAACACGTTTAGGCGTGGCTCTTGGTGGCCGAGCAGAAACGTTCTCAGGTTTAACGGGTATGGGCGATATGTTGGCAACGTGCATTAGTCCTCAGAGCCGAAATCATCATGTTGGTTTAGAGTTAGGTAAGGGTCGTAATATTGAAGATATTATCGAGCAAATGGTGATGGTAGCTGAAGGCGTTAAAAGCGCGCCGACCGTCATTAAATTGGCGGATATGCACGGAATCGAAATGCCAATCGCACGAGACGTACACGAAGTTATTGCCGGCAGGCGGACTGCTGCAGAAGCTTTTTATGGCTTATTGAAACGTCGTGTTGGTGCTGAGATAGAGCCGGACTAACTACACATGACGGGAGAGACCAATCTAGCTAAATTGCTGGCAAGCATTTCCCCTGTGGTGATGGATGGGGAGTTTGTCTTTATTTCTGTTAAAGATGCTTGTTATGGTGATCATGCTGAACTGCAGCCGATCGCGTCTTTTAAAGAATTAGAGGGGTTAACTCTTGTAGTTGAAAAGTCTAAGGCCATTGAACATTCATTGAATTTCGAATCGGCTTTTACATGTATCACACTTAACGT
>CAZFVP010000080.1:0-9874 GCA_964522345.1 uncultured Gammaproteobacteria bacterium | reverse complement strand
ATTTCGATACCATAATTTTCGTCCGAAGGCTTGTTGTCGTTGCGCTCGCAACATGGCAAGCTCCATATCCGTGAAAAATGAATGATATCTCTGGATATTGCAACCCTACTAATGACTCGATCAAGATTTCAAGAAGCTCAAAAATACATCCCTGGCGGCGTTAACTCGCCGGTGCGCGCCTTCAAAAGCGTTGGCGGTGAGCCTGTCTTTATACAGCGCGCTAAGGGGGCGTATCTTTGGGATGCCGATGGTAAACAATATATCGACTATATTGGCTCGTGGGGGCCAATGGTCCTTGGGCATGCGAATGATGATGTAATTAAGGCCGTGCAAGTCGCGGCTGAAAATAGTTTAAGTTTTGGCGCGCCAACCGAGGCTGAAACGGTGTTAGCTAAAAAGATTTGTGAGCTTATTCCTAGCATCGATAAAATACGTATGGTTAGCTCAGGCACTGAAGCGACGATGAGCGCTCTGCGTTTAGCGCGCGGTTATACCGGCCGTGATAAAATTGTTAAATTTGAGGGTTGTTACCATGGGCACTCCGATAGCTTATTAGTCAAAGCGGGTTCCGGTGCGTTAACGTTTGGTGTGCCAACGTCTCCGGGGGTACCCACGGCGTTGGCTGAGCAGACATTGACGTTACAGTTTAACAATTTAGAGCAGGCTGAGACTCTATTTGCCGACGTTGGAGAACAAATTGCGGCGATCATAATTGAGCCCGTTGCTGGGAATATGAACTTAATCACGCCGCAGTCTGGCTTTTTGGAAGGCCTGCGTAAATTATGTGATGAGTATGGAACTGTGTTGATATTTGATGAAGTGATGACGGGTTTTCGGGTAGGTCTGCAAGGCGCTCAGGGCGTTTATAATATTACTCCTGATTTGACTTGTTTTGGTAAAGTTATCGGTGGCGGTATGCCGGTTGGGGCATTCGGGGGTAAAGAGGAGATTATGAATCATATATCCCCTGACGGCCCTGTGTATCAAGCGGGTACTTTATCGGGTAACCCAGTGGCAATGGCAGCAGGCATTAAAACCTTAGAATTAATCTCAACGCCTAACTTTTTTGAAAACCTTACGGTTAAAGTTAAAAGTTTGATGCTGGGCTTAAAGAATGTATCTCAAAGTCACGATATTCCGTTGGCGACAAATGGTATTGGCGGCATGTTTGGTCTCTTTTTTACTGAGGCTGAACGAATAAACACGTTTGACGATTCAGTGGCTTGTGACAGTGATCGTTTTAATAAATTTTTTCACGGTATGCTTGAACGAGGAGTTTATCTAGCGCCATCGTCATTTGAAGCTGGGTTTGTCTCTATTACTCATAGCGAAAATGATATTGCTGACACAATTGATCACGCGTGTGAGGTCATGAAAACTTTGAAAGAAACTTAAGCGATCTGTAAGGACCTGAGCGAAGGAATTTGTATAGATTTGCCCACTCATTGTTCTGTTTCGGGCGCGCGTTGAATAATTGAGATGTTCGCTGGGTAGCGATAGGGTTTACCTTTTAGAGCGCAGATTGTTGCTATGATAGTGACTATTAGGTTAAATAACAAAAGCAGTGGAACCGCTAGCGCGCCGACAATAATAAAGGCCATGAATAGGCACATTAGTAGGTAGAGGTATATGCTAATTTGAAAGCAGATAGCCTCTCGGCCGTGATAGTCGAGGTATTTTGATTTACCGCGATTCTTGATCCATAAAAAGTAGCATGCTAGAAAGTTTAGCAGAGGAACTCCTGTGAATATTAATAAGCCAGACGCGTGCAGCGTGGCCGCTTTTGAAGAGTCTTGTTCGTCACCTATATAGCGTCGAATATTAGGCTGTTTTCGAACCATCAACAACATAGCAGTAAGTCCGCACATCAAACCGCCAATAATAAAGCTAATTGACCAGATATAAGACCCAGTTAGCTTGTCATCTAGGCCAAATACCACTCGCACAATCGGAGTCATGCCCCAGCCCATGGTGGTGAGTGCGATAATCAGAAATATCCAGCTTTGCAGTCGATTGACCATAAATATAAATGCTCTTAGACGAGTTGGAAAAATAGGGTTTTTAGGCAGTGTATTAAACCATAGAAGCTGCTAAGATCGCGGATTAAATTTTGGGGTGCAGTGGCTGTTGTCGCTGAGTTTTGATTACTCAGTGCCGACGCATTTTGTTAGCGCATTTTGCTCTAGTCACATCACCAATTCGAAGTTAATTAAAGTAGTTTTAAAAAGGTAGCTAAAATGCGCGATTATTTATTCACTTCGGAGTCGGTTTCCGAAGGTCATCCTGACAAAGTTGCAGATCAAATCTCAGACACTGTATTAGATTATTTGTTAGAAGAAGACAGCGCTTCACGCGTTGCTTGCGAAACATTGGTAAATACTGGTTTAGTTGTATTGTCTGGTGAAATTACCAGTAACCGTAGCCTTGATGGCGTTACTGAGCGTGTTCGTCAAACAATTAAAGAAATCGGTTATGAAGGGTCAGAAATGGGCTTCGACCACCGTAGTTGTTCAGTAATGGTAGCCTTAGATCGCCAATCGCAAGATATTGCTCAAGGCGTTAACGAAGGTGAGGGCATTGACCTTGACCAAGGCGCAGGTGACCAAGGCTTGATGTTTGGTTATGCCTGTACTGAGACAGATGTATTGATGCCGATGCCGATAGAGTATTCTCATCGCTTGGTTAAAAAGCAGTCTGAAGTTCGTAAGAGCGGTCAACTCGCTTGGTTGCGTCCAGACGCCAAGTCTCAAGTTACGGTTCGTTATGAAGGCGGTAAGCCATCATTTATTGATACGGTTGTGCTGTCTACTCAGCACGATGAAACTGTTTCACACAATGACTTGGTTGAAGCTGTGATTGAAGAAGTGATCAAGCCAGTATTGCCTTCGGACATGGTGACTGGCGATACTAAATTCTTGGTTAACCCAACAGGCCGCTTTGTTATTGGTGGCCCAGTGGGTGATTGTGGAATTACAGGCCGTAAGATTATCGTAGATACTTATGGTGGTGCAGCGCATCACGGTGGTGGTGCGTTCTCAGGTAAAGATCCTACAAAAGTCGATCGATCAGCGGCGTACGCCGGTCGTTATGTTGCAAAAAATGTAGTCGCGGCAGGCCTTGCTGAGAAGTGCGAAGTTCAAGTAGCTTACGCAATTGGTGTGGCTAAACCGGTTAGTTTGATGGTTAATACATTTGGTACGGCTAAAATTGACGAAGCTAAAATAGAAGCTTTGGTTGCCGAACACTTTGATTTGCGGCCTAAGGCGATTATTCAAACACTTGATCTATTACGACCAATCTACCGTAAGTCGGCGGCGTATGGTCATTTTGGCCGAACTGAACCTGAGTTTAAGTGGGAATCTACTGACAAAGCTGATGCGCTACGCGCCGCTGCTGGTTTGTAATTGTATTTAAACATCATTGGAAGTTTTAAAAAGGCGGTCTTATCAAGGCCGCCTTTTTAATGTCTGGGTGTTATGAATTGGCTTCGCTGTCGTCTAATTGTTCGAGTTTCTGTTGCGTTTGTTGTGCGAACTTTAGACTACCGTCGCCTGAAAGCAGTACTGCGATGTAACGCGTTTTCTCAAAGTGAGCAAAAATAATCAACAGGATAACGGTGATTGGAACGCTCAAAAATGCACCCGCGATACCCCAGATACTTCCCCAGAGCGTTAAGCTCATCATCACCACAAATGGGCTTACATTGAGAGTATTACCCATTAATTTTGGCTCTAATAAATTACCTACAACTAGTTGGACCGAGCCGACCGCCGCCAACACAACAAAAAACGGTATAAAGGTGTCAAACTGAACCAGTGCAAGCATCGCTGGAAAAAAAGTGGCGATGATAGAGCCTATCGTTGGGATGAAATTCAGCATAAAAATGGTAAACGCCCAGAAAATCGCAAAATCGACGCCGACCGCGCGTAATACAAAATAGCTGACTACACCGGTTAAGCCGCTGGTGAGGGTTTTGATCCAAAGATAAGTTTGAATGTCTTGTTGTGCGTGAGACAAGATGCTCATTATCGAGTCACGTTTTTCCTGGTTAGGGAAGATTTCACGAATTTTATTTTTAAACGTACCTTGCTCTGCCAACATGAATGCAACATAAATTAATACTAGCGATACTTTGCCGACCATGGCGACAATTGTATCGGTAAGGCCGGTTATCACCGGAGCAGGTTTAATACCACTAATAACCTCGCCCATATTAGGCATTTTTTCGAGTATTGACTGGGGCAGCATGGCACTCACTTTTAGAGACAGGCCAGCGAAGTTCTCGCGATATTTAGGTATCGCGGCTTTTACTTCAAGCACATTGGTTTGAACCATATCTACGGCTAATGACATAAAAAGGCCGATCGTAACAATCGAAAGCAACATGCTGAACCAGTTTGGCTCGTTTGACCATGGAATAAGCTTGGTAAAACTGCGACTCATTGCATTAATGACATACCAAAGCATGAGCGCAACCGCGAGAGGCACTAGAAATTCTTGCCCGACCACCATTACGTAAAACACAGCGACAGTACTCAATATTATTAGTGATGTCGAAATCGTTCGGTTATCTATGTCCATGACATTCTCGCTGCGAATTACGGGTAATTTTTCTTATTTCTTACATAGTAAGGGCGAAAACAATCTCGAACAAGTGGGGTGTCAAAATGTCCTTATTTTACAAAGTTTACAATTATTAACACTAGTTAACAGTTACGGAGTAGACTATAGAACTCAGGGTGATAGTTTGTAGTCCCGGGTGGATAAGCCAATCTTAAAGCTTGTTATCACTCTGATTTCACAACAACATACAGATCGGGGGATCTAAGCATGAATTATTATAAAAAAACGGGCCTTATTACCCTAGTTGGCGCAGCTGTAGCGTTGACGGGTTGTAGCACAACAGGCTCAACTGCAGTTGCGGGCAGCAACGTAAACGACACTTCTAGAATCGCTGAACTTGATCGTCGTGCTGCCGAGCTAGATGCACGCGAAAGAGAACTAAACTCCAGAGCTTCAAATAGTGGTAGTCAATTAGCAGGTTTACCATCTGACGCCGCAGGCGCTAACGATTTGCTTCCGCCAAACGCAGCACCAGGCGAGTGTTATGCGCGAGTTTGGGTAGAGCCTCAATACAGCACACGTAGTGAGCAAGTATTGGTTTCTGAAGCAAGCAAAAAAATTAATATCATTCCGGCGCGATATGAAGTTGGTACTCAATCAGTAGAAGTCAGCGCAGCATCGACTCGAATAGAAACTATTCCTGCAGTATATGGTAAAGAAACTGAAACTCTCAAAATAAAGGATGGCCAGCGTATCTGGCGTGTTGCATTAAAAGATTCTTCAGCTCCCGCAAGTAATGCTTTGCTAAGTGCCGCTAAAACTCATGGCATTGATTTAGACTCAGCCGAAGTAGGCATGTGTTTTCATGAGCATTATGTACCAGAAACGTATAAAACAGTATCAGAGCAAGTATTGACTAAAGCCGCTACCGAGAGCGTGTCTATTATTCCGGCTCGATATGAAATGGTAGAAGAGCGTCTTTTAGTTAAGGAGGCGTCGACAAAATTGGTAAACATACCAGCTGAGTACGGTGTAGAAGAAGAGCAAATTATTGATAAGCCTGCTCATACTATTTGGAAGAAAGGACGTGGTCCGATTCAACGCATTGATGAAGCTACTGGGGAAATCATGTGCTTAGTGGAAGTGCCCGCAACCTATAAAACGGTTAAGCGCACAGTGTTACGTTCACCGGCACGTACTGAGACAGTTGTTATTCCAGCTGAGTACCGCACGGTCGAAGTTAGCAAACTAGTGAGTGCTGCATCTGAGCAACGTACACCTATTGCTGCTGAGTACGGTCAAGTGGATCGTCAAGTTGTTGATCAAGCAGCTGGCTTTGTTTGGCATGAAATTAGCAACACAGACCACCCAACAACGACTCGCACAGGCAATAAAATTTGCTTAACTGAGACCCAACCTCAATATAAAACGGTGACTCGAACGGTGGTAACAACGCCTGCTCAATCTCGAACTATTGAAATACCTGCCAAGTATAAAGAGGTAAAAGTTAATAAGTTAGTGTCGGCAGCGCGAGAAGAAGTAACTGATATTCCGGCTGAATATCGTGATGTTGAAAAGCGTGAATTAGTGAAAGACGGTTATATGGCGTGGCGTTCAATTTTGTGTGAAACAAATATGACGCGCTCTCGTATTGCTGATTTGCAACGCGCATTGGAAGCAGCTGGCCACGATATTGGTGCTAACGGCGCAGACGGTGTTATTGGCGTTCAAACTATTCAAGCAGTTAATGAATTCCAACGCGCTAACGACTTGCCAGTTGATAAATATATCAATATTGCAACTTTAAAAGCACTGGGTGTTTCGGCTAAATAGTCTTATCACATAAGTACTTTATAAGAGGTCAGCTTTTGCTGACCTCTTTTTATTTGTACAGAATATTCTTTAATACTTCTCCAAAATGCCTGAGCTAGCGTGCTTATATTTGTGATTGATCAAGTTCAAAATACAATCATTTCCTATACTATTTTTTTAAACTTCTTACCATGAGCGCACCGTGAATTTAAAAGAACTCATTCGTAATATTCCCGACTTCCCAAAACCTGGAATCCAATTCAAAGATATCGAATCAATTATTGAAAACCCTGCGGCGTTTACATACGTGATTCAGCAATTCTCTAATGTATTGATGTCGAAGGCGATCGATAAAATTCTAGCCTTAGATGCACGCGGGTTTCTATTTGGAGCCGCACTTGCTCATCAGAACAAAGTGCCATTAGTCATGGCGCGTAAAAAGGGCAAGTTAGCTGGTGATTGTGTATCTGAGAGCTACGCTCTTGAATATGGTGATGCTGAAATTGAACTGCAAAGAACCGCGGTTTCGCTGAATGACCGAGTACTTATTATCGACGACTTGCTGGCGACAGGTGGTACCGCTAAGGCAGCGGCTAGCTTGGTGGAACAAGTAGGCGGTGTGGTCGCCTTATTTGCATTTGTGATTGAGTTAGATGACTTAAATGGACGAGATAAATTAGGTGATACTGAGATAGTATCTCTAGTTAATTTTTAGAACGACTAGGGCTTGAAGCTAGTACTGGAGATTGTAATCGCCGGCGGCCTATAAAAAAGCCATCCAAAGTAAGCGTAACGCAAGTACGCTTAATATGATGTTAAACCAATATTGAAATTGCTGTTCATCGAGACTGATTAATAGCTTTTTGCCAATAATAGTACCAATAAAACCGCTGCAGACCATTAGTATTATCAATAACGCATACGGTGCATAAGCAAAGCCCAGCGCTGCAAACACTAACACTTTGAGCGCGTGTTGAATTACTAAGCACGCTGCGCTGGTAGCGACTAAGTTTAACCTGTTTAGATTAAATGCACGCATTACAGCTAATACGAATGGCCCAGTAGCACCCATAAACATTGTCAAGAATGTCGAGAGTGCTCCGCCTAGAAATAACGCTTTATTGCTAGCCAACGTTGTGATGGAGCCAGGAACCCAGACGGTTATTAAGATAAACAAACCGAGTATCCCGCGTAGCAAGTCGGCTGGGAGGTTTATCACGAACTGCCCCCCAACTAGTGCGCCAAGAATACTACCTAAGGTAAACCACAGCACAAGATGCCATTGCACGTCGTTAAACATCACTAATACTCGGCTGGTGTTAGACCCAAGCTGGATGGCTCCGTGGATAGGAATAATTGCTTTAACAGGCATTAATTGGGCGATCGCTGCCAACATAAACATTCCACCGCCAATGCCAAGCGATGCAGTTAGCATTGAGGTAAAACAGCTAACGACAATGAGGCCTATAAAACTAAGCCAATTTAGAGTTTCTGGAATAGCGAACAAGTCGAGCATAAATGAAGGGTAATTATAGAGTTGAAAGAATGCAAAAATACTCGTTATTTTGAGAAGCTTCTGCAAAGCCCGGGTGATGGAATTTTAACTCCAATTCACCGTTTACTTCTTTCGCAATGGTTCCTTGGTTAAAAACTACCTATAAAGTTCCCCTAACGAAAATCTAGTCGATGTTGCTCAAGCGAACGGTGTTACCATTCTTCTAAATCAGATAAGTAAATAATCATGTTTAAGTTTTTCGAAAACGCCGTACCTCCTTTCTCAGACCATAAAGTCGAGCAACCGCCGAATAATATGCTTAGTTTTGTTTGGCATTACGCTAGGCCGTTTCGCTTTTTGCTAATATGTTTATTTGTTACCTCGGCGCTGATCTCTGGCATTGAGGTATATATGTTTAATGCCATTGGCAACATGATTGATTGGATGCAGGTAGGCGACCCTGCTACATTTTTCGAGGTTTATGGCAACCAACTAATAATCGTGGCTTTGTTAGTATTAATCGCCTGGCCATTATTAAACCTGTTGGACTCAGCGCTAGAGCACCAAGGCCTTCTCGGGAATTTCGCTATGCAGATTCGCTGGCGCGCTCACCGTTATCTACTCGGTCAATCGAGTTCTTTCTATGCCAACGATTTTGCAGGCCGTATTGCAACCAAGGTTATGCAGACTGCACTTAGTGTGCGTGATTCCATTGTTAGTATAAATGGCCTAGTGGTTTATGTAGTGGTCTATTTTAGTAGTGCGCTGGCTATCTTTATGAGCAACGATGTACGCTTAGCCTTACCTTTACTAAGTTGGTTGGTGGCGTACATTTTTGTTATGCGTTTTTTCTTACCAAAACTTAAAGTGGTTTCAGAAAAACAATCTGATGCTCGATCACTTATGACTGGTCGAGTAGTTGATGCGTATAGCAATATCCAGACCGTAAAAATGTTTTCATCGAGTAATGCCGAAGAGCAATACGCTAAACAAAGCATGCAGGAAATGCTGGTTAGTGTGTATCAGCAAATGCGCTTAGTGACTCAACTAAATACCACCTTGATAGCCCTCAACGCCTTGTTAATATGTTCAACAATGGGTTTTGGCGTTTGGCTGTGGACGCAATCAATTGTGAGTGTTGGAGCGGTCGCGGTCGCTGGCGCACTTACTCTACGGTTGCAGGCGATGAGTCAATGGTTTATCTGGGAGCTTGCTCGCCTTTTTGAAGCAATTGGCACCACCCAAGATGGAATGAATACGATAGCGCAGCCAAAGTCGGTAGAAGACAGATATGGTGCGGTTGATTTAGTCGTCAAGGAGGGGCAGATCGATTTTAGTGACGTTGATTTTCATTATGGAAAATCGAACGGTGTTATTAGCGATTTCTCTTTGAATATTAATGCCGGCGAGCGCATTGGTATTGTTGGTCAGTCAGGGGCTGGTAAGTCTACTTTAGTTAATCTTTTATTAAGACTTCATGACATTGAGCAGGGTTGTATAAAAATTGATGGTCAAAACATCGCCGCGGTTAGTCAAGAAAGCCTGCGTCGACAGATCGCGATGGTGAGCCAAGATACTTCTTTATTGCATCGAACTATTCGAGAAAATATTATCTACGGTCGACCTAATGCTAGTGATGATGAGCTGCGAGCTGCAATTAAATTTGCTAATGCCGATGATTTTATTGATCACTTAGAAGACAATGAAGGTAATAAGGGCCTAGACGCGAAAGTAGGAGAGCGTGGTGTCAAATTGTCAGGAGGGCAACGACAGAGAATAGCGATCGCTAGAGTGATATTAAAAGACGCGCCAATATTAATTTTAGATGAAGCGACCTCAGCGCTTGATTCTGAAGTCGAAGCGTCAATCCAAGAGCAGTTGGAGCAACTAATGATAAACAAGACGGTATTAGCCATCGCTCATAGATTATCGACAATTGCTAAAATGGATCGTCTTATTGTTTTGGATAAAGGGCGCATCGTCGAGCAAGGTACTCACACAGAA
>CAZFVP010000079.1:0-9906 GCA_964522345.1 uncultured Gammaproteobacteria bacterium | reverse complement strand
AATCCGATTCACGACAGAGAATATGCAATTTACGTCAATTGACTAAAATGAGGAAGTTAACGCTAAGGAGACTCTAAGTGCTTTTTGCCCTGAGGTGGAAAAACGGCGTCTTTACCAAGCAGCCCCTAAGAACGCATTAGGACGCTTGGGTAATAGAGTGTAGAAAGCATTTCGGAGCTAAACCGCAAAATTTTAAGTGTTACCACAAGGGTATGTTCAACGCCTTTTATCCAGAAATTACTCATCGCTGAGTTTTATACGCCATCTCATCCTTAGAGGCGAACGCTACGTCCCTTCCCACACCTGTAAGAACTCTTGCAAGTGTGGCTCACCGTTGTTCAAGGCTATTCTAACAACTTCATGTTCGGTCGCTAAACTTGTGTCGGTTAAATTGCCTCTTACATGCTGCCAATGTAGATAGACAAGATATGTATTCAACGCGTCGGTTTCACAATAATCTCGGATCGCTTTAATCTCACCTGCCTGATATTGCTCCCAAACTTTAGAGCCACTCATACCCATTTTTCCAGGAAAACCAAGTAATACGGCTATTTCGTCAAGAGGTGCAAACGCTCGATTATTATAACCTGCGATGACGTCCATCAAATCTGTATGACGCAAGTGAAAACGACCGATGTAGTTGTTCCATTTAAAATCACGATCATCTTCACCTAAATCCCAATATCGTGGCGCTTGAACCCCGTTAATCAAACCCCTGTAATGCAAAACTGGAAGGTCAAACCCCGATCCATTCCATGTCACAAGAGTGGGGGTATGTTTATCAATTCCATCGAAGAAATTTTGAACTATCTCTTTTTCTGAACTTTCTTCGCTACCGAGAGTCCAAATTGAGAATTGATCTTTTTGCACATTGCGATAAACGGCCGAAATTGCCACTACTTTCTGTAAGTGCGTAGCAATAAAATCATGTCCGACTTTCTCGCGTCGTTTGGCAAACATCACCTCACCGACCTCGGCGTCATTTAAGCCCTCAAGTTCGTGCAGCTTTCGCCCTCCTTCGATATCTGGAATCGTTTCAATATCAAAAGCAAGTACGTTCATTGAATAATCCTGAAGCCCTTAAGCATCACCTAACTCTGGCCTAGTAGACGCCGGTTGATAAATACCGGTCACCTCGATCACACACTATTGATACGATAACCGCCTTGTTCCCTTTCGCCTCTTGCTCAGCCGCCACTTGTAGTGCAATTGCCATTGCCCCACCCGAAGACACACCGGCAAAAATGCCTTCTTGCGTTGCCATTGCTCGCATTGTTTCTTCAGCGAGTGTTTGATGAACGTCAATGGTTCTATCAACGCGTTTAGCATCAAATATCTTCGGCAAGTATTCTTGCGGCCAACGCCGAATACCCGGTATCTCAGATGTTCCTTCAGGTTGCACGCCAATAATTTCAATCTCGGGATTTTGCTCTTTTAAATAAGCCGACACACCCATGATTGTCCCTGTTGTACCCATCGAGCTGACGAAATGCGTAACCATGCCATCGGTATCACTCCATATCTCTGGACCAGTGGATATATAATGTGCGTTCCAATTATCAGCATTAGCAAACTGATCAAGTACAACACCTTCTCCGTTAGCGTGCATGTCGCTAGCCATGTCACGCGCCAACTCCATGCCTCCAGCCTCTTTCGACACTGAGATAATATTCGCACCAAAAGCTCGCATCGACGCTCGACGCTCTTCACTCATGTTATCGGGCATCAGTAAGGTCATTTTATAACCCTTCATAGCCGCCGCCATCGCCAGAGCAATACCAGTATTACCACTTGTTGCTTCGATTAGGGTATCACCTGGTTTTATATCACCTCGCTCTTCAGCTTTAGCAATCATATTCAAGGCCGGGCGATCTTTGACCGAACCAGCAGGGTTATTACCCTCAAGCTTACCAAGTACGGTCGCGTGCTCGCCTTGCCATAGCCGCTTTAACTTAACAAGCGGGGTATTTCCGACTAGGTCTTCTAGGTGTTTGTATTTCACGCTTAACTCTTACAAGTAATTCTAAAACGGGTTTCCAATGAATACTCCCCGCGCACCAAAGGCAGATATTTTTAGGCTACAGCGGAGTATCTCTTTGCCTGCGAACGTCTATTTCCTGACGAATCACGCGGAATGAACTCTCGCTAACGATTAAATAATAGGCAAGCCAAGAATGGTCGCCTATTATATCAAATTGGCATCAATCTAGTCGTCACCGAATGCCATTAGAAATTGCACAACATACCAAAACATCAACGCTATTGAAGAGAATAATGCTAATGATGCCGCTACATGCTGGTCTTCACGATACGAGTGCAACACATTCGACGTTGAATAAAGCACACAACCTCCGGCAAATAAGATCATAATGCCTGAGAAAAATAGCCCTAATTGAAAGCCAAAAATAATTCCGGCGACAATAACCCCCATTGCGATTAAACCACCAATAGTTAACGCAGGACCAATAAATGAGAAATCTTTTCGAGTAGTAAATACGACTAAGGTAATACCTGTGACTAACGCTGCGGTAATTAAAGCAGCATTTTGAATCACTCCTGGCGCTTTTAACTGGGCCATGTAGATAAGCGGTAAGAAAATAATCGCTTCGGCAACAACGTATAAACCTAAGCCAGCATATTGCAACTCTCTCGACGCACCGCTACGAGCCCATTTATCGGCCAACATGCCAACGCCCATAAACGCCGCAAGAACAATTAACCAACTCCATTTGCTTGTCGCGAGCAACGCCATCGCTTGCTCACCCCATCCCATCGAAATTAGTTGCGCTTCTAACAGTGCAAATACAGCAATCGCTGCCGCTACGTGCCCATATGTGCGACGAATAAAACCAGCTTTCACCTCACCAGGTAGTTCTCCAACAACATTGCCAGACGATACATTTAAATAACTCACTTCAATTCTCCAATTACTAACTTAATGTCTATGGTGTTAAATATAACATGTAGAAAGCCCAACTATTCAATATGTTGAATCATTAACTGCAAACTTAACCGCTCACGAAATTCATTAACATCCAAACGGTAGGCAACTCTTACGCGCCCTTTGGGCAGGGTTTCATGCGTATTTAAGTAGCCAAAGCAAATACCGTCGATAACGTTAGTTCCATTGACAGGCTTAAGACGAAGTTTAGCGTGGCTATCGCCAACAACACGTGATTCAACAATATCAAACTCACCATCAAACACAGGTTCAGGGAAACCCTGTCCCCACGGCGTTGATTGTCTGAGCTGTTCGGCGGTCTCAATATTTAATTCGTCAGCAAGCAACTCACCGTCGGTCCACAACACATGACGCCAATCTATACCTTTAGTCATATCATCCATTACTTGAACCAGCGCGACTTCAAATTGAGACAAGTTCTCGGCCTTCAGCGACAAGCCCGCTGCCATAGCGTGACCACCAAATTTCGTCATCAAACCAGGATGTAGACTGTCTAAACGCGCTAATACATCGCGTATATGCACTCCCTCAACACTTCGACATGAGCCTTTCCATTCGTTCTCGCCATCTCCAGGCGCCAATGCGACAACAGGGCGGTGCACTTGTTCTTTTATACGTGATGCGACAAGGCCAACAACACCTTGATGCCAAGTTTCGTCAGACAAACAATACACCGTCGGCAAGGATGAATCGTCAATAGCGATTTTCTCAACGATTGCTAAGGCGTCTTGTTGCATCGACTGCTCGACCTGGCGACGTTCACGATTCAATTCGTCTAACTCAGTGGCTAGAACCATGGCTTTTTCAAGGTCATCGCTCAACAAACATTCGATGCCCACCGACATATCATCCATACGCCCCGCTGCATTCAAACGCGGCCCAACAGTAAAGCCCAAGTCACTAGAAGCCAGTCTTAGGGGGTTTCTCTTGCCGACCGTTAATAAAGCTTGAATGCCGGCACAGGCTTGACCTTGGCGAATTCTCTGCATGCCTTGTTGAACCAGAATTCGGTTATTTGGGTCAAGTGGCACCACATCTGCGACGGTACCAAGTGCCACCAAATCCAAATACTGTGACATATTAGGTTCCGCGACATCGCTTTGACTAAACCAGCCCGTTTGTCTCAATTGAGCTCGCACGGCTAGCATTACATAAAAAATAACGCCTACGCCCGCTAGATTTTTACTGGCAAAGCGATCACCCTGTAAGTTTGGATTTACGATCACATCGGCGGTCGGCAACTCTTCACCCGGTAAATGATGGTCGGTTACTAACACTGAAATACCAAGTGCCTGCGCCGCATGTACACCAGCAACACTACTGATACCGTTGTCAACGGTAACAATGATATCTGGTTGACGCATCGCTGCCATGCCGACGATTTCAGGCGATAAACCATAACCATACTCAAACCGATTAGGCACCAAATAGCTCACATCGTCTAAGCCGAACGCCTTCAAACACCGAACTGCTAATGCGCAACTGGTCGCGCCATCGGCATCAAAGTCTCCAACGATAACAATACTCGCACCAGCCGTAACCGCTTCGGCTAACATGTCCGCGGCGGCGTTGATATGACTCAGCCCCTGCGGTGGTAACAAATGCTTTAGACTGTATTCTAGGCAGTTTGCTTTAGTCTCTCCTCGACTGCTCAAGACTTTCGACATCACTCGGCTCAGGCCAGAAATAGAAGCACTGTTTTGGGTGGCGCGCGGTTTGATTTGCAGATTGGTCACTTTTATAGTCAACTCATGAGGTCTATTAACTAAGAATTATGAACCAATCAAAGGATGAGTTGAAACAATTTTATTCTCACGCACTTAAATGGGCTTGTAGAAGCGTTTTTGTAGTACTCGCAATGTTAATGACGTACATCGTTACACGAGAAAGTTACAATTTCGTTCACTGGGTGCCACATCACTTTCTGCGCGAAATCGGAATACCCTACCAAGTCGTGTTATGGAGTGAACGAAACGCCGATTTATTCTTGCACTTTTTAGGCGCAATGGTACTCACTTTATTAATTTATGGCGCACGTTTTAAGGTTTTTATCGCTCGTTCTTGGTATATATTCGTCTTTGTTTCATTTATTTGCTTAGCAACTGAGGTTTTTCAGTTGGTGATAGCGAGAGGATTCGAAAGCAGTGATTTACTACTCGGAATATTAGGTAGTTTCATGGCATACTCGACAATTAACAAGAAAAATTAAAACCTCACATCTGTACTCCCGAAAATAATAGCCATAATGATTATTTTATGACTCATTAGTGGCAATAAGTTGGTTACTCGCATTAATCTATTTCGAGTAAGCATTAGTTGTGGAAGATTAGAGTGTGGAGGCATATGGTTAAAACTTCGAATAATAATCATATGAGTAATCAACTTTAAAGGTAAGCACCGTTGAATACCAAAGAACAAGTAAGTTTATTTAAAGACATCGAACGCCGCGCAAAGAACTTATCGTTAAACGGTAACAAACATCCGTTTAAGTGGCATCAACAAGTTTCAGGACTATTAAGCCCAAGCGCCGTTGAAGACACTCGACAATCCCTCAAAAAACTCGCCGTAGACGACTATGTCGCTAAGGTTCTCGACCCAGCCGAGTCGGCTAATCGACCAAGTGCTCGAGAAATAGTAAGTAAGCTTCGTGGCAAAATTCATAGTGAATTTGAGTTAGGCCCGTTGTACTCAGTAGAGATATCGTTAGAGCACAATGACCAAACCAGGCGTATTGCATTTATTGTTCAGGACCGAAGCATATCCAATGGCGTATGGAAACCGGAACACCATCTCGAAGCCTGCCGTTTAGTCGATGAATACGCTAACCGAGCAGTACCAATCGCCACCTTCATGGATACTCCTGGCGCAGACGCGGGTACTGAGGCAAATGAAGCCAATCAAGCACATTCGATCTCACGACTAATCGCGGTAATGGCGGCAGTCAAAGTCCCAACCATTGGCATAATTTATGGCCTTGGGTATTCAGGCGGTGCAATACCACTCGCTACAACTAATTTATTATTGGCCGTACGTTGTGCCGCGTTTAATACCATTCAACCAAAAGGTTTAGCCAACATCGCGCGTCAATATAATTTGTCTTGGCAAGAAAGTGCGCGCTACGTTGGTGTATCGCCATCGGAGCTTTATCGTAGCGGTGCAATTGACGGCGTTATCGATTGGGACCCAAGTGATGACAAAGAAGCCGTCACCGAGAACGCTAACTTAGTCGCTTCAATATTCACTGGTATTCAGGAGATCGAAGCCGATGCGAAAAGAGAAGTACTCGAAAACTCTAAAGTTGCCGCTGACTACGTCGATAACGTACGATCCGAAAAATTGCATAAGCACTCTTTTGATGCGCTGCAAAAAGCCGCTAACTTTGAGCTTTACAAAGAGTTAAGTGAGTATCCAAGTGTTTACTCGCACGCAATGATGTACCTGCGCTCGCTCTCAATGCGTTGCAGGATTCACTCGACCACGATCGAAGCCTACGGTCGCCTAGCTGATGAAGAAATTCCAAAAGGCGACCTAAGCACGCGCACCCAGCAAATACGAGAGTTGGCATTTCAACGATGGTTATCTGACCCTGAAAAGTTAGTTTATAACGACCGACTGGCTAAAGCATGGTCAACGCTCAAACAACGTCGTGACGAACTAGACACCGATCGCAATAAGCTTACCGCCTTTATCTTAGGCGACCCACAAAGCAACTATTCAAACGCGCAAAAAGGGTTTTGCTTTGTACTATGTCTGTATTTGTATAATCGTTGGAAGTCGGACGCGGCCTTTAACTTCGTAGAAATGAGCCGCCGTGTAGCAGCGCTTCCAGAACCTGAAGAAGGAAGCGAAAGCGCCTTAGATAAACCACAATCTGACTTAACACTGCTAGACACCCTATTCGAACCAGCGATTCGAGAGACATTACAAGATCAATTCCGTGACATCTTGGTATTTGATTCCTTATACAACAATATCGTTGTTAACTTTGGCGAAATCGCTGAAGAATCAAAAGAATTTCAATCTATTTCCGAAAAAACTCTACGTGGCATATTAGATACGTCCTTAGAGAAAGTAAGCTCTAGCATCAGCAGCTCAATGTCAGAAGGCGTGGTGGATAGTGACACCAAAGCCGAGTTCGCTAAATGGTTGTCACACTTCGTTAAATACGATAAGCGGGGTGAATTCTTAACTGATGTTGAAGAATGGAAACGCGTTAATTTCCCCAGAATGTCGGACTCATTACTGGTTCTAATTACCTATTTTTTCGAGACCTTAGTTCCGCGTTTCATTGATTCTCAAATGAGTGGTAAATCATACAACGGCCAAATTAACCCTGGGCATATCGGTAAGCGTAAGGATTTCTGGAATCAACTTAATATCGCGTACCAAGATTTAATGGTTCAACGAGTACTAATTTCGTATAAACGTCAGAAACTTAGTACTGTTGACGCATTCAAATCAACTTTGTTTACCGACTTTAAAGAAACCAATGCCAATCGTATGACGGCTAATCCTGTGTCGTTCCCAGGTTTCCGCCAATCGATTGAGAAATCACTAAACAACGGCATTACTCCTTGTGGCGTTGTTACCGGTGTCGGCCAATTAAAACTTGATGATGATAACACCGCAAAAGTGGGTGCTCTAATCTCGAACGTGTCGTTCCAAGCGGGCGCATTCGATATGGCTGGCGCTGAGAAACTCTGCTCATTGTTGGTTGAATGTGCGGATCAAAGCTTACCTGTCGTATGCTTTGTATCGTCAGGTGGCATGCAAACCAAAGAAGGCCCAAGCTCATTATTTTCGATGGCGATTGTCAATGACAGAATCACGGCGTTCATCGCTGAAACAGGCCTTCCCGTTATTATTTTTGGCTTCGGCGACTGCACCGGCGGCTCACAAGCGAGTTTTGTGACTCACCCATTGGTTCACACCTACTACTTCAGCGGCACAGATATGCCCTTTGCTGGTCGTGTGGTAGTACCCTCGTTCTTACCGTCCATGGCGACAACCTCGAATTATTTGGCAAGCAACCCCGGCGCGATGCAAGGCTTGGTTAAGCACCCATTTGCTGAAGGCTTGGACGAAAAATTAAGCGAGGTAGATTCAAGTATTACTCTGCCAACCCAGACCGTCGGCGATGTAGTTAGTAAAGTTATCAGCGGAGCCGTTAGTGTTGACAACAAAGAACAAAGTAAAAAGGTATTTCGAGCAATCGATCAAATGGGCAAAATCGAAACGGTTTTGATTCATGCTCGTGGCTGTACGGCAGTGAAGCTAATTCGCACCGCGCAACAGCAAGGGCACAAAGTGCTATTAGTTCAATCTGATCCTGACATGGATTCAGCAGCGTGTGACATGTTAACCGAGCAGGACGAAGTCGTTTGTCTAGGCGGTCAGACACCTGGTGAAAGCTATTTAAACGGTTTATCAGTAGTCACCATCGCAAGAAATCGTGGTGCAGATGCGCTACACCCAGGCATTGGTTTCTTATCAGAAAATGCCGGTTTTGCTCGCTTGTGCAGAGCCAACGGCTTGAACTTTATCGGCCCAAAAGCCAGCAGCATGGACACTATGGGTAACAAGTCAAACGCGATTAATACCGCCATGGCTAACAATGTACCCGTTGTTCCAGGCTCACACGGCATTTTAACCAGCGCAGAAGCCACTGCGAAAGTTGCTGATGAAATTGGCTACCCGGTATTACTAAAAGCAGTGCACGGCGGTGGTGGTAAAGGCATAAAGGTTGTGCACAGTGCCTCTGAAGTAAAAGACGCGTTTAATACTGTTTATGCTGAAGCACGCTCAGCTTTTGGTAACGGCGACTTATATTTAGAGAAGTTCGTAGTATCAATGCGTCATATTGAAGTTCAAATCTTGCGCGACACCCATGGCGTTACCCAGGTGTTAGGTCTTCGGGATTGTACTGTTCAACGTAACAACCAAAAAGTGATAGAAGAGTCCGGCTCAACCATGTTGCCTAAGCACCTGCAAAAGATGGCCTATGAATGTGCGGCTAACTTAGCCGACGCGGTAGACTATTTCGGCGCAGGGACGGTGGAGTTTATTTATGACCTTAAGGCCGACACAATATATTTTATGGAGATGAACACTCGCTTACAGGTCGAACACCCAGTAACCGAATGGACTTCCGGCGTTAGGATTGTTGGCACTCAGTTCGAGATTGCTGAAGGCGCAACCATCAAAGACATGAAGATAGGCAACAACGGTTTTTCAATCGAAGCTCGTATAACCGCGGAAAAAGCTCGCTTAGACACAGAAGGTGCAATCGACTTCTTACCTACGCCGGGCTTAGTAACCGAATGTAAGTTCCCAGAAGGCAAACATATTGAAGTAATCGCGTCAGTCTCAGAAGGCAAAACCATTTCGCCCTTCTACGACAGCATGATTGCTCAATTAGTGGTCCATGGTAAAAATCGCAAAAATGCTATCAAGAAACTAATTGAGGCTCTTGATGAGACATCAATTAAAGGTGTAAGTACCAACATCTCATTGTTGAAACGTATTTTGAACGACAAAACCTTTATTAATGGCGACTATGATACTGGCTACTTACCAGCTTTCTTAGACACTTTAGATAAAGATCAAATCGTTGAAGAGATGGCCTATACTGGCATTGAAGATACGGGTTCTGACTTAAGCGATTTACAAATTTCTGGTACCGACGAAATCAAAGTTATTTCACCGATGACGGGTATCTACTATTCAACACCGTCACCGAACGAGCCAGAGTTCGTAAAAGTTGGCGATAAAATTAATTTAAGTCACACTTTATGCCAAGTTGAAGCTATGAAGTTATTTACTCATATATCACTATCGAGCGTACCGGGTTCAGGCGAAGCTTTCACTGCTGAAAACGAGTACGAGATTGTGCGAGTAAATCAAGCGAATAATGCCCAGGTGAATTCAGGAGACTTATTGTTTGT
>CAZFVP010000078.1:0-9937 GCA_964522345.1 uncultured Gammaproteobacteria bacterium | reverse complement strand
CTCTAGCAAACGCAATAATGTACTGCGGGCATTCAAATAACGTTCTCGATTAGCAATATCAGAATGGGTCAGTAATACCTGCGCGATATGAATACCAAATGGCTGAAATGCTTGTTCATAATGACGCACAAGAGACGCCTGCCCTACCGCCGCGGCAGCTTGCAGCTCATCCACCCGAGCCGGACGCGACTTCATACCTAATTGACTAATACCTGCAGCGACCGAGCCTGATGACACTAAAATCACTTCAATGCCACTATCACGGAGAAACACTATTTGCTCGGCCAACTTAACAATAGTTGACCGATGCAGACCTTCGCCATCGTTTGTGAGTAAGGCGCTACCTACTTTAACGACCCAGCGTTTTTTAGCTTTAATGTTCGAACGATCATTCATATGTTTTGCGATATATCACTCTAAGCAAAATAATGTCGAACCCACCTATGTAGCTGGGTCATACGGTTTAGTCGGGGTTGGAATCGACACAAACACTTCTTCTTGACCCGCACGGATCTCGGCGTCGATATACTCCATAATGTCATTACATAACTCTTGAGTTCCATGACGACTAATCGCGCTAATAGTGTATACCGGCCCTTGCCAATTCAATTCTTTAATCAACTCCGCAATAATTCGCTCTCGGTCTTCATCAAGCACCACATCAGTTTTGTTTACCACCAACCAACGATCTAACTGATCTAACTCAGCACCTGCTTCTTCGCTGTATTGGGAAAGCTCACTTGCGATAGTGGTTACGTCATTCGCTAAATTAGCTTCTTCATCGCCATACGGAGCGATATCAACTATATGCAGAAGCAGCTTTGTGCGTGCTAAGTGCCGTAAAAATTGAATCCCCAAGCCAGCACCCTTTGAGGCGCCTTCGATCAAGCCTGGGATATCAGCAATAACAAAGCTACTCCCCATACCCAAACTCACGACACCCAGCTCCGGATGTAAAGTAGTAAATGGATAGTTGGCAACCTTCGGGGTCGCTTGAGATACCGAGCGCAAAAACGTTGATTTACCCGCATTAGGCAGACCAAGAAGTCCAACGTCGGCAAGTACTTTTAACTCAAGTCTAAGTGTACGCGCATCGCCGGGCTTACCTTTAGTGATTTTACGAGGAGCTTGGTTAGTACTCGACTTAAAGACCGTGTTACCTAAGCCACCTTCACCACCAAGAGCGACTACAATTTCTTGATCTACCTCAGTCATATCGGCTATAAGCTCTTCAGTTTGGGCATCATAAACAATAGTGCCAACTGGTACTTTCACCACAACGTTGTCGCCGCCTTGTCCTGTTTTTACTTTACCACCACCAGTTTCACCACCTTTAGCTTGATAGTGACGTACAAAGCGAAAGTCCGCTAATGTATTTAGCCCTTCGGTCGCAACCAGCTGAACGGAACCACCACGACCTCCGTTACCACCGTCAGGACCACCTCTTGGGATATATTTTTCACGACGAAAACTTAAAGCGCCGTGTCCACCATTACCTGCTTGAACGGTAATCTCTGCTTCATCTACAAATTTCATGAGCGGATTTTAACGGTTTTGTTAGGTCTTGGGGGCTTTATTTGGTGCAAACCGGGCCAAATGAAACTCCCTGAAGCAAGTCACGGAAATTTTAATCCTCGCAAGCGATTAATGGGACCTGATTTGCGAATCGCCTAATCGATAAAATAATATCGCGACGTCACTTAAGCAAAAGTGTGCGAATCACTTGCAATTCTTCGGCTTGGGTAATCCGCCAAATTTACTGGCCGCCTTGGTAGCACCTTCTGGAAAAAGCTGAAGTAGGTATCGACTATTGGCATTTTCATCACCAAATGCTTTTTTAAACACCCGCATAACCATGCGCATTGGTGGTGGAATATTATAGTCTTCATAATACTCTCTAAAATAATGAATAACTTCCCAGTGTTCATTAGTCAACGTTACCCCGTCGACCGACGCCATATATTGACCTAACTCGGCAGACCAACTCAGACGTTGTTTTAGAAAACCCTGAACATCAGTCGGGTACTGCCGCCCATTGAATTCAATAAAGTAATCACTCATTACCACGCAACCTGCTTATCGTGCGCAATCACTAAGCTTACGTAAGCTGAGTAATCGACCATAGCAATGTCTGAATACTTATTCTCTATGCCACGCAATTCGCAGTCACCTTTTAATGCTTGCACACTAATATTCATTGAAGAACATTTTGCTAAAAATGAGCCCAACACAATGGGGGAATGTAGAGCGAGTACCGCGTCTTCAATTAGTAAAATTGAATCGCCTGGACTTGCAAATGCCATCTGTTCGAAGATCCACACAGTATCGTGCCATGAACGATTTACTACAAACAAAGAAGTCAAAACGTAAATACCCTGGCATTGTCTGCAATTAAGTCTCTAACCGCCTGACTGTCTATTTGCATTACATCACACATCAGCTCAGTTTCAGTTAGACCTCGAGCACTCATGCTCAGTTGGTCAATATAGATATTCTCAATACCAAAATCCTCGAGTGCCTTGTATGCTTTAGTGAACTCTTTAAAGCCACTTAAACCCACATCTTGATTTCGTTTTAATTGAAACACCCCATCATGAATAAACAATACAGAAACCTCTAAATCAAAACTCGCCCCAACTAGCATAGCATCTAGGGCTTCTTGGCCATTTGAGTTTGAATATGCACCGCGAGTTATCACGTACAAAACCTTCACCTGAGCTTTGTCGAACGTTTTCATTTAAATGTCACCGTACGATCGCTGCCCAAACTTGCCTCATGTAACACACCTAAGCCTGCAACACTAAAACTCTCGTGTGCATTGCCCTCGCCTAAGTGATACTCAATTACTTGATCATTCTTCATAACTCCACGGCGTTCACCCGCCGAAATACAAATAACAAGCGGCACCGAATGCAACTTAGCAAAACGGGCCCACTGCGCGACTGGTTCAAACTCATCATCCAGTGGCACCGATAGCTTACTCGCTTGCGTAACACCATCTTGATAAAAAAACACTTGGCTAATAGTGTTGCCCGTGGCCACTGCGGCCTCACAAAAACGCAATGCGCTGTACGCCGATTGACTCGAATATAATGGGCCGGTAACCAGTAGATTGATATTCATAAAAAATAAGCTACCTAGCTAATTAAAGTATTGATCTTCAAGTGCATCCATATCTTTTTTCGGCATCTGCAAATAAAACCCATGCGCTCGAATGTCAGCTAATACTTGCCCAGCATCGGCTTGAGCCAGTTGACGCTCAGCGTCTAAATCAAATTCGATCACTAAACTTAACGTTCCCATAAGACCAAGTATCGCCGAAGGAAAATTTTCTGGGAGATTATCTTGATCGAACTCCTGATTCAGATACAAATAATGATCGTCTTTCTTATCGCCTTTATACACGTAGCACTGCATCACGCACCTTTTTTAATAATAAATGTATCAAGCCTTCTTGGCTCGCCACAAGTTGAATAACTCACTAATTCATGAGGCAAATGACGCAACATCGCGTCGAAGTCAGGCTTAGCGCTAGGGTCGGTCGCGAGCACCTCTAGATAGTCGCCCACATTTAATAACTTCAATGCCTGCTTAGCACGCAAAAGTGGTATTGGACAACGGGTTCCAGACGTATCAATAGACTGTTTAATCTCGAAAGTTTGCTTATCTGTCATGACTTTAATTTAGCTCTTGGCGAGCATGGTGTAGACTAAAAGTAATTAAGTTGCCTTGCTCGAGGTCTGTATAGTAGCAAATAGCGGTTAATTAAACGCGGCATTGATTTAAAAAACGACCCGAAACCCGAATGTCATATATCGAGTCAAAGCCTGAACCTTGAGAAAATGAGTATGAGCCTAGGAAAATGTTTTAAACAACGGTTTAAACCGGTATTTTTCGCAACAGCATTAAGCATCATCAGCAGTGGCACTCTTACCCTTTCTGCTAATGCTCAAAATGATCATTTTGATCAACTCCCCGACCTTGGCTCTAATGCGGCAAATTTCTTATCCGATTATGAGGCCAAGCAATTAGGGAAGTCTTTTATACGTCGATCCCGGTTTCGTCTGCCGTATGTCTCAGACCCTGAGTTAGTCGGTTATATTAACCGTTTAGGAAATCGCTTGTTAGACGTAAGTGATGATGCTGGCGAGAAGTATCATTTTTACCTGATTGACAACAATGTCATCAACGCCTTTGCAGTTCCGGGCGGCCATATAGCGATGCACACCGCAATTTTGACTAAATCAGAAAGCGAAAGCGAATTAGCGTCGGTCGTCGCCCATGAGATCGCGCACGTAACCCAAGCACATATCTCACGTAAATTTGAAAATTCGCAATACGACTCTTGGTTAGCTATTGGCGCCTTGTTAGCGGCCGCCGCTACTGGCAGTGCAGAAGCAGCGCAAGCCGCTCTTGGTGTAAGCCAAGCCAGCATTGTCGACCGTCAACTAACATTTAGTCGCGCTTATGAAACCGAAGCAGATTCTCTAGGCATTAGATTACTTAGTAGGGCTGGTTTCGACCCAAGTGCAATGCCAGTATTCTTCAAACGGTTATTGTCTGAAAGCCGTATTAACGAATCTCATGCGCCAGAATTTATTCGCTCTCATCCTCTTACAATTAATCGTGTCTCTGAGTCGGCCGAACGAGTGAGGGCTTACCCAAAGGCGCCAGAACAGGACGAAGCTGAGTTTTTATTGATGCAGGCAAAAGCAACCGCCGGCTATGCAAAAGACAAGTCGTTAGTACGAGACCAATATTTTGAACGACTAAGAGCGGGTAAAAACACCCTTCCTAATCGCTATGGCTACGGCTTGGCACTGGCAGAAAATGGTGAATTTAATAAAGCCCGTGAAGTACTAACTGAGCTTGAAAAAGATTACCCTCGCAATATCAGTGTTCGCTTAATTAAAGCGGATAACGAATTAAACGCCGGGGAAATCAATACTGGTTTAGCGGAACTAAAAGCTCTTTATTTAGAGCAAAATCAACTAGGGAATCATTTGATTGATATTTACTATGCTAATGCTCTGGTTCTGACCAAAAATAACAATGATGCGATTCCGATCTTACAGAAAGCGATCACTGACAACAAAAATGAACCGTACTTTCATATTCTACTAGCTCGAGCGTATGGAGAAACGGGAGACAATCTACGCTCATATCACGCTCGAGGCGAATACCATTACTTAAGCGGTAATTACGAATTCGCAATACGACAATACAAGCGCGCTTTTTCGTTAACAAAAACAGAGTATGAACGAGCTAGGCTCGGCGCTCGCATCGAAGAAGTCGAAGAAGAGTTAAGGATTATCCGAAATCTCTAACTGAAAAATTTTAATATACAATCAGCCGTCATTTTAGGTTGTTCTATATGCAGCATATGACCACAGCGATCTACTTCGAAGTAATCGCTCTCGGCAATTTTTAAGACGTTTTTAACTTCCTCTATCCGCCCGAATTGTGAAAAACGTTGATAAAAACTGGAGTCTCGAGCCATCACCAAACCGACCTTGGCTGTGATTTCTTTCCATACTTCAAGTACGTCATCGAAATTATAACGAACAGGATTGGCATATCGATGCGCATGATCGTGCTTTAAACGACACTCCCCATGGTCACCATAGCCTTCGCCCCACATGGTTGCTAGTTCGATAATAATTTCAGGTGCCAAGGTAGGGTTACCCTTGTGAACTGAAGCACATAAAGCGTCGAAATTGGGGTAAATCTTACTCGCCTCTTCGCTGGTAATTTCGCGCATCCAACGGCGATATTTTTCCGGCGCCTCGGCACTTTCAGTCGGCGGCATACCTAGCGCCTCAAGGCTTAAAACCTTATTCACTCTCTGCGGATGAATTCCGGAATACATCAAGGCGATATTGCCTCCCATGCTATGACCGATTAAATTAGTAGCCGTATCAGGAGTATAGTGGTCAAGAATTTTTTCCAAGTCAGCAAAATAATCAGGAAACCAATAGCCCGGTGCGTGGTCTGTTTGACCAAAGCCACGCCAATCAGGAGCAACTAAAAAATAGTCGCTAATTAGGTATTCAGAAACAAACTTATAAGTAGCGCCACAGTCCATCCAACCATGCAGTAAGATTAACAATGGCTTAGAGGAATCTCCCCATTCTTGTATATGATAATTAAGACCACGAATATTTAATTTTCTTGAATTCATTTATTTTCACTAAATTACTATTTGATAAAACGCCGCGTTAAACATACGACCGGCCAAAACATAAAAGCCCTCGACAACGCGAGGGCTTTAGGTTCGAATGGTTAGAAATGATTAACTGGCTAAACTATCCAAAGACAAGCCAACAATTTTTTGCATCACTCGAACAACCTGGTTGCTATAACCCGCTTCATTGTCGTACCAAACATACAGTACAACGCGCGAACCATCTGCGATGGTTGCTCCACCGTCGACCACACCGGCATGGGTCGAACCAACTAGGTCAGATGACACAACCTCGGTAGAGTACGTAAAACCTATCTGCTCTTGTAAAGGTGAATGATATGATATCTGCCGAAAAGTTTCATTAAGGTCTTCAGCCGTTACATCTTGCTTCAAATTTAGATTCATTACCGCCATTGAAACATTTGGAGTCGGCACCCGAATCGCATTCCCTGTAAGAACTCCAGACAACTCAGGCAACACTTTGGCTACGGCCTTTGCTGCACCGGTTGAAGTGATCACCATATTCAAAGGTGCGCTTCGACCGCGGCGCTCCGCGCTGTGGTAGTTGTCAATCAGATTTTGATCATTAGTGTACGAATGAATTGTTTCAACGTGGCCACTTTCAATGCCGTACTTATCATTAATCACCTTCAGTGGTGGCACGATAGCATTAGTGGTACACGATGCCGCACATAAAATCGTATCCGCTGCGTCGATCATGTCATCATTAATACCGTAAACGATATTCTTAATCTCACCTTTTGCTGGCGCCGTTAACATTGCTTTAGAGACACCAGGGCATGAAGTGTGTTGACCAAGGCCTGCTTCGTCTTTCCAAATACCAGTATTGTCAACGACCAATGCATCCTTGATCCCGTATTCAGTGTAATCAATTTCAGAGGGGTTTCCAGCATAGATAAACTGGATGAAGTTACCATTAGCAATAATCGCTTGGTTTTCAACGTCTACTTTAATAGAGCCATAGAATTCACCATGAACTGAGTCACGACGAAGCAGTTCTGCTCGCTTTTCTAAGTCTTGTTGAACGTCTCCTTTTGACCGAACAACCACACCACGTAAACGCAGCTTAGCACCGGTTCCAGTGCGATCAATTAACAAACGCGCTAATAAACGACCGATTCGACCAAAACCATACAAGACAACGTCGTGTGAGTCATCATCTTCTGGTCGACGCTCTCCTAGTAATTGTGATAAACGACGTACTAAAAACGCCTGCATATCTTCCCCAGAATCTTGAGTAAGGAACTCATGACAAAGCTTACCTAAATCTAGGCGACATGGCCGCAAATTCATCTTTTCAATCAGCTGCAGCATGGCATAACTTTGATCCATGTCTAGAGTTTGACCAACAATTAGCTGGCCATGCAGATGAGCTTTAATAATTTCGATAGTTGATGCGTTCATGATCTTCTGACCAAAAACTCGAAGCACCACGCTCGGACCGCGATACAAAGACCCTAACAATGGAATCATTTTCTCGGCAATAGCTTGGCGACTATTCCAACTACTAAGGTGCTTCTGACTAATCTCTCGACCCATAACTGCTTCTCTCTAAACTGTGGTAAGACGTGTTTAAATGTGCTATTCAACCGATAAAACATCGGGCTTCAAGCAATTTTTTCGTAGGCCGTGATTATAACTAATTTTCACCAATTTATTCATCACCAAAACTCATATCCGTAATGCTTGGAAGGATAGACATATAATCGCAGAATTTTCGTTTTAGCGTAATTTTAGATCGATTTAACACTGGCCTGACTGACCCTGTATTGCGCAAGGCTGTTTATGAAAGCGCTACTCGGTAAGTAGACATGCACAGGAGACTATCGTCTGCAGTTCAAACACGTACTTAGTAAAAAGAAAAAGGGCCTCAAACTTACATTTGAGACCCTTTAGGTAAACACACCTAATGCGTCGCGCTTACAGCGCTTCTACCAATTCTGGTACCGCTTCAAATAAATCAGCCACTAAGCCATAATCCGCCACTTGAAAGATTGGAGCTTCCTCATCTTTATTGATCGCAACAATTACTTTAGAGTCTTTCATACCCGCCAAATGCTGAATGGCACCGGAGATGCCAACCGCGATATAAAGGCTAGGAGCCACAACTTTGCCGGTTTGTCCAACTTGATAGTCGTTGGGCATATAACCTGCATCCACTGCTGCGCGAGATGCGCCGACAGCCGCACTTAGTTTGTCAGCCAAACTTTCAATAATTTTGAAATTCTCAGCGCTACCAACACCACGACCACCTGACACAACAATATCAGCCGCACCTAAGTCTGGGCGTTCAGAAACAGTTAATTCGCGACCAACCACCGATGTAGTTCCATCAGCCGCTGGGCCTTCAATTGTTGCTACTTCTGCAGAACCGCCGCTTTCAGCTGCATCAAACCCGGTTGGGCGAACAGTAATAACTTTGGTTGAGTCAGAACTTTGGACAGTGGCAATGGCGTTGCCAGCATAAATTGGTCGCTTAAACGTATCAGCTGAATCAACCGCCATAATGTCTGAAATTTGCGAAGAGTCAATCAGCGCAGCTACCCGAGGAAGCATGTCTTTTCCTGACGTAGTAGAACCCGCCATGATATGCGAATAGTCGCCGGCTAAGCTTACAACAAGATTAGCTACTTCTGCGGAAACAGCATCCTTATAGTGATCAGCATCCGCATGAAGCACTTTGGCAACGCCAGCAACTTGCGCGGCCTCGGTCGCCACAGCACCAGCGCCGCTACCAGCAACAAGAACGTGTACATCGCCACCAACTTGTGTTGCCGCCGTTATTGTATTTAATGTAGACGCGTGAAGCTCTGCATTGTCGTGATGTGCAATTACTAATGTAGTCATAATTCAGTTCACCCCATTAAATTACTTTAGCTTCGTTTTTGAGCTTGTCTACCAAATCGGCAACAGACTCAACCATAACACCGGCTGAACGCGATTCAGGCGGGCTAACGTTTGTGATAGTTTGACGCTTTGAGGCATCGACACCAGTATCGGCTAACGCAACCACATCTAACGGTTTCTTCTTAGCTTTCATGATGTTTGGCAACGTTGGGTAACGTGGCTCATTCAAACGTAAATCGGTTGTTACAACTGCTGGCATCGGAATAGCAACCGTCTCAAGACCCCCATCGATTTCACGCGTAACTTTGGCATTGTCACCTTCGATAACGACTTCAGAAGCAAACGTTGCTTGCGACCAACCTAGAAGTGCCGATAACATCTGACCCGTTTGGTTATTGTCGCCATCAATAGATTGCTTACCAGTGATTACTAGCCCAGCTTCTTCTGTTTCGACAACGTGCTTTAAAATTTTAGCAATCGCCAACGGCTCTAGATCGTTATCTGCATCCACGCGAATCGCACGATCAGCGCCCATGGCCAAACCTGAACGCATCACCGTTTCGATATCCGCGGCACCAACGCTCACTAATACAACTTCAGTCGCGGTGCCCGCCTCCTTTAAACGAATCGCTTCTTCTAAAGCAATTTCGCAAAATGGGTTCAAACTCATTTTTACGTTGTCGGTGTCAACACCAGAGCCGTCGCTCTTAACGCGAATGCTCACATAAGCATCAATAACGCGTTTAACAGGAACTAGAACTTTCATTACAGTCTCCAAAAGCCGTTAAATTAAAAAAAGCTCGCCGCTTTTTACTCACTTTCTTGCATAGAAGCCGGTCATTTTGCAACGAGTCGACTTAAATTTCTTGTTGATATAACTACGAT
>CAZFVP010000077.1:3940-10038 GCA_964522345.1 uncultured Gammaproteobacteria bacterium | reverse complement strand
GATATCATCTGCGCAATATGTTTTGCTTCTAAGCCTTCTGTTATCTCGTTTCGATCTTCGGCGTTTTTAATGATGTGGCTAACCATGCGCGCGTAAGGCGCCCGAAAATACTTGCTGGTTTGTGTCAACTCCCCTTTGTCGTTAGCAACCTCTGAGGCAAGAATAAGAAAGCCTTTGAGTACATTCGGTTTATGAATCGCATCTATTGTGAGCTCTAAAAATTGCTCCACATCATCCTTAAAATTGCCATTGTCAGGAGTAGGCCATTGTTTAACGTTTGGAAGAAGGGCTTCTTCTACAATGTGCCTTATGTCTCCGTCCCACCAATTATATAGTACATTGCGAGAGACCTTTGATCTGCTTGCGATTGCCTTTATTGAAAGGCCTCGATATCCCTTTTCTTCGACAAGTTCTCGGGTAGCTTGCAATATAGCCTGATGTTTAGTGCTGTCGCGCCGTCTACCGGCATTACTTTCCTTTTTACGCGGCTGTTTGCTCGGCCTTAGCCCTAGCTTAGAAAAAGATACTTTAGTTGGCACGCTGCTTTAAATATTTGATGACGTATTTATGGGCAATAGTTTAACCCAATGTGGCCAAAAAAAGAGACTATTCTCTTTTTTAAGGCTTACTTTTGTTTGCGCCAATTATTTGACTTGCTTGTTGCAAACAAGTAAGTTCGCTGGTGTAAATTCTAACTTATTAATTGAAAGGCAGTCCTAATGGCTGATTATAAAGCACCTGTTTCTGAAATATCTTTTGTTATCAATGATTTACTAGACATTGATCAATTAACTTCAATTCCTGATTTTGCTGAAGCATCACCTGAATTAGTCGATGCAGTAATAGAGGAAGCTGGAAAATTCGCGGCGGATGTTATCGCTCCGTTAAATAGAATTGGCGATATTCAACATAGTAAAGCAAGTAATGGAGAGGTTAAAACACCGGATGGTTTTCAAGAAGCGTATAAGATGTTCATTGAGAATGGTTGGTTAAGTTTGGCGCAACCAACGCAATATGGTGGGCAGGGCTTACCCTTTACGTTGCACATGGCAGCAAGCGAATTTTGGAATAGCGCAAACATGGCATTGGCACTTTGTCCAATGTTGAGCGCAGGAGCAATTGACGCTCTCGTTGCTCATGGCAGCGAAGAGCTTCGCGATAAATTCTTACCTAATATGATTAACGCGAGTTGGTCAGGCACCATGAACTTGACTGAATCTCATGCCGGGTCAGACCTTTCGAGCCTGAAAACTAAGGCAACTCCTAATGGTGATCACTACTTAATAAAAGGTCAGAAAATCTATATTACCTGGGGAGAGCATGATATGACCGATAATATTATTCATATTGTATTAGCCCCATTAGTTGATGCACCGGCCGGGGTTAAGGGTTTGTCGTTATTTCTGGTGCCTAAGTTTTTGGTCAATGAGGACGGTAGTTTAGGTGAGCGTAACGATGTAACCGTAGTGTCAACAGAAGAGAAAATGGGTATTAATGCCAGCCCAACGTGTGTCATGAGCTTTGGTGATAATGAAGGTGCAATAGGTTATATGATAGGTGAGCCAGGACAGGGTTTAAATTGCATGTTCACCTTAATGAACCATGCCCGTTTAGAGGTTGGTTTAGAAGGTGTTGGTATCGCAGAACGTTCATATCAAGATGCTTTGGATTACGCAAAAACCCGGGTACAAGGGCGTGACCCAGTAACGGGCGAGTCGACTACCATTATTGGTCATCCAGATGTCCAACGAATGCTGATGCAAATGAAATCGACAACCGATGCTATGCGCGCAGTCTGTTTCGATGCTTCAATGTCTCATGACTTACGCGGACATAGTTTGAGTGAAGAAGAGCGTCAGTACCACTCTACCAAGTTTGCCTTGTTAACGCCTATTACCAAAGCGTGGTGCACTGAACTGGTTAATGAAGTCACTTCACTCGGTATTCAAGTTCATGGCGGCATGGGCTATATTGAAGAAACAGGTGTTGCGCAACATTATCGTGATGCGCGCATCACGGCGATTTACGAAGGCACTAATGGTATCCAAGCGAACGATCTTGTTGGCCGTAAATTGTTGCGTGATAGCGGAGCAGGGTTTACTGCATTGATTAGCGAAATGGATAACACCGTCGCCTCTGATATTTCCGACGCGGGTTTACTTACGCAATTTGTTAAGTATAAAGATGATCTGCAGAAAACGGCTCAGTTTATTTTAGATGAATCGAGTAGCGATGCGAATTTTGAAGGTGCCATCAGTTATAACTTCTTAATGCAAATGGGTTATGTGTGTGGCGCATGGTACCACTTACGCTCTTTTATTCTCGCTCAAGCCAAGCTTGATGCCAGTGAGGGAGATAAAACATTTTATGCAAATAAACAATTGGCCGCGAGGTTTTTTGTACATCAACTGTTGCCACGAGCTGCTGCTTATGGCGATGCCGTTATTGCAGGATCTGGTATTGGTTGTGAGCTTAGCCCCGCGGCTTTTGCTTAGTTTAGATAGATAATCGTGAATAAGGCTATTACTCCAAAGGATAACCGGCTGACACAAGCCGAGCGTACTGAAATATCTGATCAGAAGATGTTCGATACTGCTGTAGCGCTAATAAATGAGCGTGGGCCTTCTGGTACTCGGTTGAGCGACGTTGGGGTTTTAGCTGGCTATAGCCGAGGGCTGGCGAGTCATCGGTTTGGGTCTAAAGATAGTCTATTCAATTTCGTTGTTCTTAAAGTTGGAGATATTTGGTTAGAACAGCTTAAGCTTGCGACCAATAATCAATCTGGTTTTGGTGCAATTGAGAAAGCAGTTGACCAGCATTATCAGTTTTGTGTTGAAGCTCCTGCCCACTTAAGGGCGTTTTATACTCTCTGGTTTGAGTCAGTAAATGCCAAATCTGAGTTGAGCGATACTATCCAAAAGATTCATCAACGCCGTTTTCAAGATGTTGTTAATTGGGTTCTGAACGATGTTGAAACGGACGACGCCGAAAAAAGAGATGCTGATATTATCGCGGCACAATTCAGTGCTTCGGTTATTGGAATCGTTTATTACTGGCTTGCAAATCCTGAAAAAATTAAAGAAACCAAACGTTTACACGACGGTCTTAAACATACAATGATGCGCTTATTAAAGTAGATTCTATCTTATGAATAAAACAAAACTTGAGGCGGTTGACAATACTGCTAGTGTTTCTTCGAATGTGCCACTACGCTTCGTTACAGCTGCTAGCCTTTTTGATGGTCACGATGCGTCGATTAATATCATGCGCCGGATTCTACAATCTCTGGGCGTAGAGGTTATTCATTTAGCCCACAATCGCTCAGTTGCTGAAGTCGTGCAAGCGGCTCTTCAAGAAGATGTTCAAGGCATTGCGATGAGCTCGTATCAGGGTGGGCATGTTGAGTATTTTAAGTACATGATTGATATGCTTAAAGAAAACGATGCTGAGCATATTCAAGTTTTCGGCGGCGGTGGCGGTGTGATTATTCCGAGTGAAATCCAAGAGTTACATGAATACGGTGTGTCTCGAATATATTCGCCGCAAGATGGTATGGAACTCGGTTTAGTCGGCATGATACAAGATATGGTGAATCGTTGTGGTGGACACGACCAAGTTGCCTCATCGATGCCAGACTTGACGGAAAACCGGCAAAATTATTTAGCGCTTTCACGCCTTATTTCAAAGATCGAAACCAATCAGATTGAACCGAGTGAACTCGCTACGTTAAAGCTTGCATCTGGTTCTCAGCCACCTGTATTAGGGATTACTGGCACTGGCGGTGCTGGTAAGTCTTCGCTGACCGATGAAATGATCCGCCGCTTTAGAGTTGATTCATGCGACAGTGCTCGTATCGCGATTCTTGCAATTGATCCAACTCGACGCAAAACTGGCGGAGCCTTGCTGGGCGATCGTATTCGAATGAATTCGATTTACCAAGACAATATTTATATGCGTTCGATTGCTACTCGCGGTTCAAGCGGTGAAGTGCCTAAAGCACTGAGTGACATAATTGCCGCAGTTAAGCTCTTTGACTTTGACCTTATCGTCGTAGAAACACCTGGTATTGGCCAAGGAGACGCCGGAATCGTGCCGTACGTAGATGCATCTATGTATGTAATGACGCCGGAATTTGGCGCGCAAAGCCAGCTCGAGAAAATCGATATGCTTGATTTCGCTGACGTTGTCGTCATTAATAAGTTCGATCGAAAAGGGGCGGCTGATGCGCTTCGAGATGTATCAAAGCAGGTACAACGAAACCAAGAAGCGTGGGATATTGCTCCTTCAAAATTACCAGTCTTTGGTTCAATCGCATCGCGCTTTGGTGACGATGGTGTGACAGCTGCATATCATGGGTTATTAGCCGTCTTACGCGCTAAGGGCTTGCGAGATTGGGAATCCCAACTACCGTTCAATGATAATAGAGAACCGTCAGAACGTTCGGTTATTGTGCCAAGCTCTCGTCAGCGCTATTTGGCTGAAATTAGTGAGTCTGTGCGTGCTTATCACGCACAGACCGAACAACAGGTGTTGATTGCGAGCGAGCGTCAAGCTCTTGAAACATCGCAAGCTCTGCTTAGTTCACCCAATACTGAGTTGTCGAATCTTATTTCACAGAGAAACGATAGCCTGAGTTCCGAAAGTAAACATTTACTGAATAATTGGGATTTAGTAAAAGAGACTTATCAAGGCGAATTTCGTATTGATAAACTTAGCAACGGTAAAGAAATTAAAACGGAGCTTACTCGAGAGAGTCTATCAGGCACAACTGTACAGCGAGTATCGTTACCAAAGTACCGAGATGCTGGTGAGCTTTTGCGTTGGCTAAGGAACGAAAATTTGCCCGGTTTCTTTCCGTATACGGCTGGGGTATTTCCGTTTAAGCGAGAGGGCGAAGACCCTGCACGTATGTTCGCAGGTGAAGGTGACCCTAAGCGGACTAACCTTCGTTTTAAAAAATTATCTGAGCATGCTCCAGCAAACCGTTTATCAACTGCGTTTGACTCGGTTACATTGTACGGTTTTGACCCTGCAACACGCCCTGATATTTATGGAAAGATTGGCAACTCAGGCGTTTCGGTTGCCACTCTCGATGATATGAAACAGTTGTTTGATGGTTTTGATTTATGCGCGCCTTCGACCTCGGTATCGATGACGATCAATGGTCCAGCGCCGACGATCTTAGCGATGTTTTTGAACACTGCAATCGATCAACAAGTTGATCGTTTTGTTGAAAGTAATGACAGAAAGCCAAGTGAGAAAGAGTACTCTCAACTGAAATCCGAGGCGTTAAGGCAAGTTAGAGGTACCGTTCAAGCCGATATTTTAAAAGAAGACCAAGGCCAGAATACGTGCATTTTTTCTACCGAATTTAGCTTAAGGATGATGGGAGATATTCAGCAGTACTTCATTGCAAACGAGGTGCGTAATTTTTACTCGGTTTCAATCTCTGGTTACCATATTGCAGAAGCTGGCGCGAACCCTATTTCGCAGCTCGCGTTTACTTTGTCGAATGGGTTTACTTTTGTAGAGACATATTTAGCACGTGGTATGCATATCGATGATTTCGCCGGTAATCTATCGTTCTTTTTCTCAAATGGGATGGACCCTGAATACACGGTTATTGGTCGAGTTGCTCGTCGAATTTGGGCTGTGGCAATGCGTGAAAAATATGGTGCAAATGCAAAAAGTCAGAAGCTTAAATATCATATTCAAACCTCTGGTCGTTCGTTGCACGCTCAGGAAATGCAGTTTAACGATATTCGAACCACCTTGCAGGCTTTACTCGCAATAAACGATAATTGTAATAGCTTGCACACGAATGCCTACGACGAAGCGATTACTACGCCCACCGAAGAATCAGTTCGAAGAGCACTGGCTATCCAGTTGATTATTAATAGAGAATTTGGTTTGGCAAAAAATGAAAACCCTAGTCAAGGTGCGTTTATTATCGATGAATTAACCGACTTAGTAGAAGAGGCAGTGTTACAAGAGTTCGAACGGATCTCAGACCGGGGCGGTGTATTAGGTGCAATGGAGACAGGTTATCAACGTAGCCGAATACAAGAAGAATCAATGAAGTATGAGACTAAAAAGCA
>CAZFVP010000077.1:0-3840 GCA_964522345.1 uncultured Gammaproteobacteria bacterium | reverse complement strand
GGGTAACCATGAATTTTAGATTTTAGGTGTTTATGAAAAACGATAATGCAGTGGCAACAAATGATACGGAGTCGCTCAATCTAAGCTGGCCGATACCGGTACTTATAGAAAATACTCATTACTATATGGAGAATGGGTTTATGGTGTTTACAGAGGCTTACCATTTGGCGCGAGGGCGTTGCTGTGGCAACGCGTGTCGTCATTGCCCGTTTGAGCACGTTAACGTTAGGAGGCAGCCATGAGTAATATCTCCACGCCTGATTTTTGTGATGCGTATGAAGATCAAATAGCCTCTGGTAATGTGCGTGTTTTAGATGCGATATTTCGTAATTACGGGGGCCGCGATAGCTTTTTTGGAGAAGCCATAACCATAAAATGTTTTGAAGACAATTCCGTGGTTAAGCAGTTGGTAGGTACCCCTGGGCATGGCCGAGTGATCGTAATGGACGGCGGCGGGTCGCTACGAAGAGCTATCTTGGGTGATATCTTAGCTGAGAAAGCTGCTCAAAACGGCTGGGCAGGCTTGGTTATAAATGGTTGTATTCGTGACTGTAATGAAATTGCGGCAACTGATATTGGCGTGAAAGCATTGAACACGCATCCAATGAAAACAGAAAAGCGTGGACTGGGTGATTTAAATGTAGACCTTACTTTTGCCGGTCATACGATTCGTAACGGAGACTGGGTTTATTCTGACAACAATGGAATTTTGGTGAGTGATCAAGTATTGAGCTTATAGTCAGTGATTTCTTAACTTACTCTCACCATGAGTAATAAAAAAGCCCACCAATAGTTTTTATTGGTGGGCTTATCTCGGTAGGCGAGGGGTTTACTTTTTAAATGCAGTTAATACTTGTTGAGTCATTCTTTCTGTGGTGATAAAACCCCAGCTGAAAGATTCGAATGGTGCTAATGGATTTGCTTTCAAAATTTCTTCATCGCTTTTTCCGGCTGATACGAGTTTGCCAACAGACTCTTTTGCGGTCTTAAGCATGTCTATTGTGCTCAATACGTCTTTTCTGCTGGCAAGCACACCGTGTCCGGGAATGATCTTAGTCTCATCGTTAACGAGAGCAGCGATACCTTCTAGCGCACGTATAACGCCGTCAAGGCTGCCACCATTGTTGTTGTCAATAAACGGGAACATTTGGTTGAACATAATGTCGCCCGTGTGTAAGACATTATCGTTTTTAAAGTAGACAACCGCATCGCCATCGGTGTGCGCATTATCAAAGTGTATTATCTGAGCAGCGTCACCGTTTAGGTGAATCGTCATGCGATCATTAAAGGTTAATACTGGAAACGATGCCGGCCCACCGTTTTTTTCGTCTTTAAGCAATGACTCACGAAGGTTTTCATGGCTGACTATCTTCGCACCTTCTTTTCCAAATACATGGTTGTTACCGATATGGTCTCCATGGATATGGGTATTGATCATGTAGTCGATTGGTTTATCAGTAACGCTTGCTATCTCAGCTTTTAATATATCAATAACGCTTGAGACGCCGTTATCGATCATCGCCACGCCATCATCGCCAACACTTAAGCCAACATTGCCACCGGTGAAACCTCCAACGCCAGAGAGCATATAGATGGTCTCGGTGACTTTCTCGGTTTTAAAACTGACTTTCGCTTGATCTTGAGCCATCGCACTCATTGATAGCGCGGTAACGCCAATAATCAGCGCAGATTTAATAGACTTCTTTAGAATAGTTTTAGGTTTCATGGCAGTGTTTAGTTTGTTTGTGTTGCTAGAGTATAAAACAGTCGATGTTGAAAGAAAGCTCACATACACTCATAACAGATAGGTATTTGACGATATAAACTACATTAAGCGGCTTTATTTTTCTTAAGGTACTTCGAGATCAGTTAAAAATCAGCTAGAATTCAGCGCGATTTGAACAACTAACAATAGTATTTACAGTGACTAAATATAAAATTGCCATTTTGGCAGGCGACGGCATCGGCCCTGAAATCATGCAAGAGGGCATCAAAGTTCTTAAAGTTATTGAGGCTCGTAACGATGTCGAGTTCGATTTGATTGAAGCACCGTTCGGCGCAGGTGCTTGGTTTAGCCACGGCAGCTCGTTCCCCGAGGAAACTAAAGCACTGGTTGACGAAGCTGATGCTGTCGTCAAGGGACCTATCGGATTGAATCATGAAGACTCAAAACAGATTCCAATAGATCAGCAGCCTGAGCGTGGTGCACTATTGCCGTTGCGTAAACGCCTAGATACATTTGCTAATTTTCGCCCAGTGTTTTTACCCAAAGCCTTAGCACATTTTTCGCCTCTAAAACCTGAAGTAATTGGTGAGGGCATAGACATGATTATGGTACGAGAATTAGTTGGCGGCTTGTATTTTGGTGAAAAGGAAACCGGCAAGGATGAGAATGGTAAACGTTATGTGCGCGAAGTGTTGGAGTACGACGAGGAGCAAATACGCAATATTTTGCACGAGGGCTTTAAGCTAGCGCAAGGGCGTAAGAAAGTACTGCATAATATTCACAAGAGTAACGTTCTAAAATCGAGTGTGCTTTGGAACGAAATACTCGACGAAGTTGCGACAGAATATCCAGATGTGACGGTTATTCATAACTTGGTTGACGCAGCTGCAACCGCGCTTTGTCTAAACCCTAGTCAATTTGACGTGATGGTTATGGAAAACATGTTTGGTGATATCTTGAGCGATCAAGGCGGCGGGATTTTAGGCTCACTGGGGCTAATGCCGTCTGCTTGTCTCGGTCATGATGGTAAGGCGTATTACGAGCCATCACATGGTTCTGCACCTGATATTGCAGGCCAGCAAATCGCCAATCCATATTCAATGATTGGTTCTATGGCTATGATGCTGGAATATAGTTTTGACATGGCTGACGAGGCTCGCAACGTTTGGAATGCGATGCAAAGCGTCTTCGCAGATGGTTTTTCTACGTCAGATTTATCCAAGCCTGGCAGTGGTGTGACGATGCTTTCGACAAAAGATTTCGGTGATAAAGTAGTGGCACACTTACAAAAAAACGCTTAGTTTTTTTGTTTAAGGAATTATGCAGGCCCGCTAATTAGCGGGCCTTTTTTATAAGCATTGACTATACTCATAAAACAAAATTTGACATATACGAGTATAGAAGATGAAACTTAGGCAGTACCAAGTCGACGCATTTGCCAATAGACCGTTTGAAGGAAACCCTGCTGCGGTCTGCCCACTAGATGAATGGTTGGACGACAATTTGATGCAGGCTATTGCTGCTGAAAATAACTTAGCTGAGACAGCGTTTTTTGTTGCCGATGAAAATGACTTCCACATACGTTGGTTTACCCCAACGGTTGAAGTTGAACTGTGCGGTCATGCGACCTTAGCAAGTGCGTATATTCTTTTTAACGAGTTAGGCTATTCCGAGAAGACTGTAACCTTTAATTCTCTCAGCGGGCCGCTAACTGTTAGTCGCGATGGTGAGCTACTAGTTATGGATTTTCCTAATGAGAAAGCTGAACCATGCATGCCGCCCGAGGGCTTGGTTGAAGCACTGGGCTGTGAAGTAGGGCAATGTTACTTTAATGGTGATTTTGTCGTCGAGCTTGAATCAGAACAGTTAGTGAGAACAGTGCAACCCGATTTCTCTCGATTGGCTAGCATAGAGGCCCGAGGCGTTATTGTCACAGCGGCTTCAAAGGACTACGATTTTGTAAATCGATTCTTTGGCCCTCGGGTGGGAATCGACGAAGATCCCGTAACAGGCTCAGCATTTACCAAGCTTATTCCCTTGTGGGCCGAACGCTTGAGTAAGAATAAGTTGTACGCAAAACAGGTTTCAGCCAGGGGTGGAGAGGTTTATTGCGA
>CAZFVP010000076.1:0-10130 GCA_964522345.1 uncultured Gammaproteobacteria bacterium | reverse complement strand
ACCCTAGCCGCTGGCGCAACACTACGCCGCAGGCGCTTTTGACCCTAGCCGCTGGCGCTGGCCCTAGCTGTCACTATTTTAACCGCTGCGCGATCTTATTTTATATGCGAGGCCGATATTAACAACGTGCAAAACTATTTTTTAAGGTCAGCTACATATAGCTGATAAAGTTTGGGTTCCATGATTGAATTAACTGGCGCATCTAATTTAGCGATGTCTTTACCAAAAATTGACGATGCCCGCATGGTCTCCGTCGTGAGAGATTTGGTTTCAATATCAAACGACCATTCACTCGGAAATTGTTGTTGATTACTAGCCATATGAAAACCCCAAATACCAAACGATGGCAATGAGGTTTGATAGCTATATGTATTTTCAAATACGGCATCTAGAGTGCTTTCAATTGACCAATATACATTGCGAGTAAAAAATGGCGATGAACTTTGAGTCACTAGTATTCCGTCGGGCGCCATGCGTCGTTGAATCATGGTGTAGAACTCTCTCGAATAGAGCTTATTGATTGCTTCATTATGGGGATCAGGCATGTCTATGATCACGCGGTCGTACATTACGCCCGGCTGGTTGATAAAGCTGAATGCATCTTCAGCAAAAGCAGTGAGTTTTTCAGATGACATGCTCTGATTATTCAACCGCGTAAGCATCGGCAGCTCAGTGCCTATTCGCAACATTTCAGGGTCGATATCGACTAAATGAATTTGCTCGATGTCTCGATGTTTAAGAGTTTCTCTAGCGGCCAAGCCATCGCCGCCGCCAAGAATTAGCACGTTTTTCACTTCGCCTGGAATCGATAAAACCGGGTGAACAAGGTATTCATGATAGCGATATTCGTCGCGTGATGAAAATTGAATATGACCATCAATGTACAAGCGCTGGTCTCGATTAGATGTCGAACGAGTAACCACTAATTTCTGATATTTGGTTTGTTTCGAGTAAACAATCTGATCAAAGTAAAGCTGCTTTTCGGCAAAGCGCGTAATGTGTGAGCCATAAACAATAAAAATAAATAACATCACTAATATTGTGATGCATGCAAACAACAGGTTTTGAAAGTTTTTCAAATGTTTGCGAAAAATAAAAACATTAACAGTCGCAACCAAAATATTAATCAAGCCGATAGCAAAAGAAGACTGAACTAAACCTAAGCTCGGCAATAACAACAACGGAAATGCCACCGAACCAATTAAGGCACCGAGATAGTCTAATGACATTACATTCGCAATAGAGTCTCGAACCTCATTTTTTTGTGACAATAGTGCCGTCAGAATTGGGATTTCCATGCCAACCAAAGCGCCGATAATAAGAATCAATGTATACATAGTTAATTCGTACAACGGCCTAGCAAAAGGAAAAGCCATAAACAGCAATGTGCTGCTAATACCGCCAACAAGAGCTATTGCGACTTCTATGGTGACAAAATTACGAATGTACTCTTTATCAAAAAACTTAGATATCCAAGAACCTAAACCCATAGCAAACATAAAGAAGCCAATAGTTAGGGAAAATTGATAAACACTGTTCCCTAGCAGGTAACTAGAAACGGTACCGATAATCAACTCATAAACAATTCCGCACAGCGCAACAATAAGAATCGAAAACAGTAATACGCCAGCTTGCGCATTTGTAAGCGAAGATACTGGGGATGAGTTATTAGACACAGGCGTGGCCTACTTTTTGCTGAGTAAGAATATACTCAAAATGGAATGACTGAACACAACAACGGCTTGAGATCGTTTCCAAGCCGTTGGTAATATTTCAAACGTTTTATTTACCGCGAGAATGGCTGCCTGAGCCAGCACGAGAGCGTGCTGCTTGCTTTGCAGTTTGAGTTTTTTTGCTGGCAGGGTTAGCGCCTGAGGCACGCTGACGACTCAACATGCTACCGATTAACATACCAGTTAATAGACCAGTGCCGCTGATTCGCGTGTCGTTAACGGCTCCGCTACCGCTGGTTGCGATGACGCGTGAATTTTCGCCATCAATTTCGATCAAATATAGACCCTCGTCGCCACTATCAAATGAACCATTAGCATCAGCATCAACAAATGCAATTAGTGATGCGTCTTGTTGAGGAGCAACAGTGATACGCTCTTGGTAAATAGCAGGAGTCGCTGCATTATAGTTTGTTTCGAGATCTTCTGAGAACTTCACGAATGCCGCATCTTCATTGCCTTCTTGATTAACGTCTAACGACGGATTATTTCCTTCGAACGCGTAAATCGTTTCCACCGTGATATCTAACACTTGATTTAAATCTAAGTCATCGGCTACATAATCATTGCTCGAAAAACTATTGTACAAAAAGTACCCAGCAATCAATGCGATTGGCACGTAGCGTATAAGGTTGTTCATGGTAACTCCGTTTCTTAATTAGAAAGTTTATATCTTTAATTTTAGCAGAAAAAGTAACTCATTCTTAGTTCACGTTAACTAAGGCCTTCGAGATCGTGTGAGAAATGCAGTTCATGTAGCCCTTCTTCGTAATAATCCTTAAGCTGACCGACATATTTAAATCCAACCGCTTGAAGAGGCCTATGAATTAGAACTAAATTAGACGGGAAAGTCAAAAAGATCTTACGCCCTCCTTGCTCCTTAACTGAACGTATACCTACTTCAAGGTCTTCAGTTGTGAAGCTGCGTTTACCAAAAAAACCAGCTGATTTTTCGACAATCCATGCAAAGGTATACGCACCGTCTGTTTCAGCAATTTCAAATAAACCATTAAAACGAATCACCGGCTTTTCATCAGCCACCGCTAAGTCTTTCGATTGAGCTTTAAACTCAAGCCCAAGAATTGTTTGCGACTCGCCATCATCATAGAAATCTTCACCAACAACTTCCACTTCAAAACCGAACGACTTATACATTTTCAGCGCCGTAGCATATATATTTTCGCCGTCTTCTACATAATCAGATACTTTGACGAATATCTTTCGAGCACCTTGGTCACGCAAACGATCAAGCACATCGCCGAGCATTTTCTTACCTAAGCCGTGACCTCGATAATCTTCATCTAGATATACCCAAGACAAATAATAGGTGCCATCACAGTTTTCAACTTCTCGATAGCCGCTAATACCTAGTACCGTATCACCATCAACAAGCACAAATTGGCCTTCAACCCCTTCATCTTGTAATTCAGCCTCAGCCGCTTCCCCGTCATCTTCATCATGAGTAGCGATAATCTCGACTACTGACGCTGTATCGCTTACGTACATTTCTCGCATCTGGGTGCGTTCTAATAAATCTGCCACAGTCTCTTTGCCTTAGTATGATTTTGAGTAATTACCTATCTATAATTATCCCAGTTTAACGTTTTTATAATTGAAATTACTGTCTATTCAACGGATCTTTCCATATATCTGCAGGGTCGGTTTTTTGCGTCCATCCGTAATATGGGTGATTCAACAACATTTCTTCATCCTTAAAAATCCACACTAACAATGCCCCAGCCGCAAAACCACCCACATGCGCCCAAAACGCGGTACCACCCCCTGTAGCCCCTATTGACGATATTCCGCCTAAGACCTGTACGCCAATCCAATACCCTAGCATGGCAATTGCAGGAACACGAAAGATCATAACGAAGACCAACATATGTACTTTTACTTTAGGGTATAAGATGATGTAAGCTCCCATTACACCGCCTATTGCGCCCGACGCGCCCACCATTGGGATCAACGAACTAGGGTCAGAAAGTACTTGAGCAGCAGCGGCAGCCAAGCCAGAAAGAATATAAAAAATAAAAAAACGAGCGCTACCCATTGAGTCTTCGACATTATCGCCAAAAACCCAGAGAAACCACATATTCCCGATGATGTGCATCCAGCTACCATGCATAAACATGGACGAAATAACACCACTCCAGCCCCCGACTGCTCGGCAAGCACGTTGACCACTTCCGTCACTAAATACATCTCCGGGAATTAACCCGTATTGACATACCGAAGCATTGAGAGTCGCTTCATTACCAAACCCTTGAAACACCAACCAAGCAATAATATTCAGGCCAATTAATGTATAAGTCGCTATTGGAGTGTCAATCTGGGGGTTATCATCACGAACAGGAATCATAAGAAATTATTAGCGCAAATCAAAACTACTACCAATGCAGGGTAAAACCTCATATTTAACTCTCTACGCTAAATATTGAATACTTTACGAAAATCAAATTTACCATTTTCGTCTAACATTGCCGTTCGATAACGACGCATACTATTAATCCAACGAGCCGGATCGTTCGCACGATTACGATAAAAATCGGCCACTTCTTTATGAGGCAAAATCATAAAGGTCTCATTCTCAATACCTTGAATAATGGTCGCCGCGCAGTCTTCTGGCGTTATCACGCCCTGCATTTCTTTACCGCGCTCATTGTCGGGCACCATCAAAATATTTGTATTTACATATTGAGGGCAAATTACCGATACTTTAATACCGTCGTCGCCATGCCCTATCGCCAATGATTCTGCCAGCGATACGGCTGCGTGTTTAGTAGCACTATAAGCCGCATCGGCGATTTGCACTAGCAAACCAGCTGCAGACGCAGTATTCACTAAATAACCATCACCGCGCTTTAACATTTTAGGTAACAGAGCTCGTGAGGCCCAAACGTGTGCCATCACGTGTAATTCCCAGTTTTTTTGCCAAACATCATCGCTCGCTGACGCAACATGCTCTGGCTCGCCCACGCCAAAACCGGCATTCGACACGAACAAATCAATATCGCCGAGCTGTGATTCAGTTTCGTCAACCAATCGTTGAATTTCACTTTCCTTACTAACGTCACACGCTATCGCCATGCCTCCAATTTCAGAAGCAACTACTTGTGCCGCATCGAGATTTACGTCAGAGACGACAACCTTTGCACCTTTTTCTGCTAGGGCTCGACAAAGCGCTGCACCTATACCACCTGCGCCACCAGTTACGACGGCAATTCTATTATCTAATTTCATGTTTTATTTATACCACCAAAGATGTGACGTTCACAGTAAAACACATTTTCTCAACAAGTTTGGCGCTATCCTGAATAGGTGAAAGTAATTGGGCACTAAAAGCAGAACGACGTTGGAACACATTAAACTGGATAAAACCAAAGCGAACACGATTCAAACTGACAAGACCAAAGTCGCCGTATATGGTGGTAATGGTTTTGTTGGTACACGCGTTGCAAAGGCACTACTCGAGCAAGACGTGTGTGCAATCTGTCTTAGCCGTACCGGTCACAAACCACTTCACCTGAAAGATCATAAATGGAGCGAATCGGTTCGATGGTGTAAAGGAGATGCTAGCACTCCCGACACACAACTACTCAAGCACTTAGATGGCCTGGTTACCTTAGTGGGGTCTCCACCCTTGCCGACATTTTCTCAAGAAGCCTACGACCAGCAAGTCTTTATGAATGGTACGGCAAACGCAAATGCCATTCGAGAAGCGGGCAAGTCAGGCATTAAACGAATTGTTCTGGTTGGCGCGCAAATTCCATTTTTTATACGTGGAGACCACTTCGGATATACGAAGGGAAAACGTATTGCAATGGAAGCAGCACGCGAATTCTCTGAATTATCGAGTGAACATAGAGCGATAGTTATTCAGCCCGGCGTAGTTTACGGGCGCCGTTATTTAAAAAGCGGAAAATCAGTTCCGTTGGATATATTTTTTAAACCACTTTCTTGGATTATGCCTTGGCAGTTTGTCAGTGTTGAAAAGCTAGCCGAACGCATTGCCTGTGAAATGTTATGTGACGACCAGAATAAAGGTCAACTAATCGTAATTAAAAACAGTCAGATATAAGCATTTTGACTTCACAATTTACTTAGCCTGACACCGTTTTCAGGTACACTCTAGACGAATAAATTATCACTGAGAGACCTCAGCGTAACTCAGGTTTCACTAATAAGACACAACGAGGATATTCATGGATACCAGAGCAGCCATAGCATTCGCCGCGGGCGAACCACTAAGCGTTGAAACCGTGCAGCTTGATGGCCCTCAAGCTGGCGAAGTTCTTATAGAAATTATGGCAACAGGTATTTGTCACACTGATGCATTCACGCTTTCAGGCGACGACCCAGAAGGCGAATTTCCGGCTATTCTTGGTCATGAAGGTGCCGGCATCGTACGTGAAGTCGGTGCAGGAGTTACCTCGCTAAAACCGGGTGACCATGTCATACCACTCTACACTCCGGAGTGTCGCGAATGCGATTATTGCCTTCACCCAAAAACAAACCTTTGCCAAGCTATTCGTTCTACCCAAGGCCAAGGTTTGATGCCAGACGGTACGTCTCGCTTCTCATTCCAAGGCAAGCCGCTATTGCACTACATGGGCTGCTCAACCTTCGCCAACTTTACCGTATTACCAGAAATTGCCTTAGCTAAGGTTCGTCAAGATGCACCCTTTGATAAAATTTGCTACATCGGCTGCGGCGTCACCACCGGCGTCGGGGCTGTGGTGTTCGATGCGAAAGTTGAACCTGGCTCAAATGTTGTGGTTTTTGGCTTAGGCGGTATTGGCTTGAATGTGATTCAAGGAGCACAGATGGTCGGGGCAAATAAAATCATTGGCATCGACATTAACGAAAGCAAAGTCGAAACAGCAAAAGCATTCGGTATGACCGATTTCATCAACCCAAAAAAAGTAGATGACTTAATCGAGGCAATCTCAGATTTAACTAACGGTGGTGCTGACTATTCCTTCGAATGCATTGGCAACGTTAACACCATGCGCCAAGCACTTGAGTGCACGCACAAAGGTTGGGGGGAAAGCATTATTATTGGTGTAGCTGGTGCTGGGCAAGAAATATCAACCCGCCCCTTTCAGTTGGTTACAGGCCGCGTTTGGCGTGGTACCGCGTTTGGCGGCGCTAGGGGGCGAACTGACGTCCCTAAAATTGTTGATTGGTATATGGACGGCAAACTCAACATAGATGATTTAATCACGCATAAAATGCCGCTCGATAAAATCAATGACGCGTTTGATTTAATGCATGCAGGCAAGAGTATTCGCAGCGTAGTTGAGTACTAAATAAATTTAATTCGACTTAAGTCAATTATTTACCGATTTCACTAAAACAAAAATAGAGGTCTATTCATGGAGTTTACACAAAAACAAAACATACAAGCGGTTTCTATACTGCTCTTTCTAGTAGTCATTACGCAGGCTTTATATACAGTGCTTTACATTGCTGCGAGCGACGTACCGCGTTTGTGGCTTTGGGGGGTGGAAGGACTGGTGTTTGTTCTCCTGACCGCAATTGCGGGTTCTACCTTGGCGCAAGCGAAAAAATACACGCTCGGCTTTTCTGCCATCTTCGCCAGCGCAATACTCAATATTGTACAGGTCGGTATTGGACTCACACAGTTCGGGCCCTTTCGTGAAGCAGCGCAAGGCGTTGAAGCGATCGCACCTGCAGCTGGGTCAGTTGTTGCCCTATCCTTCTTTATATACAACGCTGCGAAGATTCTACTCGGTATCTCTGCTTTAGTGTTCGGCGCAGCCATCTCGCAGAGCGGCTCAAAGTTACTTGGTAGACTCACAATCTTTTTGGGTGTTGTTGCGATTGTTACAAATACCATTGTGCTGATGTTTGGTCGAATTGGTGCCATACCATCTGGCGCGATGGGCGTTGTTGCTACCTTGTTGCTCGCTGTATGTTTGTTCAAGCTTCAATCTGAAGATTGAGACAGTAAAACATCGTAACGCTCTATATGAGCGTTACGTCTTTTTTGTTCATGGAAGTGATCGTCAAATTACTAAGCGATCGCGTTCAGTGGCAATCATTTGTCTACTGGTAGCTAAACACCATACGGTTAGCTATTCAGGTTCGCCACAACCGGCACCGGTCCGATTGCCCTCGGCATCAGTAAAATCTTTCCAATGTACCCAACCGTTTGGGCACAAAAACCCCCACTCTCGCTCCTTTGGAAAGGTAAAAAACAGCGTTATCGCAAAGCGGCTTTCAAGATGCAAACGGTGAGCGTACTTCGCGCTACGATACTTAGGAATAAAGGGCCATAAGCGTGACTCACCTGACGGCGTAACCTCACGCACATGCCCCCAAAGAACAACACCAATACTTCGCCAAGGATGATCATGCAACGCTCTATCATCATCACTACCTTCGTAGCGGTGCAAATAGAGATTGTGATGACCTACCTTACGCCTAAGATGCCATCGGCTCATATAATGTTCGCCGATCACTTCATCGGGCTTTCGCCATTTGAGGTTAATCATAAACCTTATTTTTGCAATTCGATCCAGCTACTGACCTTTCGATCAAGCATGCTAAGAGGCAAAGCGCCTCCGCCTAAAATGGTATCGTGAAAGGTCCTGATATCGAATTTATCACCTAATTCAGTTTCCGCTTTTTTACGCAAACGCTGAATATCGATCATACCAACTTTGTACGAAGTTGCCTGACCAGGCCAAACCATATAACGGCGAATTTCAGTGCGAATGGTTTCAAGCGGCGCTGGAGAATTCTCTGAGAAAAAGTCGATAGCTTGTTGCTCACTCCATTTCTTACTGTGCATGCCGCTGTCTACAACCAAGCGAATCGCACGCCAAATTTCGCTGCCTAAACGACCAAAGTCTGAATGCAAATCGGTAAACGTATTCGGCATCTCTTTGGCTAGTTTCTCTGAGTACAACGCCCAGCCTTCTGTATAGGCGGTAAAACGCGTTTGAGTGCGAAATGTTGGAACTCCAACTAACTCTTGGGCAATCGCGATCTGCATATGGTGACCTGGCAATCCTTCGTGATACGCAATAACTTCTAACTCATTCTTCGGCATGGTTGTCATGTCGGACAAATGAGCATAATAAATGCCTGGGCGCGAGCCGTCTGGGGTACCAGGGTAGTAGTGTTGAGGGGCGCCATCTTGCTCTCGAAAAGATTCTACCCGTTTCACAACCAGATCACCCTTGGGTAATATACCAAAGTAATTAGGAAGTTCTTTCTTGATATTATCAATCGCAGCGGTAGCCTCATCAATGTACCCCTTACGGCCTTCATCGGTGTTAGGAAAATAAAATTTTTCATTATCTTGACTGTCACGAATATAGGCAAAGAAATCTTGCAAGCTGCCTTCAAACCCTGATTTTTCTTTCAGAGTTTCCATCTCAGCTCTCAGACGCTTAACTTCACTTAAACCCAACTCATGTATTTGATCGGCAGTCAGGTCGGTTGTGGTCATCGCCTTCAAACGGTAAGCATAATACTCTGCGCCATTAGGGTTCGCATGAACACCCTGTGACTCTTCAGATGTATTACCAATGTCACTCTCAACAAAGGCAATTAAGTTTTCATACGAAACTGCAAATTTATCAACAAGCGCTGTTTTGGCATCTGCGAGTAGCGTTTCAGCTTGCTCACTGTTAATCGCTCCAGACTCAGTTAACGCCGCAACCTTTGAACCAACATCGGCCCATAATGACGAGTCGGTTTCAGACTCGGTAAATGGTACGCCAGTAATAATTGATCGAGCTTGTTCACGAACAACCTCATAGGCAAAACGTGGAGGTCTGACACCTTCTGAGGCATTCAGCTTTGCACGATCAACGAGCTGGTTCATCGCTCGGCCAAGTTCACTCAAACGAGATACGTAAGCTTGCATATCGCTCAAGGTCTCTACTTTATGAAAGCTAATCATAAACGTCGGCAGGTATGCATGAATTCCGTTCATTTGATTAAATATATAACTACTACGACGAAATTTTGCACCTTCTTCGGCAAGCGTATACTGGTACTCCCATAGATCATACGACAGCTTGGCATCATCATTTAGCTCGCTGTATTCGAAACCGTCTTTCATCTCGATAACAGAATTTCTCTTCCATTCTAGCTGGGTGATTTCAGCAGCTTCACTCATGTCATCAATTTCACCGTAACGGTCTTTGCGTCCCAAACTCGTAAGTGACATAGGACTCATCATCAACTCCATCTCATAGTGGTGCTCAAACCATTCGTTGAGCTCATCACTTTGAGATTGATCTACTGATGCAACAGCGGCGGATTCTACCGACTTAACTGGAGTTTTGTTTTGGCTAGACTCTGGCGCGTTTGAAGCTTGGTCACCGCAAGCAGCAAGAGATAGGCCAATGGCAATGGCTA
>CAZFVP010000075.1:0-10258 GCA_964522345.1 uncultured Gammaproteobacteria bacterium | reverse complement strand
GCCTTGTCGATCATAGAAGCAGACGCTTGAAATGCCTCTTTAGCTTGGGCCTGATCGCCAGCTTCAATAGCAGCATCAAGTTTTTTGATGGCTGTACGCACGGCAGAGCGTTGCGAATGGTTACGCAATCGACGAACTGTATTTTGCTTTGCGCGTTTACGCGCCTGTGGAGAATTTGCCACTTTTTAGTTACCTCGTAAAATCGAAGGGGGAATATGCAGATTTAGCCAAAAATTGTCAAGATAAAAAAACACTTTATTCTCACTCAAGTCTCACTGTTTGCTCACTTTTTACAGAAGCTAACAGGTATACTCGCCAAAACTGCCTTTTTATTGCAAAAAATGTCTAAAAAACTACTTAAATCAACTGCCGTCGTAAGCGCCATGACGCTGATCTCTCGAATCAGTGGTTTGGTGCGTGATGTGGTGATGGCGAGTGTACTTGGTTCGAGTGGGGTAGCTGATGCATTTTTTGTGGCGTTCAAAATTCCTAATTTCTTGCGACGTATCTTTGGCGAAGGAGCGTTTGCCTCGGCGTTTGTACCTGTATTTTCTGAATTAAGTGAAAGGAATACGCACCAAGCTAAGCAATTTGTTAATGCTACAGGTGGTATTCTAGCCTTAGTGACGTTTGTTTTAGCCGTGCTCGGCATCGTGTTTGCACCGTTTATCGTTTCTCTTTATGCCCCAGGTTATAAAGATGACCCAGTACAAATGGCGTATACCGTTGATGCATTGCGATTTATGTTTCCGTACCTCTTTTGTATCTCATTAGTCGCGATGTCTGGAGGTATATTAAATACGCTGAATCGGTTTGCTATCCCGGCTGTAACACCAGTGTTATTGAATATATGTCTGATCATAGCGGTGTGGTTGCTAGTGCCTTTAATGGATAGTGCGGCGAGAGCGCTTGCGATTGGGGTGCTTATCGCAGGTATGATTCAATTGTTATTTCAAGTTCCGAGTTTGCTCAAAGAGGGTTATTTGCCAAGGTTGTCGCTTGACACTTCGGCTCCCGGAGTTCGAAAAGTATTTAGCTTGATGTTGCCCGCTGTTTTTAGCGTGTCAGTTGCGCAAATAAACACATTTGTAAATACGGTTTTCTTATCTGGCCTATTAACTGGTAGCGTTAGCTGGCTTTACTATTCTGATCGCCTGATGGAGTTCCCTGTTGGCGTGTTCGGTATCGCTCTTGCCTCAGTAGTATTGCCTAGTCTGTCTAAAGAAAATACCTTAGGAACGGATGAGAGCTTCTCGGAAATGATGGATTGGGCTTTAAGGTGGGTGATTTTGATCGCGGTGCCCGCGACGTTTGCGCTCTATTTACTTGCGACTCCATTATTGTCAACGATTTTTCAGCGCAACGCGTTTAGCGCTAATGACGTAGCCATGTCGGCACTTGCTCTGGAAGCGTTTGCGGCTGGAGTATGTGGTTTTATTTTTGTTAAAGTACTAGCGCCAGGTTTCTTTGCAAAACAGGACACTAAGACGCCCATGAGAATCGCGGTGGTTTCTGTGCTTGTAAACATTGTGTTTAGTATCATATTGGTTGGCAGTATGCAGCATACCGGCCTTGCGCTGGCGGTCTCTATAGCGGCCTGGGTAAACGCGTCCTTACTTTTCATGGTGCTCTTAAATAGAGGTATTTACGTGCCTCAATCTGGTTGGTTTTGGTTTCTGATAAGAGTGTCGATTGCCGTATTCGCAATGTCGGCAACATTGGTGTATTTAAACGAGTCGCCAGAAATATGGCATGCTAGGACGTTTTATCAAAGGATTGGGCATTTGATGCTCTTAGTGGGTGCTGGGGCGATAGTCTATTTTAGCGTGTTATTAATGTTAGGGGTCCGGCCAAAGCAGCTTTTATTGGGGCCGCGTAAGGGTGGCTCGACTACAGAGTAGTACAATGTTTGCTGAAATTGGTCAAAAAAATAAACTGTTTAACATTCAAGAGGCGAAAACGCTTTTGCCCATGGTTCGAGCGGTTACGGTAAGTCATCGTGATGAGTTAGCTCCGATTCAGGAACGGCTTGGTAAAATGCTTGCTAATGATCCGCGGCGCCGAGTGTATGAAAAAGATTATGAAGCCGTTGTGTCGAGCTGGCGGAACAAAGTGGAATTGCTTGGTGCACGGGTATCTGGATTATGGACTGTGGAGTTCGATGTTGGCGGTGGCAGTTTGTGTTGGCGCCACCCAGAGTTAAGTTTGAATTATTTTCGTAGCGATGGTGCGCTCTTTTCAGAGCGTGTAAAATTGCAAGATTATATAAGTGAAACCGACCCTGATTGGGCGCGATAAAATACATGACATTCATTCGTGGACTAAAAAAACTTAATCAAGGCCATAAGCCTTGTGTTGCGTCGATTGGTAACTATGACGGTGTGCACTTGGGCCATCAATATGTAATTTCAACCTTGCTTGAGCATAGCCGGCGGTTGGAGCTCCCTTCGACCGTGATTACCTTCGAACCCTTAGCTAAAGAGCACTTTCTCCCAAACTCAGTGCAGCGACTCACTACCATAGAACAGCGAGCAGAATTATTATTTAAACTGGGTATTGAGCAGGTATTGTGTATTGATTTTGACTCCGACTTTGCCTCATATTCGCCAACCGCATTTATTCAAAATGTGTTGATTCAGGGTTTGGGCGTCAAGCATCTATGCGTTGGCGATGATTTTAGATTTGGCAAGAATCGCGCGGGTGACTTTGCATTGTTGAGTCAGGTCGGCAGCGACAATGGTTTTGCTGTCACTGCACATGAAACCTTTGAGGTGGGTGATGCCAGGGTAAGCAGCGGGAGAATTCGAGAAGCGCTGTCGGTGGGTAACTTTGAGTTAGCTGAAGCGTTGCTTGGGCGCCCATATACTATTCACGGGACTATTTCAAAAGGGCAACAGTTGGGCCGTACAATAAATTACCCTACAGCAAACATCGTGCTACCCGAAATGTTGATGCCGATAAAGGGTGTGTTTGCTGTTCGCGCTGAGCTAAATAGTGGTGATATCGTCCTCGGTGTTGCGAACGTTGGAAACCGACCGACTGTTGATGGCAAAGAGAATCGGCTTGAAGTGCATTTATTCAATTTCGATCGTGATATTTATAATCAAAAGGTAACTGTTAGCTTTGTCGAAAAGATCCGAGAGGAAATGAAATTCAACTCGTTTGACGACTTGAAAGTTCAAATTCATAAAGATGCCGCCCGTGCGCACGAGATTTTGTCTGATATTTAAGGGCTTTAGACAAAAAGTTAAGAATTTTAACTAAAAATCAGTGTTTTGCGCACACTTCTGATTGGTAGAAGCGCGTATCTAACATAAAATAAACCGCTATAAATTGGATTCTCAAAATTGAGTTCCAAGGTAACCAAATAGCCCCGTTAGATAGCCGTAAGATAATGAGTAAAGATAAGCCCGGTAGCCAGTATAAAGATACCATCAATTTGCCTCAGACAGCATTCCCAATGAAAGCGGGTTTACCTAATCGTGAGCCACAAATTTTAAAAAAATGGGCGAGTCTTGATGCTTACCATAATCTGCAAAAGCAACGCGCTGATGCGCCTGTGTTTGTGCTGCACGACGGGCCTCCGTACGCCAATGGCAATATTCATACCGGCCATGCGATGCAAAAAATTCTCAAAGATATCATTGTTAAGTCTAAGAATTTAGCTGGTTATCGTGCGCCGTATGTCCCTGGTTGGGATTGCCACGGGTTGCCTATTGAAATTCAGGTTGAAAAGAAGCATGGTAAAGCCGGGCAAAAAATTGATAAGAAAACGTTTCGCCAAAAATGCCGCGAATACGCAGGTCGTCAGGTAGAAGGTCAGAAAAAAGATTTCATTCGTTTGGGCGTTCAAGGTGATTGGGAAAACCCATATCTAACCATGGACTTTAAAACCGAAGCCGATACGGTTCGTAGTTTGGCAAAGATTGTTGAGTCGGGGCATTTGTATCATGGCCTTATGCCAGTTTATTGGTGTCCTGCTTGCGCATCAGCTCTAGCAGAAGCCGAGGTTGAATATCAAGATAAAGTATCACCGGCAATTGATGTTAAATTCTCGATCGTAGATCAAACTGATTTTGCCAAGCGTATCGGTGTCGATGAATCTCAATTGACCAAGCCGAGTGTCGTCATTTGGACTACGACGCCTTGGACTTTACCCGCGAATGAAGCCGTATCACTGCACTCGGAGCTTAGCTATGTGTTAGTGCAAGTGGGTAATGAGCAACTAGTGTTGGCCGAAGATTTAATGGAGTCAGCTCTGGCGCGTTATGAAATAAGTGGCGAAACCCAGGTGATCGCGAGATTTTCTGGCCGAGCCGTCGAGCTATTGAGCTTGAATCATCCGTTTTATGATAAACAAGTACCCGTTATTTTGGGTGACCACGTAACCATTGATGCAGGTACAGGTGCCGTTCATACTGCCCCAGCCCATGGCGGAGAAGATTTTGCCGTAGGCAGGCGTTACAACATTCCAGTTAATAACCCTGTTGGTTCAAACGGTACGTTTTTAGAGTCCACTGAGCTTTTTGCGGGTCAATTTGTGTTTAAGGCAAACCCGAATGTGATCGAGGTGTTAGAAGAACGCGGTGCTCTGTTGAAGCATGTGGAGTACGAGCATAGTTACCCACATTGCTGGCGTCACAGAACGCCGATGATTTATCGGGCCACCGCGCAATGGTTTATTGGTATGGAACACCTTAAGGGTGAGCAAGCCTTGCGTTACCGATCGCTTAAAGCGATTGACCAAGTGAATTGGGAGCCAAGCTGGGGCAAAAAGCGTATTCAAACTATGGTTGAGAATCGCCCCGACTGGTGCGTGTCTCGACAGCGTAATTGGGGTGTGCCGATCGCTATTTACCTAAATAAAGAAACTGGAGAGATGCACCCGAATACGCCAGCTCTAATGGAAGAGGTAGCGCGCCGAATTGAACAAGAAGGCCTTCAGGCTTGGTATGATTTAGATGATGCCGAATTGCTTGGCAGTGATCTAAAAGACTATGACAAAGTACTCGATACCTTAGATGTTTGGTTTGATTCTGGTGTAACTCATAATAGCGTTGTCAGTGCACGAGAAGGCTTAAACTTCCCGTCGGACTTGTATTTAGAAGGCTCAGACCAGCATCGTGGTTGGTTTCAATCGAGCTTAATTTCAAGCGTGGCGATGAACGATGGTCTGCCGCCTTACAAAGAAGTGTTAACGCATGGGTTTGTTGTTGATAAAGATGGTCGCAAGATGTCTAAGTCATTGGGAAATGTAATCGCACCTCAAGAAGTATTTAACTCTCTAGGTGCTGATGTGTTACGTTTGTGGGTAGCGGCAACCGATTACAAATCGGAAATGAGCTTGTCGAATGAAATTCTTCAGCGCACCAGCGAATCTTACCGCCGAATTCGAAACACGGCGCGTTATATGCTTGGCAACTTAAATGGCTTTGATCCGAGTCAAGCACTGGCCTATGACGAGATGCTTAGTCTTGATCAATGGGCTGTTCGCTTAACGGCGAAGATGCAAAAGCAAACCGAAGAGGCTTACGAAAGTTATCAATTTCATCAAATATATCAGCGCTTGCACCAGTTTTGCGTGGTTGATATGGGTGGTTTTTATCTGGACATTATTAAGGATCGTTTATACACCTTAGCCCCCTCATCTAAAGCTCGTTTGTCTGCGCAGACAGCGATGCAGCATATTCTCGAGAGTTTGGTTCGTTCGATTTCACCAATCTTGAGTTTCACAGCGGAAGAAATTTGGGGGCATATGGCAGGTGACCGTCCGGAGAGCGTATTGTTTGCAACAAGCTATAGCGCACTTGCCGAGGTTCCTGTAGATCACACGCGAGACAACAAATGGGACTCTATTGTTTCGATTCGAAACGAAGTTGCTAAGCAAATAGAGGTATTGCGTACAGCTGGTAGTATTGGATCAGCATTGGACGCAAATGTGTCTTTGTATGCTGATGGCGAATTGCACAAAATTTTAGCTGAATTAGATGATGAACTGCGTTTTGTATTGATTACTTCTGAAGCGAAACTTTCGACTTTAGCCACTGCGCCCGAGTCGGCGGTACAGAGTGATATTGATGGTTTGAAAATTGATGTAAGTGCGTTAACCGATAAAAAATGCGTACGCTGTTGGCATCGTCGTCGAGATGTTGGTCAGATCGAAGCACACCCTGAATTGTGTGTGCGTTGCGTTAGTAATATAGAAGGCGATGGTGAATCTCGATGCTTCGCGTAAGAGGCAATTGCTATGAAACATCTTAAATGGCTATGGCTTGCGCTCATAGTAGTATTAAGCGATCAAGCCACCAAGTATTGGGCTGAGCATATATTGGGTTGGGATGGTGTGATCCCAATTTTACCCGTATTTGATATTTCATTAGTGCATAACACGGGTGCAGCGTTTGGTTTTCTAGCTTCAATGGGGGGCTGGCAACATGTGTTTTTTGTGTCGCTGGCATCGATCATTAGCATAGTTCTTATTGTTGCAATTGCTCGTCTGAAATCATTCGAGCGCCATTTGGCTGTGGCATACTCATTAGTGATTGCAGGTGCGATTGGTAATGCAATTGACCGAATAGTCTATCAATATGTTGTTGATTTTATTCATTGGTTTTATCAGGGATATCATTTCCCACACTTCAATATTGCAGATATATCCATTTTTATTGGCGCCGCCTTATTGTTTGCAGAAGCGTTTGGCATGCCATTTTTAAATACGAAGAAAGTATGAAAATTTTACTCGCTAACCCTCGTGGCTTCTGTGCCGGCGTAGACCGCGCAATCGATATCGTTGAACGCGCTATCGACTTATTTGGCGCGCCAATCTATGTACGGCATGAAGTAGTACATAACCGCTTCGTTGTAGATGATTTAAAAAACAAAGGCGCAGTATTCGTAGAAGAGTTAGACGAAGTGCCAGATGGCTCTACGGTAATCTTCAGCGCCCATGGGGTATCGCAAGCGGTGCAAGACGAAGCGGCAGGCCGTGCTCTAAACGTGTTTGATGCCACTTGCCCATTAGTCACTAAAGTACATATGGAAGTTAAGCGTTATCGAGATAAAGGTGTCGAAGTGATTTTAATCGGGCACCAAGGTCACCCTGAAGTTGAAGGCACGATGGGGCAAGCGGATTCGGGGATGCATCTGATTGAACAGCCTTCGGATGTTGAAAAATTGCAGGTCGCTACTGAAGACAATCTCGCTTATGTGACACAAACTACCTTGTCAGTAGATGATACTAAAATCGTGATTGATGCATTAAAGAGCCGTTTCCCTAACATTAAAGGCCCGCGTAAGGATGATATTTGTTATGCCACTCAAAACCGTCAAGATGCAGTGAGGTCGTTGTCGAGAGATTCAGATGTAGTAATCGTAGTTGGTTCGGTTAATAGTTCAAACTCAAATCGCTTGAGGGAATTGTCTCAAACGTTGGGCGTGCCAAGTCACCTTGTTGATAAGCCAGAACAAATTCGACGGCATTGGTTTGACGGTGTTGATATTGTCGGCGTAACCGCTGGTGCGTCAGCTCCTGAGATATTAGTTAAGCAAGTTATCGATCAAATTAAACACTGGGGTGGAACGGTGGTAAATGAAACCAGTGGGCCCGTTGAAAATATCTCGTTTTCTTTGCCAATAGAGTTGCGGATTGATTCATAAACGTTGCTCTTAGCTGAGGCTTGTTTGGCAAGAGCTTAGTTGTTTACTATAACGCTCGGCCCTTGATTTAACGCGCTTTGAGGTCGCTAGCAACCAATTTTTTTTAAGATAGGTTTGTCTTTTATAGCCACCATGCCCTTCATGATAATTTAGGTACTGATTGCTATAGTCCCATTTGGAAACATTGTTTATGGTGTGGCTTCTATTTATATACCACTGAACAAAATCAAAGGAATCGGCAAACCTGTCTCGTCGTGCGTAACGTCTGCCAGTTTGCTGTTGATATTCTTTCCATGTGCTTTTCAATGCTTGGGAATACCCGTAAGCATCACTAGGTCGTGATCCCGGCAACACACCTAATATTTTTTTTCTTTTTGGGCGAGCCTTAGCCTTAAATGATGACTCTTGAAAAATAATCGCCATTGGTAATTGCATATTACCTCCCCATCGTTGAGTGCTTTTTTGAGCTTCTCGGTACCATTTTTTATGTGATGAGAAAATATCGCAGATATTTTGGTAGTCAAGCGGTTGTGAAGCTCGGTTGGCGCAGCCCGATAGTAAAATAATTAAGCTAGAAAGGATTACTCTTCGCCCCCATTTCGAAGTGTGAACATGTTTGATCATATTTTCTCATCTCTCTCAGAGTTTAAGATGCTAACCTTTACCGAACTTAGTTTGCGCCTACTTACTGGTATTTGTTTGTTTTTGTAGTTTAGTTGAATTGTATAGCCGTCGTGATTAGAGTTTAGGTTTAGGATTTGGTTTCTATTAACAATAGTCGAGCGACTGGTTCTGATGAAAAGGTCGCTGTATTTTTTTTCAATTTCTTTGAGTGGGGTATCGACTAGTATTTTGCGCTCGGTGGTCATCGTCGCGTAAACGTGTTTTTCGTGAGCCTGAAATAGAACTATCTCATTGCAATTAATTTTTTCGATACTAGAACCGCTACCGATAGGCATATAGTGAATCACTGAGTTTTGTTGATTCAGTTCCGACAACTGAACTCTATTTAGTGCGTGACTGCGGTCGATAGAGCTTTTGAGGTCGTTTATATCAAAAGGTTTTAAAAGATACGCACTTGCGTTAGCTTTAAATGCTTCTACGGCATATTCATCAAACGCTGTACAAAAGATTATAGCGGGTGGATGTGGGAGTTGACTGCTTATGGAGTTAGCTGCTGATATTCCGTTGATGCGCGGCATCTGAATATCTAGAAATAACAAGTCAGGTTCAACATTTAGTACTACGTCAATGGCTTGCTCGCCATTTTCTCCCTCACCAATAACCTCAATGTCTAATTCGCTTAGTAAACGTCTAAGCCTTGTTCTGGCGAGAGGTTCATCATCAAAAATAGCGGCGGTGAGAGACATATTTATTAAAGACTAATTAAGGGCTTTGGGAATTTGAATGAATACAGTGAAGGTGTCGCCACTATGTTTTATTCTAAATTTTTGATTATCATCGTACATAACAAATAAGCGTTCTTTTGTGTTTTCGATTGCGAGCCCATTACCTCCGGTCGCTGGTCGAGAGGTATCGATGCCGTTAGTGATCATAATAGACACGTGAGAATCAGTTTCTCTAATGTCGATATTTATATTTATTGTGTCATCCGATTCTACGCCATGAGTAATGCTATTTTCCAGAAGAGGTTGTATTAATAGTTTTGGAATCAAAATTTTATCTCTATGGGCGACCTCAATTTGCCAGTTAATATTTAGCTTGTTAGCCAGTCTCCATCGTTCAAGGCTTTCGTACCGAGAGCATAGGGTAAGTTCTTGCTCTAGGGAGTGTTGTTTTGAGTCGGTTGACAGCGCTGCTCGAAATAGAGAGGCCAAAGAGGTAATGGCGTGCTCCGCGTGTTTGGCGTGGCTATTGGTTAGTTCAGCGATTGTGTTCAGACTGTTAAATAGAAAATGCGGTTTTATTCTGGCTTGCAAGGCTGCAATTCGAGCATTCGCTTCGGATTTGCTTCTTTTGTCAATGGTGTTCAATAACTCTATTACTCGTAGTACTAAGAAAAATATAATCGAACACGCGATATACCTAAATAGTGAATTGCCGTAGGAATACTCGGGTTGTATATAAAGGTTTGATAAATACTTGAATGTTAGCTCTACAACCCAAAAGCTTATAGAGTAGAAGCTCCATACTGCAATGGCTCGCAGAGTAGGTTTAAGCCGGTTCAGCCAGTTTCTGGTGAAGCATAAGAGGGATATAGTCATTAAGGAAAGCCATTGAGCGTAGATACTGGTATAGCCAAAACGTTCAAGAGAATGTGACTCTCCATTGAATAGAAATAACGCGGAGACGAAAAGTTCTGTGTAAAGAATAACCACAAGCACGGAGCTGTTTTTACAAAAATCAGGTAATTTCATCAGTTTTCGAAAGCCGCTTATCTGGAGTTGAATTGTTAATTTATATCACTAAAAGTGCCAATCTGCGGCAATTATCACGCTTATCTACTGAAATAGACCGTTTGTCTAAACGGGTAATGCAATGGTGTGAGCAAACGACTATGCTGAATCTGATTAATATACCGTCAATGACTAGTGTAAAGATGAAAGTGTTTAGAACTAAACGAAACGTGAATGCGATTCCG
>CAZFVP010000074.1:0-10498 GCA_964522345.1 uncultured Gammaproteobacteria bacterium | reverse complement strand
CCATTGCCGTTAAAGCGCTGCACGCTTAAAAAAAGCCCAGCCATTCTCTCAAATGATTGGGCCTTTTATTAATCGCGTAAAGCGACTATTTTCCGATAGGCGCTAATAGTTGAAGGTCGGTCACAAGCTCACGAACGCCATGCGCATGGTCTTCGTCGAACGCATTACTCTCACACCATTTACCAATGGTATTAATATCTAATTTGGCACACTGAGGCCTAACACTCCAGGTCACTTGCAGAGCTGAGCATGATTGAGCATTATATTTGGGCCCGGTAGTAGAACCCGCGAATACCACTGGAGTCCCTGTGTTATTAGGTAGAGACTTAACCTGATGATAATCATTCACCGGGTTGCCACCATAATCAAAGTCATTAAAATCTAACGCATTAGTGTCATTTACCAAGGTAAAAACTTGAGTTTCCACACGCAAATCAGGGTTAGCGCACGCGTTAGAAAGGCATGAACCTAAACCGGGACCAGGCTTAATATCACAACTGGAGTGAACCCAATGCACCTCAATGGTGTCGCCAGGTTTTAAGCCCTTGCAAATATCTTGCTTTGGCGCTGTTAACTCAGCCTTTGTTAACTGCTTCGAAATACCACATTGATAGCCTCCACCAACGCCCTTATCTCCCTTGCCTGCATAAATTGAGAAGTCTTTTGCTTTATGCTCGGCATTATTGTGAAAGTGAATATTGCATAAATTCAACTCTGTACTATTACCCGCTAATTGAAATTTGACCTTATTATCTCCAGCAAGACTATCAATGTCACGGGGCGTTTGTGGGCCATAGCCCTGACAAATTTCACCTGACGCTGGCTCTGTTTTCTGTTCGGTATCGCCATGATGCGCCGCAAGCGTGACGTTCGATATTAACAAGCATGCTGTCGCCACAGCACCAATCTTAAATTTGCAAAAAAGTCTCATAAAATACATCTCATAGGTGGGTTCAATTTCAATAGTACTACGGCTTGTGACGTTTTTGTAGAGATGCTCAACACAATTAACCGACACACTCTGTGAGAGCTCATTAATTTAACGCATGCAATTCACGTTAAAGTTGTATTTAACCTTACAATCGGAAATCTATCTCGAACTTTCGCTATTTCATAGTTTCTTATTTACATCACCACTTATGCCCGAGATCAATGTAAACTAAGTCTCTTTAAACTCGCCGACCGAGACACTTAAATGCAACATATAGCCAGCGCTAGAATTTTCGACGGCCAGCAATCGCAATACAAGCATCAATCTGCCTCTCTTAATTGTGAGATGGTTTTCTCAGTATACCTTCCGCCGCAAGCTGAGAAAGCCAACGTACCCGTTCTATATTGGCTTTCTGGCTTAACCTGCACCGACCAGAATTTTGTCACCAAAGCAGGCGCACAACGATACGCGGCTGAGTACGGTATAGCCATTGTTTGCCCGGATACTAGCCCGCGTGGCGAAGGAATCCCAGATGATGAGCAAGGCGCGTGGGACTTTGGCCTTGGCGCTGGTTTTTACGTTAATGCCACCCAAGCTCCTTGGTCTGAACACTATTTGATGTACGACTACGTTGCCAAGGAACTTCCCGAGCTAATCAGCGCTAACTTTGCTATCGACAGCGATAGAGCATCAATCTCTGGGCATTCAATGGGGGGGCATGGAGCGCTCACTATTGCGTTAAGTAATGCAGACAAATATAAGTCTATTTCAGCATTCGCGCCCATTGTGTCTCCAACTAACTGCCCTTGGGGAGAAAAAGCTTTAGGTCACTACTTGGGCAGCAATAGGTCGACATGGGCGGCACACGATACCTGTGCACTGGTCATGGCCGCAGACTCTCAATTACCAATATTAGTAGACCAAGGTAGCGCCGACGGATTCTTAGAAGAGCAATTAAAAACCGGGCTTCTAGAGCAAGCAAGCCAAGAAGCCAACTACCCAATGACCATTCGGTATCAAGATGGTTACGACCACTCGTACTATTTTATTTCTACGTTTATTGGGGAGCATATTTCGTTTCATGCTGAGCATTTAAATAGAGGCTAAGAATTTGAAAGTCAACACTTGATAGCGCCTACCCCTTAAGATCTTGCGACCTAACTCATCGCACACTCGACGAATAATTTCTCTGACTCGTTCTCCTACGAAACCTTGGAGTACCTGATAACGGATGCTTCATATCACCAAAATATTTAAGGCACGAAAAGAAAGCATAAAAATCGCCTTATCAATACTAAATTGAAAACCCACCAAGTTTAGTCTCCAAATATTCGTTCAAGCCCTCTCGAGCTCCCTCTCGGCCTAAACCACTTTCATTCATACCACCAAACGGAGCCGCTGCGCTGGTGGGGTTAATGTCGTTAATACCAATAATGCCAAAATTCAACTCCTCAAAAGCCCGCATAGCTCGTGATAGGTTTTGCGTATACACATAAGCTGCCAATCCGTAGCGAGTATCATTTGCCATTTCAATAACTTGTTCGTAGTCATCAAATACGATAACCGCTGCAACCGGACCAAAGGTTTCTTGACGGTAAATCATCATCTCGCTATTCACGTTGCTGAGTAAGGTCGGCGCGTAAAAATACCCCTTAGAAAATTCACCTTCGGATATTTTCGTACCGCCGTTGTGTAGCACAGCACCTTTAGATAACGCATCTTGGACTTGCTCGGCTACTTTGTCGACTGCCGCTTGGTTTACTAACGGCCCTACTGAAACCCTTTGATCTAAGCCATTACCCGCATTGAGTCTCGTAACTCGTTCTGAAAATGTCGCTAGAAACACGTCTATAATACCGCGTTGAACAAAAATTCGATTCGGGCTAATACACGCCTGGCCGGTATTGAGAAACTTGACTAATGAAGCACCTTTAGCGGCATGAACCGGGTCGGCATCATCAAACACGATAAAGGGAGCATGACCCCCTAGCTCCATCGATACTCGCTTAAGTTGACCTGCTGCAACTTGGGCCAACTTTTTACCCACCATGGTAGAACCTGTAAATGTAAGTTTTTTAACTTTCGGATTAGTGCAAAACTCATTCCCAATCGGCTCGGGGTTGAGCGTCGTAACTAAGTTCGCAACGCCCGCAGGTAGCCCAGCGTCATGCAAAACTTCAAATACAGCTAGGGCGCACAAAGGCGTCGCTTCCGCTGGTTTTAGAACAATAGTGCAGCCCGCAGCCAAAGCGGGAGCCAGCTTACGGGTAATCATTGAGATGGGGTAGTTCCACGGCGTTATCGCTGCCACGACTCCAACCGCTTGATGGCCTACGATAAATCGTTGGTCAACCCTAGCCGATGGAATTGTCTCACCGTATACCCGTTTCGCTTCTTCGGCGAACCATCTTAAAAAATCAGCGGCGTACTGTACTTCATTCAACGACGCCTTGAGCGGTTTCCCTTGCTCACGAGTCATTAGTTCAGCTAACGATTGCTTGCGTTCAATCATTAAGGCATACACTTTTTGCAATACATCAGATCGAGCATACGCAGTTGAACTCGACCACGCATTAAACGCAGCATCGGCAGCCTCAACGGCCAATTCTGCATGGCTTCGATCTCCATCGCTGACCGTATCAATCACCTCACCAGTTGCTGGATTGGTAACGGTGAACTGTGGGTCTATATTAACCCATTCTCCATTGATATACATAGACGCAAATTAAGTGGTTGATAAGCCAACAAAAGTAATTCATGCGTCGACATTTTACAAACGAAAACTTAATCACGAACAATGACAAAGAGAGAGCCTACGCTTAGCTTTTGTCTCAGTTTCAATTTAACCCGTATTGATCTCAGCTAAGGCGACCATAATTACTCTCTGACTAAGCAACATCGGAGACCACGATTAATACGTTTACCCCATTGCTGTGTAACGATTAGCGGCCGCTACTTTTCGGCTTCACGCTGATGCTCATCTCAACACCAGGGCAAACCTATTTTCATTGCGTTGTTCGGTGGAAAAATTCGACAAGACGTTGAGCTTTCACACGGCCAATTTGGGGCGATTTATTCACTGGCTACCTTATATATGGTCGGATCTTTGATCCACCGTTTGCCGCTGCACAAGTTCGCAGTGTCGATAAATCGTCACTGGATTAGGGTTGCAGTGTTTCACGGCTTTTCCGTTGAGCCCTGTAGGCATATTTTCTACCAGTACACGGCCTATGGTAGAGTGTCGACTGTTAACCATCAAGCACAGCACGAGGCGATCGACCCGTATGAGTGTAGTCACTAATTCATCCTCCCTAATACCTTTATTATTTATTATTACTGGTTTCACTTCCGCGGTGTTCGCGAACTCGCCAGCGCCGGTTAACCAGGCCAGTATTATTAACCCGGGGAACGAATGGTTAAGCTATGGTCGAGATTATCAGGAACAACGATTCAGCCCACTTGCGAATATCAACCGCGATAATGTCAATGAGTTAGATTTAGCGTGGTCGTTTGAGTTTTCGACAGCGCGAGGAATGGAAGCAACGCCATTGGTACACAATGGCGTTATTTATATCAGCACCGGCTGGAGCCATGTTTACGCCTTGGATGCGAGAACCGGCGCTGAACTTTGGCATTTTGATGCAAAGGTTGATAAAGCACACTTAATCAAAACCTGTTGTGGGCCAGTGAACCGTGGTGTTGCCCTTTGGCAAACCGAAGGCAATGCACAATTGCAGGTATTTTTTGGTGCGCTAGACGGCCGCCTAATTGCCTTAGATGCGGCTACAGGTAAACAGAATTGGTCGGTACAAACAACACCTACCGATGGTAACTACAGCATCACGGGGGCACCAAGAATCGTTAAAGGTATGGTTGTCATTGGCAATGGTGGTGCGGAGCTAGGTGTGCGTGGTTTTGTAAGTGCCTATGACGTCAACACCGGAGCGATGCGATGGCGTTTTTATACTGTACCGGGAGACCCTTCCAAACCTCAAGAAAACCCAGCCCTCGAAAAAGCCTTAGCAACCTGGAAAGGTGATTACTGGTATCAAAATGGCGGCGGTGGAGGCACCGCCTGGGACTCGCTTGTCTACGACCCAGAGCTAAATCTTTTATATATTGGTACCGGTAATGGCTCGCCATGGAATCGAGATATTCGCAGCCCCGGTGGTGGGGATAATCTCTATTTGAGTTCCATTGTGGCTTTAAATCCTGACACGGGAGAGTATGTCTGGCACTACCAAACGACACCGCAAGAAAACTGGGATTACACCGCAACACAGCAGTTGGTGTTGGCTGAGCTCGAGATACGTGGTTCTTCGCGTGCAGTCATCATGCAGGCACCTAAAAACGGTTTCTTTTATGTGCTCGATCGTAAAACCGGTGAACTGCTATCAGCCGACGCCTACACCCACATCAATTGGGCCTCTCATGTTGACATGAAAACCGGAAGGCCGGTTGAAACAGACGATGCTGATTATCAAAAAAATGGCGGCAGTACTCTATGGCCCGCACCGATAGGTGCGCACAATTGGCAGGCGATGTCTTTTAGCGAAAAAACCGGTTACATGTACATACCGGTGCAGAATGTGCCTTCATTCTATTTAGCAGATAATAACATTGAATACCGAGTTGGCCGTTGGAATACCGGGGTGGACTATTATGAAAACCGTGAGCCTCGTAGTTGGGTAGCCGCAAAAGCCATGTTTGATGCGCTAGTTTATGGTGAGTTGGTTGCGTGGGACCCGATAAAAAAACAGCGCGCTTGGTCGGTACGCCACCCTTTCCCATCCAATGGAGGTATTTTAGCGACCGCAGGTGATTTGGTTTTTCAGGGCACGCAAGACGGTACTTTTGCAGCATACGACTCTGAAAACGGTAACCGGCTATGGCAGTATCAGTCCGACAGCGCAATTCTGGCCGGCCCAATTAGTTACCAGCTCGATGGTGAACAATATGTGGCTGTGGCACAGGGCAGTGGCGGTGCTCTTATGCTCAACGTGGGCAATCACTCTCGACCCAATGCGGTTAATCAAAACCGTTTATTGGTGTTTAAAAAAGGTCAATATAATCTCACTAAGCGCATAAATGATAAGTCCCAAAGAGACGGCACGGCGAGTATTTTAGCGTTAGGCCATGAAGCGAAAACCGACGTAAACATCACGAAGAATGGGGAAAAACTATACGCGCGTAACTGTTCTTTTTGTCATGGAGTTAACGCCAAGGGTAACGGTGTAGTTCCTGATTTACGAGTTATGAGCGAGAAAACGCATCAAAATTTTATAGCGATTGTTATCGGCGGCTTACTCAAGCATAAAGGCATGGTTGGCTTTCACGAAACCCTCAATATTAATGATGTTGAAGCAATTCATGCCTATTTAGACGATCAACAACGTAACTTTGTTGCTGAAACCGAGATGAGCTTTACACAAAAAATTGAGTACTGGTTTACTTATTGGGGTTCCCTGCTTGGAAAACGCTTCCCTTGGTTAGCAAATGCGACACGCGATTACGTTATGTAGATGAATCTGTCTTAGATAAAACAGCACTCACCGTGAGAGCGACGTATTGATTTGAGGCGCGTAATTTATGCCTTGATCGTCGCTGGCATAGGGTATAGTGCTTCGCGCCGATCATTACCAGAGTCGCCCGTTTAAATTCAAGGCTGATCAACAACCCCGATGTATACCAAACAACAACTCACCTTAAGTCGATTTTTCCTTATTTTTGTTGCAGGCTTAGCGGCATTGGGGCCTCTAGCAATCGATGCTTATTTGCCGACATTGCCCAACCTTGCACGTGATTTTTCGGTGGATATGGCAGCGGCCAACTTAACCGTAAGTACGTTTATGATGGGCATGGCCTTGGGTCAGTTCCTTGGCGGACCCTTGTCCGACCAACTGGGCCGTAAAACCATCGGCTTGATTGGTTTGTCTATATTTATCGTCGCATCGTTATTAATTACGGTCGCATCCAACATAGAACAAGTGTTAATACTGCGTTTGATACAGGCCATTGGCGGTGGTTTTACTTCGGTCATCTGCATGGCTCAAGTTAGAGATGTTTTTGAGCCAAAAGACGTGGGTAAAAAATTCGCCAATATCATTCTGGTCATATTAATAGCTCCGATGTTTGCCCCAACCATTGGCACATTAATTTCCGCCTACGGTTGGAGAACAATCTTTTTAGCACTTGCTGGTTTCACCACTTTAATGGCCTTGATCTATCTGGTGAAGATTCCTGAAACAAACCTAAGCACGTCACAAAACTTCAGCTTTAAACAAATATTCATCGGTTACTGGGCCGCCATTACCCATAAAACCAATGGGAACTTAGTCGCTCTACGTTATGCATTGTTCGCTGGCTTTAGCGCTGGCGTTCTATTTTGCTATGTGACCAACGCTGCTTTTATTCTTATTGAGCATTTCGAGCAAACCAAATTTGAGTTTTCCCTCTACTTTGGCGTGATGGTGTTTGCATTGATGGTTGGCAATCGTCTCACCGCGAGAGTAATGAACACCGCCGACTTACCGTCGATAATCTACTGGGCGAATTTACTCCAATTGATCACTGCGACGGCGATGGTGATGTTGTGTTTTGTCAGCCAACCTACCTTGTGGCAAATTTTATTCGGCATGGGCATTCTAATGGCGTGCAATGGCGCGATCTCACCTGCCTCTGGCGGGCATTTTATTAGCCTATTTGATAAAAACATCGGTGCTGCATCGTCCTTGAACTCAACCCTAATGTTTGCGTTTGGTTCGTTAATTGGTGGGCTTGGCTCACTACTCTCTAAAGGAGAATTACTGCCTATTTTCGCGGTAATGCTGGGGTCATCAATTGTCGCCAGAATACTCTTACTCTCAGCACGAGCTAAAGAACGCTAATCTGGGTCAACCCGCCACTCCAGAGAATCCATCCGATTTTCGTCCGCCAATTCATTTGGCATTTTTGCCAGTATTAGCTGCGCTTCGCAAGCGACAGTGCCGTCGGGCAACACAATTCTGCCCTCGGCCTTACCTACTCGGCCCGTCACACGAGTGGCTTTGCCAATGGCCTTAAGTTCTTGTCCCATTTGCACCGGGTGGCGATATTGTACATCCATCTTCATCGTCATCATAAACCGGTGGTGGTCTCCGGACATCACCGAACGGCCAATGACTTCATCCAAAATTGAGGCCACAACCCCCCCATGCAACACTCCAGGGTAACCCTGAAAGTGGTCCGCAGGGGTCACTATGCTTTGCACTGTATCAACGCCGTCATCATAAAATTTCATTTTAAGACCCACTGGGTTATCTCGACCGCAGATGTAACACATGCTGGCATTCGGTTGCTTATGGACGCAGTTTAAAGTCATAAATTCACTCAGTATTTTTTATATTTTGCATAATCATGCATTAAGCGATTAGTATATTTCAATCCATAACGATAAGCAGAACAAAAATGGCAAATTCAAACACCGCTCAATGGTCCTCGCGTTTAGCATTTACCTTAGCCGCGATCGGCTGCTCCGTTGGTTTAGGTAATCTTTGGCGGTTTTCGGCTGAGGCGGGTTCAAATGGCGGGGGCGCATTTATTGTAGTTTATTTGGCGTGCGTGATTTTTATTGGCATACCAACCATAATGGCCGAGTTTCTAATTGGGCGAGCAGGCCAGGCATCAAGCGCGGTGAACAGCATGGGTGACCTCGCAAAGCGCAGCTCCACACCCACACTTTGGAGCTTGGGCGCCTGGACTGGTATGTTGGCCGCATTTCTTATTGTCAGCTTTTACGCAGTCGTCGCCGCATGGGTCATGGCTTACATACCCCGCTTTTTGATGGGCGCTTTTGACGGTTTAACACCACTTGAAATAGCAGAACAGTTCTCGACCTTAACCGCCAGCCCATGGGCGTTAATGCCTTGGTTTTTAGCATTCTCGGTCTTAGTTATTTGGTTGGTAGCGCGAGGCGTAAACAGAGGTATTGAATTAGCATCGAAGGTACTCATGCCCGCATTCTTTGTGCTGCTACTACTACTGAGTTGCTACAGCATTTTCTCATCGTGGGAATCAGGTGGCACAGATAAGGCATTGGCATTTTTATTCTCGCCAGAATTTTCGAAAATAGACGGCAGCGTGGCCGTAAGCGCATTGAGCCAAGCTTTCTTCTCAATCGGCTTGGGAATGGCAATGATGATTGCTTATGGCAGCTACTTACCGAAAAATATCAGCATTCCCCAGTCCTCGGTAATCATTGGTCTAGCAGATACGGCTGTTGCGCTGATCGCTGGCCTAGCGATTTTTCCAATTGTGTTTAAATATGGTCTGGACTTTAGCGCCGGCGCGGGGCTGTTCTTTCAGACGTTACCAACCGCATTAATTGAAACGCCTGGAGGTAATCTAGTCGGTGCCGCCTTTTTCTGTATGGCATTTTTCTCAGCGCTGACAACGGGAGTCGCATTACTCGAACCCTCAGTCGCCCACGCATCTGAACATCTCAAGATCAGTAAAGCCAAAGCCGCAATCTATGTTGGTATCGTTATGATACTAGTGGGTTTTGGCAGCCTCTTCAGTATAGAATTTTTAGACTTTCTGGATGGCGGTTTAACCGCACCAATCTTACTCCCTTTATCAGCTCTTCTAGTGGTGTTATTCGTTGGATGGCGTTTAGATAAGAGCATCATTGACGCCGAATTAAGTGACAATGATCGTAAGCTAGGCAAATTCTTACTGTTAATGATTCGTTACCTAGCCCCTTTAATGATCACCATTATTTTAGTAGCCGGAATTCAACAAAAGTACTTCTAACTTAAAACTCTGACATTAGTTATAAGCACACAACAAAGGGCTAAAAAGCACACCATCCTCGAAGAGCCCTAATAGAATGTGTCAGAGGCGATTTGAGGTCAGTTTGTGAAGCAGCCTACACTAAACACCAGTTACTAAACCCATTAACTCAGATTAGCCAATAGACAATATTGTAATATCGGCAGAAGGCCTATTTACCTATTGGGGTAATCTCAAATTTACGAAACCGCATAATTCCCTGGGCCCATTGCAGGGCGATATGCCCACTCGCCAAGGTTGAATCAGATGCCTCAACCGTCTTCTCACCATTCAATATCACTAATAAGTTATCACCGTCCAAGGTAATTTGATAACGATTCCACTTACCACCCACGTTAACGATCGGGTCGGGCGCAAGCGCTATATTGACAATACCACCGGTTGCGTAATTCTTGTCGGGGCGTTGATCAAAAATATTAGCTTCATAACAATTCTTGTCGTTGATCACTTCAGGGTTTTGACAGCGCATGAAAATGCCACTATTGGCATCATCACTGGACCAAAATTCAATATCTAAGGAAAAATTATCGTAGCTGTCTTTTGTAACCAAGTACGACGGCCCACCTTCACCGCTATTAATCTCAATGAAATCATCCTCAACCCTCCAGTCACCTTCGCCAACTTGATTAAAGTTGTCTAGGCCATTCGCAGCCTCGATAAGCGTCAAAGTATCCCTTGCGTAGGCCTCGGTAAACGCGCTCAAAAATCCAATGAATAAAAACGCAAATTTAATCTGTA
>CAZFVP010000073.1:7756-10525 GCA_964522345.1 uncultured Gammaproteobacteria bacterium | reverse complement strand
GTACTTACCAAGAGTTATTAAGAGACTCGAATCTTGATGAAGTTGAATGGAGTGGCGAGCTTTTTTCGTTCTTCATTGATGACTTTGGCCTTTTTCGTTCTGATAACCAAACCAATGGTACGCGAGGCACTCTCGATGACTACGTAATTGATAGAGCCTTTCGATATGATGTTTCTGGTGATGTGCCGCGGATTCAATTTTTGTCGATCGATTTAGATGATGACGATGAGCCGATTTTAGTTGATGGGGCTCCAGTGACCACTCCAGATGGCTCCCCAATCGACGTTGAAGATCTCGATACGCTTTGGAATGCCGGAGATCGGCTACGAACTATTAATAATGCCCTATCCGTTGAACAGAGAACATATACTAATCCCTTTCCAAGTCCTAATGCGGCTCAGGCATCTAGATATATCTTTAGTTATATTGATAGTGATTTAGATGGGCGCGTTGACGTTGGTGAACAAATTGATTTCACAATTGATTCTATTGATGAAGGTAATTTTGGTTTTTTTGGAGTCGGCTCGGAAGAAATTGCCGACGATATAGTTAATTATATTCGAGGGTTTGAAGACCCCGAGAATAATTTTCGTAACCGCACACTGAGCATAGATGACCCTGATGATACGATTTACCGGCTCGGTGACCTAGTCAACTCTACTCCGCTCGTTGTGGCTGGACCAAACGCGGGTTATGATATTCGATTTGGCAATGAGTCATATGCAGAATTCCGTGAACTCTATGAAGACAGGCGTCAAGTCGCTTACGTTGGAGCCAATGATGGCTTATTGCACGCTTTTAACGCTGGTTTTCGCGATAGTAATTTGGCCAATGTTGTTTATGAAACATCTCCGGACTCCCAGACAGACCATCCGCTAGGGGCAGAGATTTGGGCTTATGCACCGTTTAATTTATTACCACATTTGCAGTGGCTGGCCTCACCAACATACAACCATGTTTTTTATGTAGACGGCAGCCCACAAAGCTTTGATGTGAGATTGCCTGATGTTTTTACTGATACCACAAGAAACCCAGGTCATTGGGGTACGATTTTAGTTGTTGGTATGCGTCTAGGAGGCGGTGATTTTCCTGTAGTTAATGGGGATGATTCTACTACTTTGAGGTCGGCATACGTGGTCCTTGATATTACAGATCCGGAGAATCCGCCACGGGTATTAGCTGAAATTAATGCTCCTGATCTCAATTTAACCACATCCGAGCCTGATTTATTTTATGATTGTGATGGGTTTTGTGACGATGATAGTGGTGCCAGTCCTAACATCCAAAACAATTTTAATGGTGATTGGAAGTTGGTGTTTGGTTCTGGGCCGAATAATATTCGATCATTCACCAGCACCGAATCCGCTAAGATTTTTACTTATGACTTAAATTCTAGAGTACTAGAACAGGTCGTAGTTGAAGACCCCTCAGGAAATCCAGTTGATAATAGTTTTGTTGGAAATATTGCTGTGAGAGATTGGGATAATGGTGTATCAGGTTTTAGAAATGACGACGTAGCTTATTTTGGTACCGTGGGTACAACTCTAGATACGTCTACGGCAGACCCGACTGATGTAATAGAAACAGGTGCCGTTTATCGTTATCGCCCGAGTTTGGTAACACTGAGTAATCGAATTAGCAGATTAATAGATGTTGGTCGACCGGTAGTGCAAGCTCCAGTATTAATTAATGGAGAAACAATTGAGGGTGAGGGTGATGTACTTAGTAGTTGGGCATTTTTTGCTACAGGTATTTATTTAAATGCCGACAATGAAGAAATATTCGCCCAAGAGAGAGTTTATGGAGTGATAGAACCTGTTGATAGTGCAGCACCAGGTGATGAAGAAGACTCCGACCTTCTAAGTTATAGCCCAGTAACGAGTAGTCAACTTGTTGATGTCTCTGGTGTAACGGTTCTCAATAATGATGACGGGTCACTGGGGCCTGATGTAAGTACAGGTGATCTAAGTGAACCTATAAGTGGGACAGGCGAAGCAGAAACCGATGCTCAGCTTACTGAGTTTATATTTAACAATAGTCAAGGCTGGTTTAGAGACCTTCCTTTGGGTAGCGGTGTTGTAGAAAGCCCGAGTTCGAGAATCGTTGACCGTATTGTGCCATTTAGAGAGCAATTATTTTTTACCGCGTTTACGCCAGATCCTAGTGACCGACTTGATATTTGTATTGGTGGTGAAGGGTTGTCAGAGTTATTTGTGGTTGATCAGGCAAATGGAGTACCCGCTGCATTTGGGACATTAGGGTTTGGTGATGACGGTGAAGTTAATGAATCAGTATTAATTGGAGACGGCGTAGCCAGTGCGCCCGTGATTTTCACCAGTGAAGCCTTGGGTGCTAACGACGGTACTATTATTGTCCAGCGTGAAGACGGGAGTTTAACCCCTCTTTTTGAACCAGAGGGTCTGGGAAGTCCAGGAGATGGCAACCCTTTTGATGACACTGTTATTGGTACGTCTGAAACTCTGCGTTCCAGTTGGTTTGAGATCTTTCAATAATATTTTATACGATGCCCTCGCTAAAAGCGCTTATTTTAGCGCAGCGAGGAGCTTCATTGATTACTTAATAGAGAAATATAGTGAATAAAAATTCAAAAGGCTTCACTCTTATTGAGCTGATAATCACGGTAGGGATTTTGGGCTTATTGGCTGCGATAGCAATACCGGCTTATCAAGACCAAATTAGGAAGGCTCGCCGAGCTGATGCGACGGATGCGTTGTTGGATTGTGCCGCGGTTCAAGCACGAAACTTCAG
>CAZFVP010000073.1:0-7656 GCA_964522345.1 uncultured Gammaproteobacteria bacterium | reverse complement strand
CGCAGGTGATGATACAACCGCCATTTGTTGGCGGTCTTGATTGAAGGTTTACTACTCATATTCGCTCATAGAGGGGCAACTACATATTAGGTTTTTGTCACCGTAGACATTGTCGATTCTTCCGACCGGCGGCCAATACTTAATATTGGCATCATTTGATGCGTCTGGTTGGTAGGCGGCTTTTCGGCTATAAGGTATTGATAAGTCATCGTCTAACACGAATGACATTGTGTGTGGTGCGTTGCTTAGCATTGAGTTGTCGACCGGTAGTTCACCATTTTTGACTTGGGTGTACTCAGAAAAAATTCCATCCATTGCCCTGCAAAAACGATCTAGTTCAGCACGTGATTCGCTTTCTGTCGGTTCAATCATCAGTGTTCCAGCGACCGGAAAGCTCATAGTCGGCGCATGAAACCCGTAATCAATAAGTCGTTTAGCAATATCGTCAACTGAGACACCGTGATCTTTCATGGGGCGAGTGTCGATGATGCATTCGTGTGCGACTAGGCTTTGCTTGCCGGTAAATAGAATGGGGTAGTTGCCTTTGAGTTTATGAGCGATGTAATTTGCACTTAAGATAGCGCATTGTGTGGCTTTGCGTAAGCCTTGAGCGCCCATCATGCGGATGTACATCCATGAGATAGGTAAAATACTGGCGCTGCCGAATGGCGCTGCACTTATACTAGCTCCCACTCGGTTATGATTATATCCATCTTTAGGCATAAACGGTGCTAGGTGTTTACCAACACCGATGGGACCAACTCCAGGGCCGCCACCTCCGTGAGGAATGCAAAACGTTTTATGCAAATTGAGGTGTGATACGTCGCCTCCAAACTTGCCTGGTTGAGCAACGCCAACGAGCGCATTTAGATTGGCACCATCGATGTACACTTGGCCGCCCGCTTGATGAACCAGCTCACATACCATGGTTACATCTTCTTCGAACACGCCGTGAGTTGATGGGTAGGTGATCATAATGGCGGCAATACGTTCTGGGTATTGATCTATTTTTGTCTTTAGGTCAGTCAGGTCAACATTACCGCGTTCATCACATTTAACCACGACGACTTTCATATTAGCCATTTGTGCGCTGGCGGGGTTAGTGCCGTGTGCTGAGCTTGGAATTAAACAGATATCTCGTTGAAAGTCGTTATTGGATTCATGATACGCCTTAATAGCTAACAGGCCAGCGTACTCTCCTTGGGAGCCCGCATTGGGCTGTAATGACATTGCATCATAGCCTGTGCAAGCACAAAGCATGTCTTCGAGCTGGTTGATCATCGTTTGATAACCATGAGTTTGATTTTTTGGAGCGAATGGATGCATGTTAGAAAATTCTGGCCAGGTAACTGGCGTCATTTCGCTTGCTGCATTGAGTTTCATTGTGCATGAACCTAGTGCGATCATCGACCGATCTAAGGCGATATCTTTATCAGCGAGCCGACGTAAATAACGCATCATTTCGGTTTCGCTATGGTAGTCATGGAATACCGCTTGACGCATATAGTCGTCTGTTCGCAACCAATCGCTTGATAGCGGTGCGGCCAATATCAGTTCTTCTACGTTTATGCCAATACACCCAAGCAGTGTTGCGACATCAGACTCGCTATGTGTTTCGTCTAAGGCGATACTAACTGTTGATTCATCTCTCTTGTTTAAGTTGTAGCCCTGAGACAAAGCGCTGGCCACGATTGCGTCGGCATCGACATCGCTTAAAGTAACGGTGTCAAATACTGTTTGATTGGTTTGAATGCCAATTTCCATACACCCGGCCAACAATGAATTGCTCAGTTGGTTGACACGCATTGCTGTTTTTCTTAGCTGACTCGGGCCGTGATAACATGCGTAGAGCGTGGCCATTATCGCTAAAAGAGCTTGAGCTGTGCAGATATTAGAGGTCGCTTTTTCTCGGCGAATATGTTGCTCACGGGTTTGCAAAGCAAGGCGGTATGCTGCGTTTCCATGCACGTCGATAGACTGACCAACTAAGCGGCCAGGCATTGAACGCTTGTATTTATCTTTTACCGCGAAGAAGCCAGCGTGTGGCCCTCCGAACCCTAGTGGAACACCAAAACGCTGCGAATTACCAACAACAATGTCTGCCCCCAATTCAGCAGGAGACTTAAGCATGGTAAGTGCAAGCAAGTCACTCGCCATAATTACCAATGCTCCAGCGTTGTGTGTGGCATCACAAAGTTCGCGTAAATCTCGTACCGTACCATAGGTGTCGGGGTACTGAAGAATAGTCGCGAATACATCGTCATCAATGGTCGGTGAGCTCGACTCATCAAATGGAATAAGTTCAATGCCTAATGGTGTGGCACGAGTTTCTAAAATATCCCAAGTTTGAGGGTGGCAGTTCCTAGAGACCAAACATTTATTACGCTTGCCCTTAAGTGCTCTATGAGCCAGTGTTAAGGCTTCTCCAGCAGCGGTACCTTCGTCTAGAAGTGACGCATTGGCTATGTCCATTCCTGTGAGTTCAGTAATCATCGTTTGGAAATAAAACAACACCTCTAAACGACCCTGCGATATTTCAGGTTGATACGGCGTGTAGGCGGTATACCACGCTGGGTTTTCTAATACATTTCTCTGAATAACCTTCGGCGTAAACGTATTGTAGTAGCCTTGGCCTAAGCACGACTTCATTATTATGTTTTGTTCGGCAATGGTTCTTAGCTCGGCTAAGGCTTGCTCTTCACTAAGGCCCTCGTCTAAGTTTAAACGTGAATTATCGGCGATGCTTTTGGGCACTACATTCGTTGTCAATTCGTCTAACGACGAATAGCCAAGCTCGGCAAGCATGCTGTCAATATCGTCGTCGCTAAGGCCTATGTGTCGTTGTGCAAATGTAGAATTTGTCATGATAAGAGTTCTGTATCGAGATTTATGAATTGGTAATTATGGTTTCTTTAAGCGCGTTTATTCATAGCCAGCGTTAAAAAGAAATTGTGTTAAATTTTAAACAAAACACCTTTTCAAGAGCTAAGGCGTTAGAGTTTAAATAGCGAGAGTCGATAACCGGGGTCAGTTTGTCGCCTGTCCGTTCTTGAGAAATGGGTAGCGTGCTATTACGGCGTTGAGCCGCTTATTACGTACCGCTATTTCGACATGATCACCTATGGCGAGTTTGCGAGTAACACGTGCGAGGCCAATCGATTGCTCAAGACTTGGTGAAAATGTCCCACTTGTAATTTCACCAACTAATTGTTCGCCTATAAAGACTTGTTGGTGACCGCGAAGAACCCCTCGATCCTTTAAAATAAGGCCAACTAAGTTCTTTGTGCTGTTTGCGTTTTCTAATGCTTGCTTGCCGATGAACTCACGTTGGCTATTCATACTCAAAGTCCATTTCAGGCCCGATTCAAGTGGTGTATGAGCTTCATCAAGGTCATTGCCGTAGAGAGCCATTCCAGCCTCTAAACGTAATGTATCGCGTGCGCCAAGCCCGCAAGGCTGGACGCCGGCGTTAATAAATGCAGACCAGAGAGAGTTCGCGAGTGTTGGGCTTACAATCAATTCCACACCGTCTTCACCGGTATAACCAGTACGGCCTACAAACTCTTGATCAACGTACTCACCTTGGAAACGAGAGAGCGACTTAATGACATTTTTAAATTCAACCGGTAACACATCTAAGCATGTTTTGATTGCGTTTGGCCCCTGTACTGCAATCAGGGCGAGGTCAGGTTTCTCTGTGAACGTCAGGTCGAAGTCGTTAGCGTGTTTTTGCAACCATGCCATATCTTTTTCATTAGTGCCGGCGTTAGTAACTAGCCGGCAATGCTGGTCATTTAGGTAGTAGACGATTAAGTCATCAATAACGCCACCGCCATCATTTAACATGCAACTATAAAGCGCTTTGCCTGGCTCCGTTGAGACTTTGTTTATATCGTTTGCGAGAACCTTAGTAAGAAAGGGGACAGTCTCTGGCCCAGAAATATCGGACACGGTCATATGTGAGACATCAAACATACCACAGCTATTTCTGACGGCATGGTGTTCGTCAATTTGAGATCCATAGTTTACTGGTAGAGCCCACCCGCCAAAATCGACGATTTTGGCGTTCAAATGCTCATGCTGTGAGTAAAGAGGTGTTTTCTTTGGCCCGCTTTTCTGGGCTATCTCTTCGGTACGGTTTTCTACCGTACCCTGTGTAAGGTTATCGGGATTATTTTTTTTAAGAGTGTCGTTCATATAAAACCAGGGCGATTTACGCTTAGAGTCATGGCGAAACAAGTTAGTGCATAGATTCGTTATAGATATCTATGCAAACGGTCAGCGGCTTGATAAAACCATAACGGTATTTCCAATTAGCTGATGCTTCGCTCCTCTGTCCGGTTACCTGAAAGATTACCTCTTCGGTGGCCCTAGTCCATTCGCTAGTTATTCGCTAGCCAGTTAGATGGGCACTCTCCAGAGTTGATCTTTCTGCTAATTCGCCTTTATTAAGTCGAATTTTACTAGCAGAAAATGGTTTGCGGTCCTTTTGCCTGAGCGGTTGCGAGCACGTTGCGCCTTCGGCGGGTTACCTATATCAACCAATTGAGATATCGGGTTGAGGTAACCTCTCTTCCACAAACTTTAAATCAAGGCTTGATTATAAACAGTTATCGATTTCATGCGAGTGAAAAAAATAAAACCCGTGAATTAATTTACTGACGAAAAGATTTTGCCTCTATTTTGTGCTTATTTAATAAGCGATGGAACTCGGTTCGGTTACGTTTTGCCATTTCTGATGCTTTTGTAACATTGCCGTTTGTTGCTTTTAAAACATCGGTTAAATAGTTGCGCTCAAAATCACGGTGTGCATTACTAAGTGGCTGAATCTGAAAAACCGGATTGCTTAGGCGGCTATTCACTAGCGATTCAGAAATTACTTTGGTTTTACACAGGCGTGCACACTGCCGAACAACGCTAATGAGTTGACGTACATTTCCGGGCCACTCGGCACTTAACATCAATTGCATAGCTTTGTTTGCGAAACTGAGCTCTTTATCTAGATCAAGGCTTGCAAGGTATTGGTTGGCGATCAATGGTACGTCCTCGCGGCGCTCTCTAAGGGCTGGAACTGATAATGTCGAGAAGTCTAATTTATTTACGAAATCCCATGGGACCTGACCCAGATCTCCATAACGACCTACGATGGAGGTTGTCGCTATCACTCGAACATCAATGCTATATTGCTCTTCAGAGTCAACAGGCTTAGCTGCTTTGGAAATTAATGCGGTTAAAGTCTTGTAAACTAATTCTCGGCTAGCTTCGTTAAAATCAGCGAGGATGGCGCTACCTCCTGCTGCTTCTCGTAAAATTCCGTAGCGATCGGGGTTTTCAATCGACCCATTGCCAACTTCTCCAAAGAGCTCAATTGCAAGTAAGTTGTCAGGAAGAGCTGAGCCTGATAAATACAAAAGTGGCCGGTCGGCGCGTAAGCTTAGCTGGTGGGCTGCTCGTGCTATGTCGTCTTTACCAACGCCGCTTTCACCTTCAAGTAAGATAATGGTATTCGTTTGAGCTAGCCTTTCGACTTGTTGCATTAAGGCGACCATTTTTGGGTTTTTGCTGGTTATCTTATGCAGCTTTAGAGGCGCTTTTTGACGGTCGATTTTGTCTTCAGGGTGGATGCTTTTTACAAAGCCGCTCGAAAGCAGTACCTGCTGTATTTCGGTAATTAAACTATCGCCATCGAAGGGTTTGGTTAAAAAGCTTGCAACACCCGATTGGGTTGCTTTGACCGCATCAGGGATCGTGCCGTGAGCCGTTAATATGATCACAGGTAATAACGGGTTTTGGCCATGAACTTTTTCGAAAAATTCCATACCGTCAAGATGCGGCATTTGTAGGTCGGTGATAATGATATCTGGCATCCAAAGAGTCATTATACTCAGCGCCTCTAGACCTGACGTGGCGATTTTTATGTCGAACTTCATTAACTTTAAACGCATTGACATCAGCTTTAAAAGGTCAATATTATCATCGACTACCATAACTCTAGCCCCCTCGGTTTGATTCACCTTAGGGTTAGTCAAGCACGTTTCATCTGTATTATTGCTCGGCATCTTATTTTTACTTTATATAGTTAGTTGCTTGGTAAGACTACTTTAAACACCGCACCTTTTCGGCTTTTCAGCAGGCTTATACTGCCATTATGTTCTTCAATGTATTGTTTGGCGATTGATAAGCCTAAGCCTGTGCCTTTTAATGTCGTCTCGGTGGCTTGGTTGCCCACATAAAACGGGTCGAATATTGCGCTCTTGTCGAGCTCGCTGATACCAGGGCCTTGGTCCTTGATAATGAAGGTGATTTTTCGAGACTTGTTCTTTCTAAGTGTGATTTCGAGAGTTTCTTCAACTGGTGAGTGCTTTACCGCGTTAGAAATTAGGTTATCGAAAATTGTAGTGATTTGGCTTTGGTCGATATTGCCGTGACAAATATCAAGATCTGCGTTAACCAGGAGTCGCTTTTGCTTGATTGATAATTCGTTGTTATCAAGCGCTTGTTTTACAAGGTCTGCGAGGTCTACTGGGCGACGATGATTTACTTGCCTAAGCGCTATTGCGGCATTGTAGTTAAGTAAACTTTCTACCGCGCGTTGTAATTCAGCGCTGCTGCGGACTAAAATATTGGCAATCTCGCGTTGTTCATTATTCATTTGGCCGAGCATTTGGTCATCGAGCAATTTGGAGCCTTCTTTGATCGAGGTTAGCGGTGTTTTTATTTCATGAGAAATATGGCGTAAGAAACGTTGCTGTTCTAATTCTCTATGAGTCATTTTTAACCGAAGGTTTTCAAGGCTGGTTGATAAATCACTCAGGTCAAACGGGCCATCTAATCTGATTTCGTCGGTTGAATTGTACTTCCGAAGGCCATCTATTGCCGTTATTAAACTTTTGAAAATTCGCTGTATATTGGTCGCCAAAGAAATATAAACAACCCCACCAAAAAGTATCAAAATTACCCAAGAATAGATTAAGGCTGCTCGAGTTTTATAAAGGTTTTCGGTCCATTCATGTAATTGGCTGTTTTCATAGGGGTATAGGTACTCGTCATCTGTTTTAGATAAAGGGAGGGAATGCTCCCTCAGGAATGCCCCGAACGACACAAGCACTCCGGGGTTATCAGGCATTAAGTCCGGCTCACCAGATTCGACGAAAGCAACATGTATCGCAAGTTCATTTTCGACAGCTTTGAGCATATAGAAGGCAAATAGTGCGGCAGGAACGGTAATCAAGAAATAGGAGATAACTAATATCTGCAGTACCGATGCGTTTTTTGGGGTTTTTGCCATATGATTTATAGTAGCCTAGGGGTGACCCGGGAGCAATAAACGTAAGAAACACTATTTGTAGAGGCAAAGTATGTTGGTAACAGATTTGAGTGTATTATGCGGTTGACTCTTAAATTAAACAGGCACTAATGGTTTAGATTAGCTCGACCACACTCAATTTAAACTATGACCATAACTCAACCCCCCTGCGAAGTTCCTTGTTCGAATATTGCGTCACTTCTATTTTGTTGCCCTGATCAAGTTGGCATTATTGCCTCACTGGCGAACTTTTTCGCACAACGAGGCCTGAGTATTTCACGGTATGCAGAATACACCGATGATGGGCAGTTTTTCTCACGTTTTGAATGGCAATTGAACGACCGCTGGGA
>CAZFVP010000072.1:7131-10611 GCA_964522345.1 uncultured Gammaproteobacteria bacterium | reverse complement strand
TATTCTGCATTACTCAGTGAACTCTCTTTTCCATAATCAAAAACCAGCGGAGTTTCAAGATTACTTATCTTTAAGGAGCATCTCCAATACGATAACCGCGAGACTGTATAGTTTGTAGGAGCGCTTGTTCAAATGGCTTATCGATCTGCTTGCGCAAGTTATACATATGGCTACGTAAAGTATCGCTATCAGGCAGAATATCACCCCATATTTCATGCTCGAGTTGATTTCGACTAACAACCTTCGGCGACTCTTTCATCAAAATAGTCAATATCTTCAAGCCGATGGGAGAAAGGTAAATTTGTTGGCCTGAACGCTTAACTTCAAGAGTGCCTGTATCGAGTTCTAAATCACCGACACTAAGTACTTCTTGTTGAGCGATTTGACCTTTGCGACGCATCAACGCGTTGATTCTTGCTTCTAACTCGAGAATTTCGAACGGTTTGACTAAGTAATCATCGGCCCCCATGTCTAGGCCATTAACCTTATCTTCTAAGGTATCACGAGCCGTAAGCATCAGAATTGGAGTGCCCACTTTAGCTTCCTCACGAAGCTTCCGGCATACATCGAGACCATCCATTTCGGGCAGCATTAGATCTAATAAAATTATGTCGTAATCATTTTGACTGGCTAGGTTATACCCCATACGCCCATCGCTAGCATAGTCAAGTTCATAATCTCTGCGCTCAAAATAGTCATAAAGCATCTCAGCAATATCTTTATGATCTTCAACAATTAAAACTCGGGTATTATTACTCATGGGTTGTTTGAGGTTCTTTATAATATGTGAAGTCTAGGCAACTAACAGTGAGGTCAATGTGAACGAAAAGCACCTGCAAAGCCTTGTATTTAATAACTTTAGAGTAACTACAACGTTATTAATTATAACGAATTTGTCGGCGTGTATCGCTTATCAAAAAACAAACCCAACAAAGAATTCCGTAACGCCAGATTTCATCTGCCCTTCCGCCGCCAGTTATGCGAATCAAGTTGTTGGCGATGGCCACTGCGTAAGCTTGATTAAGCAGTGTTCGAGCGCTCCACACACCAAATTGTGGCGTCCTGGCGCTTCTGTACTAAATTCCTCACTACCTGCTGGAACAGTAATTGCAACGTTTAAAAATGGCCATTACCCAAACAATGCAGGGCACCACGCAGCAATATATATCAAGCAAACCAATAAAGGGATATGGGTGTGGGACCAATGGCTTGGTACACCAGTTCACAAGCGGTTAATTCGCATTCGCAATGACAACGCCAGCCCCGGCAATACCGCGCAAGAATATAAAGTGGTTACAATTAAGTAGCCGGATTAACTTCGACTCTCTCTTGTTCAGCCAGTTTACGTTTAATTTTTCTAGGCTTACGTTTGCTATTTACTTCCAGCTCAATGGCCGCGGGGTTTATTCGGACACATAAACCAGGCTTATTATCTAAAAATGTTAGATCTAACTTATGTAATTTGAGGACCGCAAATACTAATGCCAAGCCTAAACCACTGCCAGGCGTAGTACGACTTTGGTCCAAACGATAAAAACGTAGTATTACTTTTTCATGAGCTTCGTCGGGTATGCCTGGCCCATTGTCAGATATTTCAACATACCAATCAGACCTGTCTTTTACAGAGCGAATGGTGATCACGCCTTTGTCTGGTGTATACTTAATTGCGTTATCTAACAAGTTGGCGAAAGCCTGAAACAGCATGTCTCGATCGGCTGAAATTTCCATAGTCTGGCTAATTTCAACATTCAATTGCTGCCCTTTTTCTTCGATTAAAGGCTCGTATAATTCCAATAAATCGTAGAGAATTGAGTTTAAGTCAACCGACTTAAAGCCCTTACGTTGTTCACTATATTCAATTCTCGCGATGCGTAATAATGCGTTAAAAGTTCCAAGCAACCCATCTGCTTCATGAATAATTTGATCAACAGCTGCTTCCTCCTCGGTTCGCCCAGCCACTCTAAACTTAAGTTCTTCTACTCTATTTTTGAGTCGCGCCAATGGGGTTTTAAGATCATGAGCAATGTTGTCTGACACACGACGGACGCCCTCCATACCATGTTCAATTTGATCGAGCATGCTATTCAAGTTCACGGCTAATTCGTCGAACTCATCACCCGTGCCCGTCGTCGCAATACGACGACGCAAGTCACCTTGCATTATTTTTCGGCTAGTCTGGTTTATCGAGCCTAAACGACTACTTAAAGTACGACGCATCATTAAACCACCAATAATACCCAGCACCACCGTAAGTATTAGGCCCCAAAACAAAGCGCGACCTACCAAGGTCTTTAGAGTAGTCAGGTCTTTCATGCCCCGACCAACCAGAAGATTAAAGTTATTATCAAGCAATACGGCACGCGCACGCGCATCGAACTCCCTATCGCCCTCTTCACGCACGTGATAATCCAGTTGAAAATCTAACCAACCATCATTTTTTTTATCAAATGAGTGCTTTGGCCAACCAGTCAAATTAGTAGCCATTGGCTGAAACTGGTGATCAGCAAAGATATAGAGTGCAGAATCGCGAGGGCGCTGGATAATACGCTCACTTATAAACACCCTTAAACCGTAAGAGCCCTTACGATTATAAATCTCAATGAGTTCTTGAATCTCGGCGTTTATATCCGCGTCAGTCTGATTCGTTTTGTAAACAATAGTCGACCAGTAAACAAACCCTAAAATTATAGAGACGGATAGACCGAACAATAGTACATAAACCAGCGTAATACGAAACGCCGAGCTCTTAAATGGACTAATCTGGTTCACTCAACATGTAACCTGCGCCACGAACGGTATGCAATAAAGAGACTTCAAATTCTTTATCGATTTTACCGCGCAAACGACTGATATGAACGTCAATAACGTTGGTTTGTGGGTCGAAGTGATAGTCCCATACTTTTTCGAGTAACATTGTACGAGTAACCACTTGACCACTATGACGCATGAGATACTCGAGTAGGCGAAATTCACGCGGCTGTAAATCAACCTTTTGCTCATTTCTACGCACTTCGCGCTTTAATAAATCCATTTCCAAATCAGCAACTTTTAACACTGTATCTGGAGATTCTGGTTCAGCCCTTCGCACTAAGGCTTCAATGCGAGCTTGTAGTTCTGAGAATGCAAAGGGTTTGACTAAATAGTCATCAGCTCCAGCCTTTAGCCCGACCACTCTGTCGTCAACATCACCTAAGGCGCTGAGCATAAGAATGGGTGTTCTATTGCCACTACCTCGCAAGGTTCGAGTCATTGTCACTCCATCAACCTTAGGCAGCATCCGGTCAGCAATTATAGCTTGATACTCCGTAGAGTCAGCCATCAGTAAACCTTCACGACCGTCAGCTGCGTGATCGGCAATATGACCGCACTCCGTTAAGCCTTTAACGATATATTTTGCAGTTTCGTTGTCGTCCTCAACGACGAGTACTCGGATCATACTTTTCTTATTCATATTTTGTTTCCGTCCATTTTACGCTATTT
>CAZFVP010000072.1:5554-7031 GCA_964522345.1 uncultured Gammaproteobacteria bacterium | reverse complement strand
AGAAGCTCGTCCATTTCAGGTTTAACTTCGTCTTCGGGTTCAACATTGGCAACCTCGTCATCATCAGTTGGAAATGGTTCAGTCTTGATCTTGATTTTCTTAATTTTACCGTCGCGCCACACTTTCATATTGTAGGTCTTTCCTACTTGTAGTTGTGCGACCTCTTTCGGCAAGTTCCGCATTTCTTTAATGGTCTCACCGTTAAATTCCAAAACAATGTCTCGCGCTTCTAAACCTGCCTTATCAGCCGGTGAACCGGTCATGACACCAGAAATCAAAGCGCCTTCTTCGTTTGGCCTTCCTAGTAGTTCAGCAAGCTCTTTAGATACCACTCCAATTGAAACACCAATCCAGCTTCGTTCAACTTGACCAGAGTTCCTTAATTGACCAATCACTCCCTTTGCGAGATTCGCCGGAATCGAAAAGCCAATACCGACACTACCTCCGGTCGGAGAATAAATCATTGAATTAATGCCGATCACTTGGCCTTGCATATTAAAAAGCGGGCCGCCTGAGTTACCACGATTGATCGCCGCATCAACTTGAATAAAATCGTCGTACGGGCCAGCTTGAATGTCACGGCCAATCGCAGAAATAATGCCGGTACTCGCTGAGCCACCTAAACCAAACGGATTACCAATGGCTAGAACCCAATCGCCGACGCGAGATTTCTCATCGTCACCCCAAGGCACAAATGGTAAATCGCTCGCATCTTTAAGCTTAAGAAGCGCGAGATCAGTTTGTGGGTCACTGCCTTTAATCTCAGCTTCGTACTCAATACCGTTGGTCAAGGTAACGACAATTTCATCGGCCCCCTCGATCACATGATGATTAGTCACAACATAACCATCTTCACTGATCATAAATCCCGAACCAATACCTAAAGGTCTGGTTTGCTTGTTTTGCTCATCAACATCATTTTCTTCTGACTCATCTGGTTCTGGTTGACTTCGGCGAGGGTCAATCTGGCCGCGTCGACCAAAGAAATCATTAAAGAAATCTTCTAGCCCTTGGGGACCACGCCCGTTTGGACCACCACGTCGACTCAAATTGCGACGTTGAATAAACCCAGAAGTTGCAACATGAACGACCGCCGGACTCACATCTTCGATGAGATCTGCGAAACCGTTCGCAGGGGTCCAAGGTGCCGCCAAATCTCCACGTGGTCTCACTAAGCCCGCAGGCGTGGGAGTCACTGTCGGCAAATCTGTTGCCGGGGCAACGTTATGTTGTTCTCCAGCTTTGTGTCCATCAGCATTAGCCTGAATAGAAATAACCACAGCGGCTGAAACGGCGGCCACCGATGTCCATTTAAGAACTGGCATGAACGAGTTTGATATTGTTTTGAGCATTAATTTCTCCAAAAATCATTGAATACACAGGTATTTTCATAAGCTTAGCAAATTTGAGACCTAACATTACTTTTAAGACAAGTGCTAAACAAAAATCCTGACAAAGAGATAGTAGGGGTAAGTTG
>CAZFVP010000072.1:1671-5454 GCA_964522345.1 uncultured Gammaproteobacteria bacterium | reverse complement strand
CTGATATGACGGCATGCGCTGCCGGTTCTCTCTATTGCTAGTTGTTGCAAACGAAAAATACCAAGATCAGATGGAATTGAATCGAAACCACACGAAAAGACAATCCGAGCCCCAGATTCTTTAGCGGCACTTTCATGCGCGTCGATCATGTGACGCATCCATACTGATTCTCCACATAGATCGACATAATCGGTTCCAGAATTTGCACATAAGCGAACTAATTCCGAGCCGTAAATTTGATAAGGACCCGCGGTGGTTAGCACCACTTTTGTACTATCAACCATCGCCTTCAATGAAGCAGTATCGTTTGAATCAGCGACGACTAAGGGTGTATCGGTCGGCAACCCCATTTCATCTCGAACTGACTCAAGCTTACTGGCACTGCGCGCTCCCATCGCCCAACGAACATCCGCTCCATTGCCATAACGACTATTGAGATACTCTGCAACTAAGCGCCCGGTAAAACCCGTTGCACCATAAACGATAATATCGAATTTTTTATCTGTCATTTTCATGTCCGAATGTTTTTATATGGATATCAATCTTAAAACGAGTCACCCAACATTTACAAGATTAGCAACCGTCATACTCAATAGAATAAGCTATACGACAACACCTATGAGCAAGGCCTTTAATCTTATCTGCAACATTGTTACCTATGACATCAACAAGCGCGTAGGCCGAGCGGCTAAACGCAAATGCCCAATTAAGTTACTACAAGTAAGGCTATTCATAGCATTGATAATGAAGCTCCCCGCGACAAACAGAATTATTTATCGCGGCTTCTAACTGAGCAATACCTCTACGGTCGTCAGCTTTAGAATTAGCATTAAGTTAGTGTCCAGCGTATAACAATGTACGCCAGAAACGTAATTGCATTACGTCATTAATGATTAGACGTTTGTGAAAGCGCCTGACTAAGCAACTTAGAAGTAATATCGACAACTGAAATGACTTCATCGTATGCCATTCGAGTTGGTCCAACGACCCCCAAAGTGCCCAAAACTTTACCATCAACTTGATACGGGCTTGCGATTACACTGCATTCGCCAAGAGCGCTATAACCTGACTCTTCACCAATAAAAACACTAACCCCATTTGCTTTCATACTGCGATCAAGTAGATCTAATAGGTCTCGCTTAGTTTTAAATGCATCGAATAGCTTTTGTAAGGTCTCGATTTGACACAAATCAGGCACGTCAAGCAGCTTTTGCTCGCCGCTGAGCATCACGTCACTCTGAATGGACGCATCTTCTTCAGAAATAACACGGCTTGCGGCATGCATAGCTTCTTTGTTTAGCCGATGCATTTCATCGTTATCGTGACGCATATCTTTGAGTAATAAACGCCGAACGTCATCCAAAGTATTACCTTTGTAACGACTATTAAAGAAATTAGCTGCTGATACTAATTCTGAATCATTAAAGCTCTCTGCAGTGGTCAATACTCGGTTTTGCACTCTGCCATCTTCAGTAACTAGGATCGCTAACAATCTCGACTCAGAAAGCCGCATAAATTCTAATTGATGAAATCGAGTTACCGAGTGGTTCGGCAATAATACAACACCCGCGAACTGAGTTAACTCCGACAGTACATCTGAAGCGTGGGCCAGCAATGCTTCTGGGTCTGTTTCTTGTTGGAATCGCTCAGAAAGCTGTGTAACCGCCTGTTGGGTTAACGTGGATGATTTAACCAAGCTATCAACAAATAAACGATACCCCTGAGAGGTCGGTATACGGCCGGCTGACGTATGCGGCGCGGTGATCAAGCCAAGTTCCTCAAGGTCGGACATCACATTACGAACCGTCGCAGAACTTACACCAAGTTGTGGCAACTTAGACAAAGTTCGCGACCCCACGGGCTGACCTTGTTGAATATAAGTTTCAACCAAGTTCTTCAGTACGTTTTCAGCGCGGCTATCTAATGTCATTGGAAAATAGGGTTCATGATCTCATTGCGAACTCATTATTGTAAGGTGTTTAAACTCATTCATTATTGCCATAATCGAATTATATAATTTTAGGCGATAGAAATACCCAATTACTGGACAAGCCGTGCTCTTATTAGCGACAATGCAGGGCTAGCAATCATAAATCAAATTCTGAATGTTTAAAACTATCGGCGTGTTCGGCAAATATCAAGACGCAAGTGTTGAAAAGCCTGTTAAAGCATTAACCGCACACCTTGAAGCAAAAGGGTTGAAGGTTAAGTTGGGTTATAACACAGCGTCGGAAATCGTGCGTGATTTACCACAAGAACTATTGCACGAGGAATTACCTCAAAATATTGACCTAGCAATCGTTATCGGTGGTGATGGCACAATGCTCCATGTAGCTAGGCGCATGGCGGAGGTTAACATCCCTGTTGCTGGAGTAAATTTGGGTCGTTTGGGGTTTCTTACCGATATACCTCAAGCCAGTATGCTTGATGAGATTGACCAAATTCTCGCAGGTAACTATGAAATCGAACGCCGCATAATGCTTAAAGTACGTGTTTTTGATGATGGCCAGCTAATACATCAACAAACGGCACTCAATGATATTGTCATTGGTCGTCATTCGGTAGAGAAGCTAATCAGTTGGCAAGCACATGTAAATAATAGCTTTGTAACCGCAGCGCGCTCAGATGGCGTAATTTTAAGTACGCCTACAGGCTCAACTGCCTACGCACTATCGGCTGGGGGAGCAATCATACACCCCGGCACCGACGTAATATCGATGGTTCCAGTCTCACCTCATACATTATCTAACCGGCCCATCACCTTACCTGCCGACTCAGAAGTTTCCTTATCGATACATAACCGAACTGAAAACTGTGCGCATGTATCGTCGGACGGTTTGATCGGCTTTAACCTTGCCGGGCATGAAATTGTCAAAATTACTCGCTCTGAGCACTCTGTTAAACTAATCCATACTGAGAACTACGACTACTTCGCAATGCTTCGCGCCAAATTAGGCTGGGGCGGCGCACAAGAGTCTCGATAAGGTTTATACTCAACTCATGGCACTTACTGAATTGACAATTCGCAACTTCGCGATCATAAAACAACTCGAAATAGAGATCGATAACGGCTTAACTGTGGTAACCGGTGAGACTGGCGCGGGTAAGTCGGTTGTACTTGGTGCGCTCAATTTAGTATTAGGCTCACGCGCCGAAGCAGAAATGGTTCGCCATGGAGAAGAACAATGTGAGATTACCGCGCTTTTTTCCATCGGAGGGCTAAAAAACGTTCAAACATGGCTTGAAAAGCGCGACCTACATGAAGCAGCAGATGACATTGATTATTGCTTAGTTCGTCGAGTAGTAAGGGTTAATAAACCAACCAAATGTTATATCAACGATCAACCTGCGACACTAACCAGCTTGAGAGAGCTAGGCTACATGTTAGTCGACCTCCACGGCCAACATGAACATCAATCATTAATGCGCATACCAGAGCAGCGTCGCATTATTGATCAGTTTGCTGACCACGGCGATGCGCTTAAGGTGATGGCAAAGCTGGCGTCTCAAATTCATCGGGTTGAACGAGAGCTAAACTCAGCCGAACAAAACCAAACCGATAACGCTGACCGTTTAGAACTATTGTCGTTTCAATTGAACGAATTAGATGAAGCCAATATTTTAGATGATGAATTTGAAAGCCTAGAACAAGAACATAGCCGTTTAAGTAACTCTAAAGGCTTGATAGATGGTATTGAGTCCACTGTTGACGCTTTATTTCATAATGAGGTGAGCAATGTAACCGCCGAACTCGGTCGTAACGTCAACCAACTCGGAAGCTTA
>CAZFVP010000072.1:0-1571 GCA_964522345.1 uncultured Gammaproteobacteria bacterium | reverse complement strand
ATCATTATTTCTGAGCACGGCGTGGACCATATAGAATTTATGGTGAGCACCAATCATGGCATGCCAATGAAATCACTTAACAAAACCGCCTCGGGCGGTGAAATGTCACGTATTAGCTTAGCGATACAGGTGATAACGAGCGAAAAGTCGGACACCCCCACCCTCGTGTTTGACGAAGTTGATGTTGGTGTTGGCGGAAAAGTCGCACAAATTGTCGGTACTCGTTTGCGAAAGTTAGGTACTAACGCTCAAGTGATCTGCATTACACACCTTCCCCAAGTTGCATCTCAAGGTCAACAACATATATTCATCGACAAAGTATCAACCGAGAACGAAACTTATTCGACCTTAGTGAAACTCAATGACGAGATGCGCACCATGGAAATTGCGAGAATGTTAGGTGGTGAGGTCATTACTGATCGCACTCGTGCACATGCTCAGGAAATGCTTGCAGCAAGCTAATTATAGGTTTGAGTCTTGTCAATCGGGAGAGATATGTCAGTTCGAAATATGAATGAACCGCCTTATGTTGTTGAGGCGCCTACGGAATATGATATTGCCAGTATTCAAAAGCTTTTGAACCATTACGCAACAATGGGCGACTTATTACCAAGAACGAAATCAGACATCATTAAGAACCTCGAGCATTTTCGCGTTATACGTCGAGATAATAAGGTAATTGCTTGTGGCTCGCTTGAACATTTCACCGACGAATTAGCCGAGGTGCGCAGTCTAATGGTTGCATCAGATATCAAACGCGGAGGTCTCGGTCGCTTAATCGTTAACGATTTAATCGAGACTGCACGAGTTAGGGGCGTAAGTAGAGTAATGGCGTTAACATATGTGCCCGACTTTTTTCATAAATTGGGCTTTATTACTGTTAACAAAGACATATTTCCCGAGAAAGTTTGGGGAATTTGTGTAAACTGCTACAAATTTGATAATTGCGACGAAATTGCGGTGCTTTTAAAATTAAAATAAAAACATTAATACAGTGAATAGCCTCTATAATCTCAAATGAGCCTTGCAACAACACCGAATTAAAAAAAGAAAATTAAGTATGAATAAGAAAGCTTCTATCATTCTAATAGCCTGTTCACTTTCACTCTCTGCGTGTATCCGGCCATTTCAACCTGACGTTCAACAAGGCAACATTATTAATAATAGTGATCTTCGAGAAATTCGTTACGGCATGAGCAAACAAGAAGTTTTGTTCATTCTCGGTACACCGATGGTTATTGATCCATTTAATGAACAGCGCTGGGATTACTTTTACTCGAATAGAAACCAACGAAAGAAGGAAACTGATCAACGCTTAATTACCGCCGTTTTTAACGGTGATGAGCTCATCGAGTTAAAGGGAGACGTAGATCTATCTAACGTACAAAACCTAGAACCAAGTACTGAAGATAGACAACATGGCGGCACCGTAATAACCGAACCTACTCAAAAAGAAAAAGGACTATTTAACCGTTTAGGTCTATTTAAGAAGAAAGATAAAGCTGCAATATTGAAGAGAAAGAGAGATAAAAAGAAGGAAAAAGAAAGAAAAAGAAGGGAAAAGGAAAATG
>CAZFVP010000071.1:0-10617 GCA_964522345.1 uncultured Gammaproteobacteria bacterium | reverse complement strand
TTTTGACGCTGAGGATGCGAGTAATAATCCTGGGCCGAACATAGGTTCACGAGTCTAAATTACTAGAGCGGGTTTGCAAAGTGTCCAACGAATCGTTAATTGGACTTTATTGTCTAGAGTGGGGAGTAGTAGATCCTGGTAGTGTCAATATCACTCAGACATCACAAATAGAACGACGCGTTGATGGCTTTTTATCTGCTAACCCATATGAGCATATTCGTGTTTTGTTAGAACTTGCAGAAAAAGACAATTGGCGCCCGGCTTATGCGATTTACAAACCTGAGTTTGCGCGTCTAGGCTCCGCCATTGCAAATTCGATTGAGGGTGGCCGAACACCGGTCTATCGCGTTATGTCTTCTGATCACCTATTATTTGGCATGGCTCCTTCTGAGTTGGCCGTGCGTTTTTATGCGCAACATTTGGCGGAAGTTGCCCCACGGGCGCCTTGGATGATTTCAGGGTTAGATGCAGACGAAGTAAGAACCAGTGGTTAAATAGGATAAGTATCTAGACATTGCCGCTCTGTATTTTTAAAATTCGCTTCCGAAAACCGCTAGTTATTTGCAGTTGTTGTTCTAGAATGACAGTATGAGTGTGGTTCAAGATCAAAATTTAACGCATCGTTACTCGCAAGCACGTAAGACTCGAGATGCGCGCTTCGACGGTGTTTTTTTTATCGCGGTGAAGTCTACCGGTATTTATTGTCGGCCAATTTGCGCGGCTAACACGCCGTTAGAAAAAAATGTTGAATATTATGAGTCTGCTGTTTCAGCAGCACAATCTGGCTATCGGCCATGTTTACGGTGCCGACCAGATAGCGCGCCACATTCGTCAGCATGGTTGGGTACACAAACGACTTTTCAAAGAGCCTTAAATTTGATTCAGCAAGGTGTTCTACAAGATCATTCGATAGTGCAACTGGCTGATCGACTGGGCATTTCAGACCGATATTTACGAGAGTTGTTTCAAAGTAACTTAGGAATATCACCTAAAAAGTATGCGATTTATCAACAATGCTTGTTCGCTAAACAGTTGCTGCATAACTCTAGTCTTAATGTTGTGGATATCGCATTCGCTTCTGGTTTTAATAGTGTTCGACGATTCAACGAAGCGATGAAAGAACAACTTAATTTAACGCCAAGCGAAATTCGTAAGAGTGAGTTAGGCGAGATGAATGGCTTGAATTTACACCTGCATTATCGACCTCCCTATGCCTGGCGAGAAATGCTTGATTTCCTTGATCGGCGTGTGATTCCAGGGTTAGAGTGGTCGACTGATAACGGCTATGGGCGGACTATTCAGTATGGAACGAGTAAAGGCTATTTCATAGTTTCGGCAAAGCCTGAGAAACACTGCCTTAATTTGAGTTTATATTTAAACGAGTATCAGAATCTCAACCCGATTGTACAAAGACTTCGTGCAGTATTTGATGTCGATGCGCCTATTTCTCTAATTGATGAACAATTATCATCGGAAATTAGCAGTTTCATTAATTATCTCCCGGGTCTGCGTGTGCCAGGTATTTGGAACACATTTGAGGCGGGTGTGCGAGCTATTTTGGGTCAACAAGTATCAGTGGCCGCAGCGCGTAACTTAGTGATTACCTTCGTCGAGGAGTTAGGTGAGAAGATTCAGTTTAAAGGTTGCCCAGGACAAAGACTGTTTCCGCAACCGAGTGCGGTGGTAGGCCATTCGTTGGATTTTTTTCGTATGCCACAGTCGCGCAAAGACACGATTCGCCGTTTGGCCGAGCACTTTTTAAACCAAGAAGAGCCGGACAACGTGGACGCATGGTTAGCGCTTAAAGGCATTGGGCCGTGGACCGTCAATTATGTAAAACTGCGAGCAACAAAAGACCCTGATATTTGGCTTGCTGGTGATGCTGGGATCAATAACGCGATAAAAACCATAGGTCGCGAACCTAACTTAGAGCTAACGCGGCCATGGCGTAGCTATTTAACGTTTCAAATGTGGAATCAACTAAAATGAAATTTTACTACGATAGCTTCGATACGCCGTTAGGTTTAATGGAAGTGACTGCAACCGAACGAGCAGTTAAGTCCATATATTTTGTTGAGCAGGCTCACCCTCAACGAGCTAATGACTTAACCTTAAATACTGAGCAGCAACTGAGAGAGTACTTTGACGGCGCACGAGATATCTTTGACTTGCCGCTTGATGCAGACGGAACAGATTTTCAGAAAACCGTCTGGCGGGCGTTAACAGCTATTCCAAGCGGCCAAACATGCACATATGGTGATATTGCTAAAAAGATTGGAAACCCAAAAGGAGTGCGAGCCGTCGGTCTAGCTAATGGTAGAAACCCAATGACAATCGTCGTACCATGCCACCGAGTTATCGGAGTCAACGGAAAGCTTACTGGTTATGCCTCCGGCGTCGAGCGTAAAGCGTGGCTATTAAACCACGAGAGCGATTCGCTTTTTTAGGGGAGCTCTAAGTATTTCGAGTATTTTGAGCGTAAATTTAAGCTCCATGACTTTTGCTGATGTCTTTTGAGTTTATAATCCCACTTTTAAAGAGGTTGAAAATGAAAAAACTCGCATCAATATTTTGGTTATTATGTCTATTAGCAGTCATTAATATTATTCCAGAGCCTCTAGCGCTATGGTTAAAAATTATAGGCGCATTGCTTTTACTGGCTCACGTGATCGAATTTATCCTATTCAGGAAAACCATTAATTCGAAAGGTGATAGCCCTTTCAAATCTTTCTATATGACCATGTTGTACGGTGTGTTTTATTTCAAATACTAAAGCTAAGTAATGATAATTCCAGCTAAAAGTGTAGTTTAAGTTGGAAGTTTTGGAAAATAGGCGTGCTTTCATCATTCAGCTTATCAATAGCAGCGATTGATTGCTCATTTCTATTGGGTTTCTCTGACGAAATGCCTGATAATATCGTCACCTTAAATTAGAGCGTTTACGTTCTAGTTTCATTTCAACAAACAAGAGAACGGAGCCCACTAGATGTATAACGGTAGCGCACTCTCGGTAAAGATGCTCGACAATGGTATCGCCGAAATGAACTTTGACTTGCAAGGCGAGTCAGTCAATAAATTTGATTCTAAAACTGTAAAGGAGTTAGCCGAAGCGGTTAACCTACTTGATGATGCTGATGATGTGAAAGGCTTATTGGTTACTAGCTCTAAGTCAGTTTTTATTGTTGGCGCAGACATTATGGAATTCATTCCAATGTTCGCTTCAGGTGAACATACTGCAGACGCCCAGTTAGGTGGAAATAACGAAAACTTCAATATGATTGAAGAGTTCGATTTTCCGACGGTTGTGGCGATTAATGGTTATGCTATGGGCGGCGGCTTGGAGCTATGTTTAGCCTGCGATTTTCGTGTAATGAGCAGCGCAGCTAAAATCGGCTTGCCTGAGACTAAATTGGGGTTAATTCCAGGTTGGGGTGGCACAGTTCGTCTACCTCGCATCGTCGGTGCTGATACAGCGATCGATTGGATTGCGTCAGGTAAAGAGCAGCGCCCAGATGCGGCATTGAAAGCAGGCGTCGTTGACGGTGTCGTAGCTCCAGAAGATTTACGTGATTCGGCGCTTGCTGTATTACAAGATGCGATTGACGGTAAAATGGATTATGAAGCTCGCCGAGATCAAAAAACTGAACCGTTGATGTTGAACGAAACAGAATCAATGATGGTTTTCGAGACCTCTAAAGCGTTTGTAGCTGGTACAGCAGGCCCTAACTATCCATCACCGGTTGCGGCCATTTCTTCAATGCAACACGCGGCGGGTAAGTATCGCGATGATGCGCTGAAAATTGAAGCAGAAGCCTTTGTGAAAATGGCTGGTACGGAAACCGCGGGTTCGCTAATAGGCATTTTCTTGGCTGATCAGTTAATTAGTAAGAAAGCTAAAGGCTGGGAGAAACAAGCTGACAAAAAAGTAGAACGTGCTGCCGTGCTTGGCGCCGGTATTATGGGTGGTGGTATTGCCTATCAATCAGCGTTGAAAGGCACGCCAATCAAAATGAAAGATATAAATCAAGCTGGCTTAGACCTAGGCTTGGATGAAGCCAACGGCTTGTTGTCTAAGCAAGTTAATCGTGGTCGTATGAAGGTTGAGAAAATGGGTAGCATTCTTGCTGACATTGACCCAACGCTCTCATATGATAATTTTGACAGTGTTGATATTGTTGTTGAAGCGGTTGTCGAAAACCCAAAGGTTAAGCACATGGTGTTGGCTGACGTCGAAAAGCATGTGAACGAAGATGCGATTATTGCATCTAACACGTCTACAATTTCAATTACATACCTAGCTGAAGCACTTGAACGGCCGGAAAATTTTTGTGGCATGCATTTCTTTAACCCTGTGCACAAAATGCCGTTGGTTGAGGTCATTCGTGGTGAAAAAACATCTGATAAAGCGATTGCTCGCACTGTTGCTTACGCGAACAAAATGGGCAAGAAAGCGATCGTCGTTAACGATTGCCCAGGTTTCTTGGTAAACCGTGTGCTATTCCCATACTTTTCTGGCTTTATGGATTTATTGCGTGATGGAGCTGACTTCCAACAAGTTGACAAAGTTATGGAGAAATTCGGTTGGCCTATGGGCCCAGCGTACCTAATGGATGTTGTCGGTATGGACACGGGTCATCATGGCCAAGCGGTTATGGCTGACGGGTTTCCTGATCGTATGGTTGGTAGTTATAAAACCGCGGGCGATGCAATGTACGAAGCTGATCGTTTAGGTCAAAAGAACGGCGTTGGCTTTTACAAGTATGAAAAGGATAAAAAGGGTCGCACTAAAAAGGTTGTTGACGACGCAAGCTACGAATTACTTGCATCCATTACTGCAGAGCGTAAAGAGTTTGACCCTGAAGACATCATTGCACGTATGATGGTGCCGATGGCGACCGAACTTGCTCGTTGTTTGGAAGAGAAAATTGTAGGCTCACCTGCCGAAGCTGATATGGCGTTGGTTTATGGTGTGGGTTTTCCTCCATTTCGAGGTGGTTTGTTCAAGTGGATCGATACTATAGGGATCGATGCGTTCGTAGCCATGAGCGACAAGTATAAGGACCTAGGCAAGTTGTATGACGCTACCGAAGCGCAACGCGAAATGGCGGCTTCCGGTAAAAAATACTACAACTTCTAATCTTTCAGCCGATAAAAAAGTAGGTAAATATTATGAGCATTAATCCAAGAGACGCGGTAATTGTAGATTTCGCGCGTACCCCAATGGGCCGTTCTAAAAACGGTTGTTTTCGCCACACTCGCGCTGATGAATTGAGCGCTGAAGTAATCAAAGGCTTGCTTGCACGTAACGAAGCGCTGGATCCTGAAGAAATCAATGATTTGATATGGGGATGCGTAATGCAACGTGACGAACAAGGCGTAAATCTTGCACGTTTCGTTAGTCTTCTAGCTGGGCTACCACACACTGTGCCAGCACAAACTGTAAACCGTTTATGTGGTTCTTCTATGTCAGCTATGCATACTGCTGCTGCCAACATCATGGCTGGCGTTGGCGATGTGTACTTGGTAGGAGGTGTAGAGCACATGGGACACATCGATATGAATAAAGGTGTTGACCCAAATCCTGAACTTGGCCTATACGCGGCGAAAGCGGCAGGCAGTATGGGGATGACAGCAGAAATGCTAGCTATGATGCACGGCATTAAGCGCCAGGATATGGATGAATTTTCCGCTCGTTCGCATCACTTGGCTGCTAAGGCACGTGCTGAAGGCAAGTTTGATAGTGAAATTATCCCTGTTATGGGGCATCGTGAAAACGGCACGCCATTCATGGTGACGCAAGACGAGACTATTCGTGAAGATACTACCGTAGAGGGCTTAGCGGCGCTACGCCCAGTGTTTAATCCTAAAGGTGGCACGGTAACCGCGGGTTCTTCATCGCAGATAACTGATGGCGCATCGGCAATGTTGATCATGTCGGCACAACGTGCAGAAGACCTAGGTTTACAAGTCAAAGGTGTTATTCGCGCGACGACCTTAGCCGGAGTTGATCCGTCAATTATGGGTTATGGCCCTGTTCCTTCAACTGAGAAGGCACTGGATAAACTCGATATGACAATGGACGATGTCGATTATGTAGAGCTTAACGAAGCGTTTGCAGCACAATCTTTGCCTGTATTGAAAGACCTAGATTTACTCGACGACATGGACAATAAGGTAAACGTACATGGTGGTGCGATTGCACTTGGGCATCCATTTGGTTGTTCAGGTACGCGTATTTCAGGCTCACTTCTTACCGTGATGGAGCAGCGTGATATGAATGTTGGTATTTCAACAATGTGTATTGGTTTAGGGCAAGGAATCACTACGGTGATAGAGCGTGTAAATTAACTAGTTGCTTGTCCGTATACAGCCCCAGCAGGTTTACTTGTTGGGGCTTTTTATTGTCATAACTATTAATTGTTGATAATTCTCTATGACAATTTTTGGCTAGCAGACTAAACAATAGACACCTGTTACTATTACCTACATGCAAGACGTGATAATCAACCGAGAACCGGTAGAACTATATAAAGTACTGAAGTTTGAAGGGCTAGTGGCCACTGGCGGCGAGGCTAAAATGGTTATTGCGCAAGGTGTTGTAGTAGTAAATGGTTCAATAGAAATGCGTAAACGCTGTAAGTTAAAAGCGGGCGATGTAATAGAGTTTAATGGCGAAAAGATGCGATTAGTTATCGAAAGTTAAATGGGTTTGCTCTTCGATAATTTTATCTGCCATAGACATTAATTAGGAATTAGGATGAATAGTCATCCTAACAGTTGTGATAAACATCGGTACTGAAAAGCGCCGATGTTTATTGTTCAACGATAGTATAGAGGGAGAGGATTGCGATGCCCGAAAATAGTACAGTAACAAAAAAGAAAAGCACGAAGCGTCAAAAGAATAATAATATCTATATGCTCAACGCCGTGTGGTTTAATCCCGATGGTGGAGAACAGCGATATATGGAATATATGAAGGCGGCTGGACCATTGATTCGACGTGTCGGAGGCCGGAAGTTAAGAAGCTTTGTGACTGATCGTGAGTTAATTGGAGAGTTCGATCCTGATTTAGTTTTCTTTATTGAATACCCTGATTGGCAAGCGTTTAAAGATTTTGCGAATAGTGCTGATCATCATAAAATTGCCTACCTTAGAGAAGAGGCTTTGGATAAGTCTATTTTAGTACGGTGTAACCGGCCAGGTTGATAGCTTAACTGCGTCGTTTTATAACGTACTTAGCAAACGGACTGCTTTTTTATTACTTTGCAATTAAGCGTCTCAAATGGTCGCCAATGGGCTTGTGAGTATGTATACTCGCGCGACTTTATGGTTTGGAGCGAGTAGCCATAAGGAAAGTGTGAGGCCGGCCATGAGCTAATTTAGTTTACGCAATGTTGTCGGATTTATTAGGGCCCGATTGGACGTTAATTCTCTGTGTGAATTCAGCACAAATAAAAGAGAAAACGAGTGCAACAGAGCCCGTAACGTCTAATTTATTTAAGTTAATGTTCCTTTTAATGAGGGCCTTAACTGGAGCCCGATATGTCAGAAGATAATTTAAAAAGCGATGTTGCATTTAGCGACTTAAACCTTCCTGAAGCTATTAAAAAAGCGGTCAGCCAACAAGGCTATGAGCAACCGTCTCCAATTCAAGCTGAAGCGATTCCAGCTCTTCTTGATGGTCGAGATTTATTAGGGCAAGCGCAAACTGGTACTGGTAAAACGGCCGCATTTGCCTTGCCGTTACTCGCCAACGTCGACCCAAGTAACCGAGCGCCACAGCTCCTTATTCTAGCGCCAACGCGCGAGCTTGCAATTCAGGTTGCTGAGGCTTGCCAGCAATACGCTAAGTACCTAAAGGGTGTCAATGTATTGCCGATCTATGGCGGTCAGTCGTACACCATTCAATTAAAACAATTGAGTCGTGGCGCACAAGTCGTTGTCGGTACACCGGGGCGAGTCATGGACCATATGCGTCGTAAGACACTGTCACTCGATGGCTTAAAAGCACTAGTTTTGGATGAAGCGGACGAAATGCTACGAATGGGCTTTATTGATGATGTAAAGTGGGTATTAGAGCAGTCACCGCCAGATCGTCAAATTGCTCTATTTTCAGCAACAATGCCGCGTGAAGTAAAACGCGTTGCAGATCAACATCTGCAAAATCCAGTACATATCAAGATTGCTAACAAAACTGCGACCGCCGCGAACATTTCACAACGCTATTGGATTGTCAGAGGCGTTCATAAGTTAGATGCAATTACCCGAATTTTAGAAAGTGAAGACAGTGAAGGCGTGATTGTCTTTGTGAGAACAAAAAATGCAACTGTCGAACTGGCCGATAAATTGTCAGCGCGCGGCTTTAGAAGTGATGCCTTGAACGGCGATATTCCCCAGGCCAATCGCGAGAAAATTATTGATCGTTTGCGCAAAGGTAAGCTCGACATCTTAGTGGCAACCGACGTTGTTGCTCGAGGTTTAGACGTTGAGCGAATCAGTCACGTTATTAATTATGATGTGCCGCATGACACCGAAAGCTATATCCATCGTATTGGTCGTACGGGTCGAGCTGGGCGTTCAGGTAAAGCCATTTTGTTCGTCGCACCTCGTGAAAAAAGAATGTTGTTTTCGATTGAACGCGCTACTAAGCAAGCGATTGAGCCAATGGATTTACCGAGTATTGCTGACATAAACAAAAATCGTGTTGACCGTTTTAAAGACAGCATATTAGCAACTATCAATGGTGAGAATCTCGATTTTTTCTCACAGATGATTACCGAGCTTCAACAAGATAAAGAAGTTAGTAGCGAACAAATTGCAGCGGCGGCCGCCTTTATGGCTCAAGGTGATACATCGTTAGTATTAGATGAAGCTGCGATGGCGCGTGAAGCTAAATCCACGCATACCAGCTCTGGTTTTGATCGAAGTGACCGCGAGCGAACCCGAAGTGGTCGCGCAGACAGAGCAGAGCGTCGCGAACGCAATTATGAAGATAAACCTGTGCCAAACAAAAATGCGACACCGTTAAAAGATTATCCAGATGTGAAGATGCAGCGTTTCCGTCTGGAAGTAGGGCGTCGCAACCAAGTGAAACCGGGCAACATCGTGGGAGCTATCGCCAATGAAGCTGAACTAGAAAGTAAGTATATTGGGGAAATTGAAATTCGCGATGACTACTCGACTGTTGATTTACCAGCCGATATGCCTAAAGAAGTTATGGGAATATTGAAGCGTGCTCGAGTTGCTGGCCGACCGTTAGAAATAGCAGTGTTTGATGGAGTCGGTCCGTCGGCAGCGCCAAAGGATGGGCGAAGTGGTGCTCCTAAGAAGAAGTCGTATTCATCTAAAAAACGTGACCGAGGTAACAAGCAGAACAGTGGTAAATCTGATTATGCCCAACGCAAACGTAAGGAACGTAAGAAAGACTAGGGTTTTGTGTAAATGCTGAAACTTGATCTGATAGTTCAGATTACGAGGTTCGACAATATTTGACAATGCCCGTAGAATACTCATTTCAGCCATTGGGAATTATTGAACTGTGATAAAAAATATATGATGAAGCCAAGTTTTCTAAATAGAGAAAATATTCCTTTTCTATACTTAGTAATGATTTCATTATGGTGGTCATTCTACTATCAAACCAATTCTTCTCTAAATGATTTTGGCAATGCTAATTTCGAGTACTTGTATTTGATCGATGGACTACTGGTACTGCCGATTTTGTGTCTATGGTTAATTAAGGATAAAAAGTCAGCTATATTAAAAGCTATTGTATATTCGTGCTCGGTAATATTTATTGCTGGGCTAATTGTGCCGGTAAACGAACAGGTCTTTATTCAGCACTTTGAGCTAATTCGATACGTCGCCTTACTCGCATTAGTAATTTTAGAGATTATCGCTGTAGCAACAGTCGTATTAGCAGTAAAATCATCGCTATCAAATAACAGCGACCCTGATGAATCGATAACACAGCCTATAAAAAATATTTTTGGCGAAGGGTTGCTGGCTAACGTAATTTCCTTTGAAACGCGAATATGGACCTATGTTCTTTTTTCTCGTTTCGTTAAGAAAACCAACTTTCTTGGGCAATATCATTTTGATTACCATGAAAAAGATGGTGCGAAGGTTAACTCACTTGGTTTTGTGTTCTTAATTTTATTCGAACTTCCTCTCGTACATTTACTACTACACTTCATTTGGTCTCCTATTGCTGCATCAATAATCTCACTGCTGACAGCATTTGGACTTATGTTCCTACTGGCAGAGTATCGTGCGCTCGGGTTAAGGCCTGTGTCGATCTTTAAAGAGAAACTAGTAATTCGCTATGGAGTATGGAACGCATATGAGATCGACCTTAATGATATAGAGTTTATCGGCTTAAATGAAAAAGAGATACGAAGATCCAAAACTATAAAAAAGTATAACTATTTCGGAGTTCCGAATGTGATTATCAAATTACGAAATTGTAGCTATGAAGAGGTTTATCTAGGTTTAGATTCCCCGCATGAATTTATTGAGAAAGTAAGAAAGCTTCAGAATCCATGTTTAAACCTAATGTCCGTTAAGGGCAGAGGCTGTGTAAAAACGGAATAAATACTATACTGGTTTCTTTCCGAT
>CAZFVP010000070.1:0-10686 GCA_964522345.1 uncultured Gammaproteobacteria bacterium | reverse complement strand
CCTAGCTTTTGTATTATTGGTACTCTCCTAATTTATGGTTATCAACGGAGCCAATGTAAAAACGGTAAGTTGTCCCCTCTGGTATCGGTGGTTTATGGAAATTAAACGAGTTTCAACTTATACCCTTCAAACAGGTTTTTAACGCTATACATATTCATGTCGCAGTATGTTTTGGTTTCTATCAACGATGGGAAGGGTATTATATTTTCGATTATAGAAAAGAGCTAACAAGTAACAAAACAGCTACGTCTCACACGCGCAAAGTGTGCCCGTTTGTAGGGCCTTAACTTTACTTATCATATTATGAACGAATCTCAGAAAATATTTGGTGAGCCCAACGAAGGTCCTAAGAATAAAGTTCGGCCTTTTATGGTTCCTTGGGTTATCGAATTTATTCAAAACTCCCCATTTCTTGTTATGTCTAGTTGTAATGACCAAGGAGATTGTGATGCCTCCCCTAAAGGGGGAAAACCTGGTTTTGTTAAAGTTATTGATAAAAAAACGTTGATCATTCCTGATGTGGCAGGGAATAAGTTATTTCAATCTTATGAGAATTTTGAATCAAACCCAAAAGTAGGTTTGATATTTTTAATTCCTGCAATAACAGCCGTAGCCAGAGTTAATGGTAGTGTAGAAATAATTAGAAATGGTGATGAAAATTTTAATAGTTTAAAGTTAGATGTATTCAGCCCTGATGAAAATTCAAAACTTCTTCAAGCCATAAAAATAAATGTTAAAGAGTCGTATAGTCATTGTCCAAGGGCATTGGGTTTTTCTAAATTATGGAATACAGAAGTTATAAATAATAATCAAGAAACGTCACCAATATCAGATTGGAAGCCCGGAACATGAAGATTAACAAAGTCAAAAGCTGTCGCTCATCATGTTCGCTCAGACGCGCAGAAAATACACGCTCGTTTTGTAGGCGTTAGTGTTACGGAAACTTCTTGTGGTATCAAAAGCTAAGTTATATTCAAAATTAGATTCATTAGAAGCAGAGTTAGAGGAAGGCCTTGTTCCTCATTTGCGCGATGCCGCTAATGGAGAAAATGATCTAGTGTTTTGCGTAACAGCTTTCAACCCGTTTCGTGAATTGAAAAATCGAACAGACAAGAAGTAGGAGTTTGAATGTACTGTAGAGAATGGAAAGCCAGATGCCCTAAGTGCTTTGAAAAAGAATTTATTGAATATCTCTACGAGACAGGAGTAAAAGACACTTCTGAAACTTCAGGCTTTAAAGGAGTTCAGGTTTTATCTAGAGACATGGGCGATAAGGTTGAGATAACCCTTAACTCGTACTGGGACACTCTTGAATCTATAAAAGCATTCGCTGGCGAAAATATCGATACAGCTCGTCTCTATCCAGAAGATCAAAAGTATGAATTAGAGCCTAATGATTTTGTGCTTCATTACAAGGTTGTAGAGAATCAATGGAAGTGAAAAATCGCAAGCCCAAAAATACGAGAGCCTGCTGCATTGATGCCGATGTCAGAAGAATGTTTCGCCCATATTGATAGCCGCGCAGTCCGCTATTTATTTCCAACCTTTGCCCAAGTATCTCTCAAGCTAACCGTTCGGTTCATAACGACCTTGTTTTTTGTGTTATCAACTGAATCAAAACAAAAATACCCAACGCGTTCGAATTGAAAACGGTCTTCTTCGTTGGCTTCTAATATGCTTGGCTCGAGTTTCGCATTGCCAAAAGTTTGTAGAGAATCTGGGTTAATTAAGCTAATAAAATCTTCAGCCGCACCGGGGTTTGGTTCGGTATAAAGGCGATCATATACTCGGACTTGCGCATCAACTGCGTGTGTTGCACTGACCCAGTGAATAATGCCCTTGATTTTACGACCATCGGGAGTTTGCCCCTTGGCGGTAAGAGGGTCGTAGGTGCAGTGCAGCTCAATCACATTCCCTTGATCATCCTGAATAATCTCGTTGCAAGTGACTGCGTAGCCGTAACGTAAACGGACTTCACGGCCAGGGCCTAAGCGAAAAAATTTTGAGGATGGCTCGAGCATGAAGTCGTCGTGATCAATATAAATTTCACGGCCAAACGGGATTTCTCGTGTGCCCATGCTTTCATCTTTAGGGTGGTTCTTAACGGTGAAGGTTTCTGATTCACCTTTAGGATAATTTGTGATGATTAACTTAAGTGGCTTTAATACGCCAAAAACTCGTTTGGCCGATGCTTCTAGATCTTGGCGAATGGCGTTTTCTAGCACGGCCATATCAATCACACTGTCTTTTTTGGTAACGCCAATCTCAGCACAAAAATTTCGGATAGAAGCCGGTGTATAACCTCGTCGACGTAAGCCGACTAATGTGGTTAAACGTGGGTCATCCCAGCCGTTAACATGACCTTCGGTGACTAATTGAATTAGCTTGCGTTTGCTTGCTAGGGTGTACTCTAAGTTGGAACGACCAAATTCAATTTGGCGAGGCATCAATTTTCCTTTCTCACCAACTAAATTTTCTTCAATGGTGATATTGGCCAAGAACCAATCGTACAACTCACGATTGTCTTGGAACTCAAGTGTGCATAACGAGTGGGTAATGCCTTCAAGTGCATCTGATATGCAATGCGTAAAGTCATACATTGGGTAAACACACCATTTATCACCAGCTCGGTAATGATGCGCATAACGTATACGATATATGATTGGGTCACGCATCGAGATATTAGGCGAGGCCATGTCAATTTTTGCACGTAAGGTATAGGCGCCTTCTTCGAATTCGCCGGCCCGCATTCGTTCGAATAAGTTACGACTGCTCTTTGGGTCGCGGTCTCGGTTAGGGCTATCCTTACCGGCTTCGGTTAAGCTGCCCCGATATTCGCGCATTTGTTCTGCATCAAGGTCATCGACGTAAGCGAGACCTTTGTCGATAAGCTCTAAGGCGAAGCCGTATAGGTGATCGTAGTAATCCGATGCATAACATAACTTTTCCCACTCAAACCCTAGCCATGCAACGCTGTCGCGAATGGCCTCCATATACTCGAGGCTTTCTTTTTCAGGGTTAGTGTCATCAAAGCGAAGGTTGCACTTACCGCCTAGATCAGCGGCTAAACCGAAATTCAGACAAATAGATTTAGCGTGTCCTAAATGCAAATAGCCATTCGGCTCAGGTGGAAAGCGTGTGTAAACATAATCGTGCTTGCCATTTTTTAGGTCATTCGAGGTAATTGCGCGAATGAAATGGTTTGGGTTTGGTGCTTTACTCATGGTGCCGGTATTGGTTATCGCTAAAACGTAAGTAGCTTACTTAAACTAAAGTAACGCATTATAGATGATAGTTCTCTACGATGCGCCTACTTAGGTGTTGTTACTTCAGTCTCTGCTACGTCAGGTACCGTTACTTTAGGCGCGGTATCCATAACTTGGTCGCATGCTGTTAAGCTCTTCATAAGTACTTCATTGTTTTGTAAGCTTGGTGTTGCTAAGGAAATATTAGAGCGAATAGACTCAGCTAAAATGTATTCTCGAAATACTTGCTTAATCTTCAATAGTTGCTTCACGTCTTTAATGTAGTAATACACCGCCCACGTAACCGCGTAATCACCGGTATCTAACACCATTACCTCAGGTGCAAACTGTTCCTCTCGTAAACCTTCTGATTTATCAATGTGGTCGAACGCTCGATTAATCATATCGCTGACCTCTTGTTTCGAATGAGCATAATCGATATTGAATAGCAGGCATTCTCGCAATCCTTTTGCTGATGCGAAGCGAGATAAATTTTGCAGGCCGTAGTCGCGCAACTTGGCGTTGCGTACCATAAGTCTGTGGTTATTCGCGAGGTCTAAGCATTCAGTATGAAAAACCTTGGTCTTGAATATGCTGGCAACGATACTGCTGCCATCCATATTGAATTGAACAACGTCTCCTTCTTCGGCCATACGGCTATTCAATATGATTAGGCCGCTGACAATATCGGGTGCCCAAGAGGCTTGTGTCATGGCTAGGAACAAACCGATGATGCCAATTGCGCCACCGGCTTCTAATAAGGAATTAAGCCCTAGAATCCGTAGACAACTTACGATAGCAACTACTGTAACAACCGCAGCGACAAAGAGGCTTAAGCCTCGGCTTGAGTAGGTATCAGAAATAAGGCGTCTGTTTTTCGCGTTGCGTACTTTGCCGAAACGTTGACGTACGAAAAAATTAATTATTTGTGTGCCTAATACAGCGAAATAAATTACAATCAGAGATTGTGTTAGCTTAGTAAGTAACGAATAGTCGTGCAATAGTACATCGGCGAGGACACCTAAGATGATGAGTGAGTTTAGAACGCGCATCATGCTGATCCGTGTGCTTAAACCATCATCATCGTTAAGCCATCTGCATATAGGCTTGGCCGCGATAAATAGAATTAGGCTTGCTGCAATAATGAATAGGTTAAGGCGATTAAAGCCGTCTATAAAAGCTAAGAATATTTCGTTCATAGATATATTATAGATGGATCAGCTGCTCATTTGTAAGGCCTTAAGTTTGAGCGGCCAGTCTATTTACTTAACAAATAACTGACATACCGAGTTCCTGGGCGTTGGGGTCTAGCTTAATGGTAGCCTATTCGTATAAAATCGAATCTACGCATGAAATTCTAATTTACAATAGCCTAATAACGAACACTAAAGCCTATATCTAGGCAAACAAATCGGAGTTCTCTAAACATGATTATCAGCATTCCTAAGGAGTCGTACAAAGGTGAAAAGCGCGTCGCGTTGACACCTGATTCGGCTAAACATATTCAGAAACTCGGTCATACCTTGCGCATTCAAGCGGGTGCCGGTAAATTGGCTGAGTTTAGTGACGCCGAGTATAAAGAGGCTGGCGTTGAAGTGGTCAAAGCCGACGCAATTTGGGCTGATACCGACATTATTATGAAAGTCCGCGGTGTGACTGAAGAAGAATCCAAAAAAGTAGCCGCCGGTACCACATTAATTAGCTTCTTTTGGCCAGCTCAAAATGAAGAGTTTATGGCTCAGTTGGCTGAGGCGAAAATCAATGTAATCGCGATGGATTGCGTGCCGCGTTTATCTCGTTCGCAAAAAATGGACGCGCTGAGTTCAATGGCAAACATCGGTGGCTATCGTGCGATTGTTGAAGCGGCAAATCAGTTTGGCCGTTTCTTTACCGGTCAAGTAACCGCTGCCGGTAAAGTGCCTCCGGCCAAAGTAATGGTTATTGGTGCAGGTGTTGCTGGTTTAGCTGCGATTGGTGCCGCTAAGAGCATGGGGGCAATTGTTCGTGCATTTGATACTCGTTTAGAAGCGAAAGAACAAGTTGAAAGCTTGGGCGCTGAGTTTTTGGAACTTGAATTCGAAGAGGATGGCTCAGGTGAAGGTGGTTATGCCAAAACCATGAGTAAAGAGTTTATCGATGCCGAAATGGCGATGTTCCGTGAGCAATGCAAAGAAATCGATATTATTGTCACGACCGCATTGATTCCAGGCCGCCCCGCGCCTGAGTTGATTACTACCGACATGGTAGAAAGCATGAAATCGGGCAGTGTGATTGTTGACTTGGCCGCCGAGCAAGGTGGTAACTGTAAGCTTTCGAAAGCAGACAAAGTGGTGACTCATAAGGGCGTTAAAATCATTGGGTATACTGATCTCCCAAGCCGTTTAGCAACTCAGTCATCACAGCTGTATTCAACTAACCTGCGTCACATGTTATCTGATTTAACGCCTGAAAAAGATGGTGTTGTTAATATCAATATGGAAGACGAGGTGATTCGTGGCGCAACCGCTGTTCATGAGGGTGCGGTTACATGGCCCGCACCTGCTCCGAAGTTATCAGCGGCACCAGCTAAACCGAAAGAAGCACCAAAAATGCCAGAGCCTGCTCCTGAAATGAGCAATGCGACCAAAGCAAAGATGACCTTTGGCGCGATGGGCGTGGCGTTGCTGGCCCTTCTCGGTGTTGGTTCTGTTGCCCCAGCGGACTTTATGAGTCATTTTACGGTATTTGTTCTTGCGTGCTTTGTTGGTTATCAAGTGATCTGGAGTGTGACGGCGTCGTTGCACACGCCTCTTATGAGTGTGACTAATGCTATTTCGGGCATTATTGTTGTTGGCGCGATATTACAAATATCTTCCGACTCAGGAGCCGTACAGTTTCTCGCCTTTATTGCGATATTGATCGCGTCGATCAATATCGCAGGCGGTTTTTTAGTTACTCAGCGCATGCTGAAAATGTTCAGCAAATAGAGGAGAGAAATTATGTCTATGGGAACTATTTCTGCGGCTTATATCGCCGCTGCGATTCTCTTCATCTTAAGCCTGTCGGGTTTAAGTAACCAAGAGTCATCAAAACGAGGTAACTGGTACGGCATCATCGGCATGGTAATTGCGGTCTTTGCAACGATCATGAACGAGAGTGTCGACAGTTATGGGTGGCTAATTTTAGCTGCTGTCATTGGGGGCACTATTGGTGCGCGCTTAGCGGCTAAAGTCGAAATGACGCAAATGCCTGAGTTAATCGCGATACTTCACAGCTTTGTTGGTATGGCTGCCGTGCTTGTTGGTTTTGCGAGCTACTTTGATCCTGCAGCTGGCCTGTATGGTGCAGCTGAAACCATTCACAACGTTGAGGTTTACTTAGGAGTATTAATCGGTGCAGTAACGTTTACTGGTTCGGTCGTCGCTTTCGGTAAGCTAAATGGCAAGATTGGAAGCAAACCATTATTGTTACCCATGCGACATCAGCTGAATATCGGCATGGTTGTGCTATGGGTATTAATCGGTTCTTGGTTCTTAGGCGCTGATCACGGCGAAGGTACGTTTCCACTAATTTTGATGACCCTGATAGCATTCGCATTTGGCGTGCACATGGTGATGGCGATCGGTGGTGCAGACATGCCGGTAGTTATCTCGATGCTTAATTCGTATTCGGGGTGGGCCGCCGCTGCAACCGGTTTTATGTTGAGTAACGATCTATTAATTGTAGTCGGTGCTTTGGTTGGTAGTTCAGGCGCTATTTTAAGTTACATCATGTGCCGAGCCATGAATCGAAATTTTGTTAGCGTCATCATGGGCGGATTCGGTACGGCTTCTGATAGCGGTGACGAAGAAGGTGAACAAGGTGAAGCCGTTGCAATTCAAGCAGATGAAGTGGCCCAATTGATGGGCGACGCTGGTAAAGTTGTGATTGTGCCTGGTTATGGCATGGCCGTTGCTAATGCTCAGCACGCGGTGTCTGACTTAACTAAGCAGTTGAGAGAGAAAGGCGTAGACGTTCAATTTGCGATACACCCTGTAGCGGGTCGTATGCCTGGCCACATGAATGTGTTGTTAGCCGAAGCAAATGTGCCGTATGACATCGTTCTTGAAATGGATGAAATTAACGATGAGCTTGGTGACGTAGACGTGGTGGTGGTCATTGGCGCTAATGATATTGTTAATCCAGCGGCGTTGGAAAACCCAAATAGTCCAATTGCGGGCATGCCAGTCTTGGAAGTTTGGAACGCCAAAACGGTGATCGTGTCCAAGCGTTCAATGGCAACCGGCTATGCGGGTGTTGAAAATCCGTTGTTCTTCAAAGAGAACACACGCATGTTATTTGGTGATGCCAAAGACAGCGTTGACGCGATTAAGAGTGCCTTGTAATTGGTTTTTTAGCTTTCTATATAGTTAGCTATCTCGTTGAAATGCCGCCTTCGGGCGGCATTTTTTATGCCCATTTGCCGCCTTGTAATCTAGCGTCTGAATGGGCTCCGAATCACCATATTGCTCTTCAATACAATGTGCTAACAGAGTAGAATCGCCAGCGTGAATACCCCAGTCAAAATCTCAAGACGCTTTTGTGTCGCCCCCATGCTCGATTGTACCGATCGTCATGAGCGCTACCTTGCGCGTTTAATTTCTAAGCATACGGTTCTTTATACTGAAATGATTACCACCGGTGCCTTATTGTTTGGTGACACACCGCGATTTTTAGATTTTGATCAAACGGAGCACCCAGTAGCCTTGCAACTCGGTGGCAGTGAGCCAACCGCGATGACAAAAAGCGCTGAGCTGGTTCAAGAGTGGGGCTATGATGAGGTTAATATTAATGTTGGTTGCCCCAGTGATCGCGTGCAGTCGGGAAGTTTTGGAGCATGCTTAATGCAGAGTCCCGAATTGGTTGCGCAAAACGTAAAACAAATGCGGGCCGCGGTGGATATTCCGGTCACGATTAAATGCCGCATTGGGGTCGATGACCAAGAACCACAAGAAGCTCTTTGGAACTTGGTGGAAGCGAGCGCGAATGCAGGTTGTAAAACCTTTTTAGTGCATGCTCGCAAGGCGTGGTTGAAAGGTTTGAGTCCAAAACAAAATCGAGATATACCTCCACTCGAGTACCCCTTGGTTTATGCCCTCAAGGCGGCCTTTCCAGAGTTAGAGATTGTCATCAACGGTGGTATAAGCACAATCGAAGCTTGTCATGCTCATCTTGAACATGTGGACGGCGTGATGATGGGAAGAGAAGCTTATTCAAACCCCTATATTATGGCGCGTGTTGACGCAGAGCTATACGGCGATGACAGTACTCCTCTTACACGAGATGAAGTGTTGAAGGAATACATGAGTTATGTTGAAAAACAAACTCATAAAGGCGTACGACTTAACCATATGTCACGCCATGTGGTTGGTTTATATCACGGAGAGCCAAGCTCGCGCTTATTCCGAAGGCATATTAGCCAAAATGCACACATACCCGGCTCTGGTGCCGAAGTTCTACAGCAAGCCTACGATTCGATGGTCGTAGGCTTGCCGTCATGATCCATTAGGTTTTAGAAACAACCATAAAAACACGGGTTCCATTAGCTTCAAAGCCAACTTCTTCCCCATACCTTGCGAGTAAGCTCGGTGTTTGAATCTCACCGTTGGCTTCTAAAACTATCTTTATCAATATGTTGTCATTATCCGTTTCAGTAGCGGCTACCAATAGTTCATATTGATCTTCTGAGATGATTTTGAGTTCTGAATTGGGCGTGACTGTGTTGTTGTATACGTCACTCTTTTGACTATTGTGAGTAACTTTTGTTGTGATAGAGAATTGAGTTTCAGCAAAAGCTGATTGACTAAAAACCAGTAAAGTCGATATTAGGAGTAAAATTTTCATATGTTCACTTTTTTGTAGGGTTTGAATCGTATAGCCTAGCACGAGAGTAATATTAAGGCTCACAACTCGGGGTCGTTAATCTTTAGTTTATTTATCGCTCTTAAACTATAAGAACTTGTTAGTATTACTTTATTATTATTTGGAATTCTCTGAATTAGGTGCGCGAAATGTTACGACTTATAAAATGGCTGTTAGGTTTTTTAGTTACGTTGGTTATTTTGGTGCTGGCTGCCGTCATCATTATTCCAAATGTGATTGATCCAAATGATTATCGGGATGAATTATCTGCGTTAGTCAAAGACAAAACCGGTCGAGACCTAACTCTCAGCGGCGATCTTAAGATATCCGTGTTTCCTTGGTTAGGGGTAAAAACTCAAGGTTTAGCATTGTCCCAGCCAGACGGTATTGATGGCAATATGCTGTCGGTTGATACCGCTCAATTGCGAGTTAAGTTCGCGCCTCTGCTGAGTAAAAAAGTCGAAGTTGATACGGTTGTGTTAGAGCGGCCAATGATTAAGTTGGTGACCTTAAAAAGTGGCTTAGACAGTTTTTCAGGCTTGAGCGATGATACGCCAGAAGAGGTAGAAGAAGATTCGGCCACCGCCGCGGTTGCGCTTGCGATTCAAGGCGTGGAGCTTAGCGATGGCACAGTAGTTATCGACGACCGCCAAGAAGGCAGTGTCTTAGAGCTAAGTAACTTAAACGTAGTAACTGGAAATTTAATCGGCACATCATTAGCCGATATTAATGCGGTTGGCCAGCTTAAAGATTCAACCTCACCCGATATTACTAAATTTGACGTAACCGCCAAGGCGCTTATTGATACCGATACTTTTGATGTGCAGGCTCAAGACCTCTTAGCTCAAATTGAGCAAGGTGAGTTTGATATTCAAGTCGCGCTTGACGAAGTTACTTTTAAACAGTCGGCGCTGGTTCAGGCATCCGGTTTAAATGTTGCACTCAAGGGTGCACACGAGATGCAAGCCTCAATGCCAAAACTGGTTGCTAACTTAGACGACCAAACTGCGACAATGGAATCTTTGAACGTGAATTATCAAAACGTTGAAGCAGTTGTGTCTAAACTAAGCGTTAAAAAATTCATTGATGAGCCGAGCGCGACTGGCACTTTTAGCGTTGCAGAGTTTGATGCTAGGGAGTTGGTGAAGACATTAGACCTTGACTTTGAACCTAGCGACCCGCAAGTGTTAAAAGCGGTAAGCATGAATGCTGATTTTGCAGGTAGTTTAGAAGGAGCACTACTTAGGAATTTGGTGGTTAATCTAGACCAAACTGCATTGACGGGCTCGGCCTCGGTAGTTAACTTTGAACAGCCAAAATTGAAATTTGATTTGAATCTCACTGACTTGAACCTCGATTCTTATTTACCAGAGGAGAGCGAAGAAGAGGAAGATATTAGTGGCGGCGAAGCACTTGCCGTACCAATGGCGGCGTTCAAAGATGTTAATGCCAACGGAACATTTAAGGCTACTAAGCTTATTTCTGGTGGCGTAGCATTGACCGATATCGATGTCATCGTAGAATCAACACCTGGAAATGTATCAATAACACCTCGCGCCAA
>CAZFVP010000069.1:8190-10818 GCA_964522345.1 uncultured Gammaproteobacteria bacterium | reverse complement strand
TAGATAAACTTGCAACCTTAGACAAAGTTGCGTCTTATATTAGCGATGCTGGTAGGCAAGGCTGTGATCTCATTGCCTTTGGTGAAGCCTTAGCCCCAGGGTACCCATTTTGGGTAGAGCTTACAGGCGGAGCCCAGTTCAATAATGAGCAGCAAAAACAAATGTATGCACATTATGTGCGCAACGCAATCGATATTGAAGCGGGCGATTTAGAAACGGTTTGTCAACACGCTAAAGCGTCTGGTGTTGCGGTTTATTTGGGTACGATAGAGCGACCTCAAGATAGAACCGGTATGAGCTTATATTGCTCGATGGTATATATTGATAAACAAGGTGTAGTGCAGTCAGTGCACCGAAAGTTAATGCCTACCTATGAAGAACGTTTAGTGTGGTCGCCGGGCGACGGACATGGTTTGCAGACCCATGCACTCGGAGGCTTTACACTCGGAGGCTTAAACTGTTGGGAAAACTGGATGCCACTCGCCCGTGCCGCACTTTACGGCCAAGGTGAAAATTTACACGTTGCTATTTGGCCTGGTGCGCTCCGCAATACACAAGACATAACACCTTTTTTGGCTAAAGAGGGGCGTTCGTTCTCAATGGCTGTTAGCGGGCTAATGCCGGTGGCTGATATACCAACTAGCCTTCCGGTGTACGATGATATTATTCAAAGCATCGGAGATTCTAAATATCTAGCCAACGGAGGCTCATGTTTATGCGCTCCGAACGGTGATTTTATTATCGAGCCTCAAATAGAAGTAGAAGGCTTGTTCACTGCGGAGATTGATTTAGAACGCGTACGCGAAGAGCGACAAAGCTTTGACCCCGCAGGGCACTACTCTAGGCCAGATGTTACTTGTTTAGAGGTTAATCGTGAACGCCAGAGTACGGTTAAAATGACCTGAACGTAGATCTGCTAGATTAGTACTAAGGGCTTTGATTTTTCTACGGGTTTATTTGTTAGGCGCCAATATTCTTAGCTGTCGAGAGTAAGCCCAATTACTTCAAAAGTTGTGGTACGCGACTTGCGTGACTCCTGCGCCTTTAACGGCAGATACTCATCTTCATGAGACAACCAAAAGGTCCAAGTTCTATTAGGCCGCTGTTCACGCTCGTACACAACTTTTGTCACTTGTTTTTGCCCTAACTTGGTGTCGATGACCTCCTCACTAGTTGAGCGGAATTTGAAACCTCGTATGCGCCTGTCTTTCCCGTCCACCACATACATTGATTGCTTATCAGGTATTTCACCTTTAAGGAGTGCGATTGCAAACCACATTGAACAATTGTCGACAATGTAGCCGGCGGGCAAGTCTATAGCCTCCTTATTAACGTCGTTTTTCTTGGTTTTTTTATCGTTGAAATACGCTTTACCACCAGCCCAATCAAAGTCTACCTCGTAGTCAGTTTTGCCAATGCGCCCGCCACCGTATTTTCTTGAGACGGCTTTGCCGTCTTTTACGTCGAATTCGCACGATTGTTGACGATTGCTGCCCAGTACAATAGCCGCCATGCCTTGAGCTTTAGTAACAGAGTCAATTGAGTAACCGTTCTCAGTAGCGTTAATTGTATTCTTGATACGCCCTAAGGTAGCCTTACCAAATTTGCTGCTTTCAAATTTTATTTTATAGCTAATAGTAACAGGGCTTAATGCAAGAGCGTGGTTAGGCATAGCAATACATACCAATAGTGATAGGCTAAGGGCAAAGAAAAACTTAGTCAAAAATGTCTGCAAAATAAGAATTTTTATAGATAGGTTGGTGAAATAGAGTAGTAATAATTAAGCTATATCACACATCAAAGGTTTGCAACTGTTCCGCCGAGGTTTCACCATCTAGTAATACTTTGTCAATGTCTATGCTTAGGCGGTTTTCAGCAAACCATTTAATCGCCAACGGGTAAAGAACGTGTTCAATTTTATGAATATGTTGTTGCAGGCTGTCGCTAGTGTCGTTTGGGCTTATCGCTAGGCGACCTTGCAAAATGATGGGGCCTGCATCGACCTCGGGGACCACAAAATGGATACTTGCTCCGTGCCAGTGATCACCTGCATCTAAGGCTCGCTGATGAGTGTTAGTACCAGGGTACTTTGGCAATAACGACGGGTGGATATTAACCAAACGGTTATGATAATGGTTGACGAAGTCTTCGGTTAAAATTCTCATAAAACCAGCCAGAATAACAATATCTGGTTGCACCGCGTCGATCTCTCGTATTAATGCCTGGTCGAACTCTAAGCGCGAATCAAATCGGCGATGATCAATCGCACAGATTGGTATCCCCACATTCCGAGCCCGCTCCAAGCCAAAGGCATCAGTGTTATTACTGATGACCAAGCTAATCTCAATTGGGAGCTCGCCTTTCGAAACTTGATCGATGAAGGCTTGTAAATTACTGCCGCTACCGGATATTAAGACAACGGCGCGAGTTTGTTTTGACATGCTTATAGTATTTGAACTTGTTGCTCTGAAGTGCCGCCTTTAATTTCGCCAACGACAAATGCGGTTTCCCCAGCCTCGCTTAATAATTTGATGCTTTGTTCGGCATCAGCCTCATCAACAACTAGGATCATGCCAATGCCGCAATTAAAGGTGCGGTACATTTCGCTGCGTTCGATATTGGCGGTTT
>CAZFVP010000069.1:6753-8090 GCA_964522345.1 uncultured Gammaproteobacteria bacterium | reverse complement strand
ATTTCGGATTTTTCGACGGCGCCGACGCAAAACCCAGCCAAATCGTATTCGCCTGACTTGTACATGCCTGGCATTTCAGCAGTTTCGCCGCCAATCAAAGCCGCGTTTGCTTGAACACACCCTTCACCGATGCCTTTCACTACTTGTGCGGCAACATCAGGAGTTAGCTTGCCAGTTGCGAAGTAATCTAAAAAGAATAGAGGTTCAGCACCTTGCACGATCACGTCGTTAACACACATGGCGACTAAATCAATTCCAATCGTGTCATGCCTATTTAGGTCAAATGCAAGTTTTAGTTTAGTGCCAACACCGTCTGTGCCAGATACTAAGATAGGTTCTTTGTAATTTTGAGGGACCTGAAACAGTGCACCAAAGCCACCTAAACCGCTTATGCAGCCTTCGCGCTGTGTACGTTTTGCCACAGGTTTGATTACATCAATGAAAGCGTCTCCTGCGTCAATATCAACGCCAGCGTCACGATAAGATAAAGAGTCAGGTTTGTCAGATTGGGCCACGTTGTTGCTCCATTGAAGGTCAATATTCATTAGTTAGATCGAGCCAACTTTCGTAAAACTTGGTCTCGATAATATAGGGGCGCTATTGTAGCCGTTTCATCGGCTATTGTGTATCCAATAAAAGCTAGAGATAATCAGCTCTCAAGTGCTGGAACAGTGAACCTATGATCATTTATATACCAAATTTATTGACTCTTGCGCGTATCGGTTTAGTGCCATGGCTAGTTGTATTGCTGCAAAAGCAACAATTTACTCTGTCGCTATTGGTATTTATTATTGCAGGCATTACCGACGCACTCGACGGTTTTATAGCAAAACGCTTTAACGCTGAAACGTATTTGGGTTCATTGCTGGACCCGTTGGCTGACAAGGGATTACTCGTTAGTAGTTATATTATGCTATCGGTAATGGGCCTCATTCCGTTTTGGTTAATGGTTACGGTGGTCTTCAGAGATGTGATTATTGTCGGTGGTTATTTGCTGATGGTGCTATTTTTCGGTTCGGTTAAAATGGAGCCCTTAGTTGTTAGCAAACTGAATACCTTCACTCAAATTGCGTATATTGTGTTGGTATTAGGCGCGCTGGCGATGCAGTATGATTTCAGTGCGATTCAGCCCTTATTTAACTATGCGGTTTTACTAACCACTGTGATCAGTGGTCTAGCCTATGTTTATATCTGGTCTGTGAAGGCGACCAATACCGATGAAGGTTCGACGTTATGATTATTAAGAAACGTAGAACGTGAAAAAACAGGCTGACCGCAATACCTAATATTAATAAGCTATGAACGAACAACCAGGCCAATTGGCGTTTCCTTTATTG
>CAZFVP010000069.1:0-6653 GCA_964522345.1 uncultured Gammaproteobacteria bacterium | reverse complement strand
GTTGTGGATGTTAAACACATTGTTTGTGTAGACGATATTGAAGCTTGGGCTGGGGACAGTGAAAAAGAGCGCGCTTTGTTTACCCTTTTTGAGCAAATCAAACATGCTGGTGGCCAATTGATCGTTAGCGCTACCCAGCCTCCTGAAGGGTCTGGGTTTACCTTGAAAGATTTAGTCAGCCGCTTATCAAGTGGTCTTATCTATGCTGTGCGTGAACTTAATGATGAGCAGCGTTTCGAAGCGCTAAAAATGCGCGCTAAGGCTAGGGGTTTATCCATTTCCGATGACGCAGTGCGTTATTTGCAGAGCCGTTCACCGCGCGATACTGGTCAGTTGTTTGGCGTGCTTGAGCAAATCGACCATGCCTCCTTAGTCGAGCAACGACGGGTCACGATTCCGTTCTTGCAAAACTTGTTGAAGAGGTAAAGCTGAGATTGAATCCCAACCCGGTCTTGATCGCTACTCAGGGCTTAAGTGTTTTTTAACGCATCCGCAAACTTAGAAATTCGTTTACCTAATGCAATACACAAGGCTTTTTCATCATCTGAAATAGGGTTGTTATTACTTGACCCGGCGACGTGGCTCGCGCCATAAGGGGTTCCACCTGTCGTGGTTTTGCCGAGTGCGTGTTCAGTGAAGGGTAGGCCGCAAAGCAACATGCCGTGATGCAGCAAAGGGTTTAACATTGAAAGCAGAGTTGATTCCTGCCCTCCATGCATTGATGAGCTAGAGGTAAACACTGCTGCAGGCTTGCCGCTCAGTGAGCCGGACATCCAAAGCGAAGTTGTGCTATCGAGGAAGTATTTCATTGATGCCGACATATTGCCAAATCGAGTAGGACTACCAATAATCAGACCATCACATTGCTCAAGATCACTAAGTTCGACGAATAGGTCACCATACTCAGGTTGTTCTTTCGTTGTGGGCTCAGCTGATACAGCCGGCACACAACGAATCACTGCGCTTGCGTTGCCGGTTGACTCGACACCTCTGGCGATTAAACGTGCCATCTTTTGTACCGAGCCAAGGCGACTATCGTAAACGATTAAAATCTTCATAGTGGTTTACGGCAGAATAGTTAACACATTTTCAGGAGGGCGGCCGATAATAATCTCGTCTCCAGCAATAACGATGGGGCGTTCTATCAATTTTGGAGTATTGACCATTGCGTTGATTAGTTGGTCACGACTCAAACTCTCGTTGGCTAAATCTTGATCTTTAAATTCGGTTTCACCTTTTCGCATTAAATCACGCGGTTGCATATCCAAACCACGCAAAATACTATCAAGTTGTTGATGAGTAGGTGGGTTTTGTAAATATTCTACAACCTTTGGTTTAATCCCGTGTTCCTCAAGTAATGCCAATGATTGGCGTGATTTTGAGCACCTTGGGTTATGATAGATGGTAATTTCCACTTTGATTCTCCAATAATATTCTATGGGCGATTATTCGTTAAAGGCTAAGTTAACACAACTGTTTGATATTCCGATCGCGGTAATTCAACGTTTTCGCTCAGATCGTTTGCCTCGTCATGCAGCATCGTTGGCGTTTAGTTCGTTATTAGCACTGGCGCCAATGATGACAATTGCTTTGGTGGCGCTCTCGTCTGTTGATAATATGGGGGTATTAGTCGAAAATTTTATTTATCAATTCTTGGTGCCCGCCGCTAGCAACGACGTGAAACTTTATATTGACGAGTTTGCTACACGCGCTGGCAAGCTCACGATTGTAGGAGGCGGGGCGTTTTTACTGACGGCACTGTTGTTATTGTCTAATATCGAATCGTCATTTAACGATATTTGGCGAGTCAAGGAAGGCCGCTCCTTATCGGCTAAGCTAACTGTATATTGGTCTCTGGTGACGCTGGGCCCATTGTTGATGGGGGCTAGTTTGACTATGTCAGCCTACGTTATGTCACTATCTTTATTTACTGGTCAGGTGGCTTCAATTGGAGCAGTATTGGTGCCTATTTTACTAATGGCGTTGGCATTCTTATTGTTATATCTAGTAATGCCAAATGTGAGAGTTAGTTTAATGCACGCTCTGGTAGGCGCTATAGTTGCATCAACCTTGTTTGAAGCAACTAAGCGGGGTTTTCAAGTGTATTTGGAGAATTTCGCCGATTATGAAGTGGTTTATGGTGCCTTGGCTGCCTTGCCGATATTTTTAATTTGGATTTATTTGTCTTGGGTGGTGGCGTTGATCGGCGCTGAGGTAGTTGCCGTATTGCAGCAGAAAAAACTGCTGGAACATACAGTAATCGACCGTTTAGAAAGCAATTTTAGTAATTACAATGTGCATAATCATAAGCTTGATGATCATGAGCCATAAGCTTGATGATCGAAAAGTCATGCGCCTATGTCATGGCGATAACTTGGGAACATGTAACTAGTTTTGCGATGTCAAAATGGTCTAATTGAGATTGAGTTGATCGCGAATTGAGTCGCTAGAACTGATTACCTCAGGTTGGCCGAAGTTACGTGAGTACCTGTCTTCTTTGAATTGCCACCGACTTGCTAAGCGTTTAAATACCTTGTTTGGGTAAACGTTTTTACCTAATGAACCATTATAGGCGGCGAGCGCTTGAGTAAGGTCAGGGTAGTTGTCCATATAATGGCGTAGAATGGTGCAGCCGTAGCGTAGGCTCACCAACGGATTGTATAGATCATCTTCAACGTTGCCATACACTTCTTTCCAAAACGGCATTACCTGCATTAGGCCTTGAGCACCTGCGTGCGAGAGAGCGTGTCGATTGAAGTTACTTTCAATATCGATAACCGCTAGTACTAACTGAGGGTCTAAGCCTGCACGCGCGGCTTCGGTAGAAACTGCTTTCAGCAATCGTACACGATAATATGGATCAGGAATTCTTCGTTCCAACTTTTCTGACATTGTTGAAAGCCAAGTGAGTGAATCAAGATCAGTGCGGCCTTCGCTAATGTCGTGTGTGGCTTGCTTGAGTGCTTGAATAAGATCAGGATCAACGCCATCTGCACCAGCAGCATTGGTCGCACTAAAGCCAATCAAAAATGGCAAAGTGATAGATAATAATTTCAAAGCGCGCAAAGTTTTCATGGGCTAAATGTTGAGTAACGCGTTTTGTAAGAAATCAAAGATGTTATCTTGAGCAACGTCTTCAGCTGACTCAGCACGGCGATTTTTATATTCTATTTGCCCCTTATCTAAGCTTTTCTCACCAACAACAACTCGGTGGGGAATACCTATAAGGTCTGCATCGGCAAACATGATGCCCGGTCGTTCATTGCGGTCATCTAATAAGACTTCAATGCCGATAGATTCAAGCTTAGCGTATAAATCATCGCATACGCTTTTTACTCGTTCCGACTTGTTATAACCGATTGGCGTGATCACTAATTGAAATGGTGCTATCGCGGCCGGCCATATGATGCCTCTGCCATCATTGTTCTGTTCAATTGCAGCCGCGACAATACGAGATATACCAATGCCGTAACAACCCATCGGCATTACTGCGGCTTTTCCGTTGTTATCTAGGCAGGTAGCTTTCATTGCCTGACTGTACTTGGTGCCTAGTTGAAATATATGACCAACTTCAATGCCACGAGTAATCGATAAACATGAACCGTCTTCTTGATCGGTCGAGCGTGCGCAAAGGTCGCCTTCGACAACCTTGCGTAGGTCAAACTCAATAGGCTCCGGGCAATCGCGGCCCCAATTAACACCGGTAAGGTGGACGTCATCTTGGTTAGCACCGCAAATGAAGTCGCTTAAGTTGATAGCTGAGCGATCGGCTATCACGGTAAGGTCTAAACCCACGGTTCCAATTGAACCAGGTGCGCAACCTACGGCCGCTTGAATTTCTTCGTCGCTTGCCCATGTCAGCGGTGCCGCTACTAGAGGATGTTTCTCTGCTTTAAGTTCATTTAGTTCGTGATCACCGCGTAACACTAAGGCGACCACAGAGCCTTCTTCATCGCCTTTTACTAAAAGCGTTTTAATAGTGCTTTCAATTGGCGCATTTAAAAAATCGCAAATAGCCGCTATCGTGTGTTGACCCGGTGTGTCTATGCGTGCCATTTCTTGCATAGGCTTGCTTCTCTCACCACCGATGGCCAGTGCTTCGGCTAACTCTACATTGGAGGCATAATCATATTTGTCACAGACTGCAATCGCATCTTCACCAGAATCGGCCAGTACGTGAAATTCGTGAGACGCACTGCCACCTATGCTGCCTGTATCAGCTTCAACCGCGCGAAAGCCCAAGCCCAATCGATTGAAAATATCAGTATAGGTTTGATACATCACGTCATAAGTTTGTTGCAAACTCGCTTGATCAAGATGAAATGAATAGGCATCTTTCATAACAAATTCGCGCGCACGCATTACTCCAAAACGAGGGCGGCGCTCATCGCGAAACTTAGTTTGAATTTGATAAAAATTAACAGGTAGTTGTTTGTAGCTTCGAATTTCGTTACTCATTAACAAGGTGATTACTTCTTCATGAGTCGGCCCGTACGCGAAGTCTCGGCCATGACGATCCTTCATCCGCAGTAACTCACCGCCATACATTTCCCAACGACCAGATTCTTTCCAGAGTTCCGCAGGCTGTACTGATGGCATCAAAACTTCTTGAGCGCCAGATTTATCCATCTCTTGACGTACAATATTCTCAACTTTACGCATTACACGCAAACCCACGGGTAGCCATGTATAGATGCCTGCCGCGACTTTACGAATCATACCTGCGCGCAACATTAGTTGATGGCTGATAATTTCAGCATCGGCTGGAGTTTCTTTAAGTGTGGAAAGCAAGAAATTAGAGGTGCGCATCTCGTTATTATAGTTAGTTTGCATGAGTCAAAACGAACCTGAAATTTTAGCTTAAAACCTTTGTTAATTCAGTTGTTTCCGTGCAATAAATCAATGCTGTTACAGTAGTTATTGCTTTTATTAGAAATTTAGTCAAATTTCTAAGCTGTTTAGGCCACACAGAGTGCATAACTTGGGCTAAGATTTGCTAAACTGTCTACCTAAATCTCCCTTAACATCGCCTATTCCTTGACGAAATTATGACAACTATTAAGCAAGACGATTTGATCGACAGCGTAGCGGACGCTTTGCAGTTCATCTCTTATTATCACCCTAAAGATTTTATCGACGCAATGCATGGCGCATATCAGCGCGAAGAGTCACAGGCTGCAAAAGATGCTATGGCTCAAATTCTTATTAACTCTCGCATGTGCGCTGAAGGGCGTCGGCCAATTTGTCAGGATACAGGCATTGTTACCGTGTTTGCTAAGGTTGGCATGGACGTCACCTGGGACGCTGAAATGTCGGTTACTGATATGATCAATGAAGGTGTGCGCCGTGCGTATAAGCACCCTGATAATGTGCTCCGGGCATCAATTTTAGCTGACCCCTTGGGCGCTAGAGCGAATACCAAAGACAATACACCGGCGGTTATTCATTATGAGGTTGTTGAAGGTGATACTGTTGATATTGAGCTTGCTGCGAAAGGGGGCGGCTCTGAAAATAAGTCTAAAATGGTGATGTTGAACCCCAGCGACTCCTTGGTTGACTGGGTCTTGAAAACGGTTCCCACTATGGGGGCCGGTTGGTGCCCACCCGGAATGTTGGGGATAGGAGTTGGTGGAACGGCCGAAAAATCGGCAGTGCTGGCCAAACAGGTTTTGATGGAGCCAGTAGACATACATGAGTTAATTGCTCGCGGCCCTAACTCTCGAGTTGAAGAGTTACGTTTAGAAATTTTTGAAAAAGTTAATCAACTCGGCATCGGTGCTCAAGGTTTAGGTGGTTTGACAACCGTGCTGGATGTGAAAATTAAGGATTATCCAACGCATGCGGCATCAAAGCCGGTTACCATGATTCCTAATTGTGCGGCTACGCGGCATGCGCATTTTATCCTACGCGGTAACGGGCCGGCCTTGCAAACTACGCCAAGTTTGAGTGACTGGCCGGAAATTAGCTGGGACGTTGGCCCGAGTACCAGAAAGGTAAATCTAGATACTCTCAAAAAAGAAGACATGCTTGAGTGGCAACCCGGTGAAACGGTATTGCTCTCGGGTAAGTTGTTGACCGGTCGAGATGCTGCCCACAAACGAATTCAATCGTTGATCGAAAATGGTGAAGGTCTACCGGATGGCGTTGACTTCACTGACCGCTTTATTTATTACGTTGGCCCAGTCGACGCGGTTCGTGAAGAAGCGGTAGGTCCAGCGGGCCCAACAACCGCGACTCGAATGGACAAGTTTACCGACATGATGCTTGAACAAACTGGCTTAATAGGCATGGTGGGTAAAGCCGAACGCGGCCCGGCGACCTGTGAGTCAATAGCAAAACATAACGCGGTCTATTTGATGGCGGTCGGTGGTGCAGCTTATTTAGTTTCAAAAGCGATTACCGATGCAAAGGTTATTGCCTTTCCGGAACTAGGTATGGAGGCGATTCAAGAATTTGAAATCAAGGATATGCCGGTCACCGTAGCGGTGGATACGCAAGGTGAATCGGTGCATACGACCGGCCCTGCAAAATGGCAGGGTATTATTTCGGACAAAATTAAAGTTGAGGTTGTTTAAGTTCACTAACAAGTAAAAAGAGCGGCATTTAGCCGCTCTTTTTACTTCAAGTGTCTATTTTTAACGACCATTTTTTCA